>DISA01000060.1:4097-35021 GCA_002421915.1 Gallionellaceae bacterium UBA6222
TGTTCACCGCCAACTCGATGAACTGTCTGACCGAGGTGCTGGGGCTGTCGCTGCCCGGGAACGGTTCTCTGGTGGCTACGCACGCCGAACGCAAACAGTTGTTCCTGCGTGCCGGGCGCACCATCGTCGAGTTGTGCAAACGTTATTACGAGCAGGACGATGCCGCAGTGCTGCCGCGCAGCATTGCCACTTTCGAAGCCTTTGAGAATGCCATGACGCTGGATATCGCGATGGGCGGCTCGACCAATACCGTGCTGCATCTGCTGGCGGTCGCGCATGAAGCGGGCGTGGATTTCACCATGCGGGATATGGATCGCCTGTCGCGCCATGTGCCGACGTTATGCAAGGTCGCGCCGTCGTCCGAATATCACCTGGAAGACGTGCATCGTGCCGGCGGCATCGCCGCCATTTTGGGCGAGCTGGATCGTGCCGGATTACTGCACGGCGAAGTCGGCACGGTACACAGCAAGACGTTGCGCGACGGAATCAGGCAGTGGGACATCACCCAAACCCAAAGTGAAGAGGTCAAAAAATTCTTCCGTGCGGCACCCGGCGGCATCGTTACCACCATCGCCTTCTCGCAATCCATGCTCTACCCCGGGCTGGATATCGATCGTGCCGGCGGTTGCATCCGCGACAACGCTCACGCCTATTCCACCGACGGTGGATTGGCGGTGCTGTACGGCAACATCGCCGCAGACGGTTGCATCGTAAAGACAGCGGGTGTGGATGACAGCATCCTGAAATTCAGCGGACGGGCGCGCGTTTTCGAGAGTCAGGATGCATCGGTCGCCGCCATTCTGGCTGATCAGGTTGTGGCGGGTGACGTGGTGGTGATCCGTTACGAGGGACCACGGGGCGGGCCGGGGATGCAGGAGATGTTGTATCCGACGTCCTATCTGAAATCCAAAGGACTGGGCACAGTCTGTGCATTGCTGACTGACGGACGATTCTCCGGCGGCACCTCGGGCTTGAGTATCGGCCATGTCTCTCCGGAAGCGGCCAGCGGCGGCGCCATCGGTCTGGTGCAGGAGGGCGACCGTATCGAGATTGACATCCCCAATCGCCGCATCAATCTGGCGATCAGTGATGCCGAACTGGCGCAGCGGCGCACGGCGATGGAAGCCAAAGGCAAGCAGGCATGGAAACCGGCCACCGAGCGCCCGCGCAAGGTGTCGGCTGCGTTGCGCGCTTACGCGGCCATGGTGACTTCGGCCGACAAGGGCGCGGTACGCGACGTGTCGCTGGTGGAAGAATGATTCAAAGAATTTATTAGCCACGGATAAACACCGATAACACGCTGATGAAACCGTCCGGTTTTGTTTTCATCCGTGAAAATCCGTGTTCATCGGCGGCCAAAGGCGGTTTATCGTATCGCGGGGTGAAATCATGCAAGCCATACTGATTGCGAATCCGAAAGGCGGTAGCGGCAAAACCACGCTGTCCACCAACATTGCGGGCTATCTCGCCGCGCAGGGGAAGCGGGTGGCAATCCTCGACTTGGACCGGCAAAAATCCGCGACCCAATGGCTGGCGTCGCGTCCGCTTGAACTGCCGGGTATCGAACTGATGCAGTCGGACGGCGGGCGCAGTGCACCGCTCGACAGTCTGGTGATCGACTCACCGGCAGGGTTGCACGGCAAGAATCTCGAACATGCATTGAAGCTGGTGCATCGGGTCATCGTGCCGATTGCGCCGTCGGCGTTTGATATTCAGGCGAGCCGTGATTTTCTGCAAGTATTGCACCACGAAAAGATGGTGCGCAAAGGCAAGATATTCGTTGGAGTGGTGGGGATGCGCATGGACCCGCGCACGCGCGCGGCACTGACGCTGGAACAATTTCTGCAGGGACTGGATTTGCCGGTGCTGGCTTATCTGCGCGAGACACAGGCTTATGTCTCTGCCGGGTTCGAGGGCAAGACCCTGTTTGATCTGCCGCCCTCACAGGCGCAGCGCGAATTGGCGCAGTGGTCCTATTTGCTGGGATGGCTGCAAAGTGGCGATGAAAACCAGATGGGGAAACAACATGAATAATTTATGGATTCTGTGTGGATTGCTCACACTGGCCGGATGTCAGGGTGAAAAATCTCAACCCGTGACGTCAAAACCGGCCGAAACGATAGTTGCACCTGCTGTCGCTGCCCGGGCAGCGACAGCCGTTGATGCAGATGAGGCGGCCATGGCGCTTGCACGCAAGAGCAACTGTTTCGCCTGCCATGCGCTGGACAAGAAAGTGGTGGGGCCGGCATTCAGGGCGGTGGCCGCCAAATATCGCGGTGACGGAAGTGCGCAGACTTTTCTGGAAAACAAGATCACCAAGGGCGGCGGCGGAGTGTGGGGTGCGGTGCCAATGCCAGCCCAACCCGGATTGGGCGCGGAACAAAGAGCCCAATTGGCAAGATACATTCTGAATCTTGAATAAGACGTCAACCCGGAGCGTATCCACGGCGTTATCAGCGCACCGCCAGTGGTTTGCTGTTAAAGCGGGTTTTTAGCATGCGGTCGGGGCAAGCGCTCCGCTCGTTTTATCGCGAAGTACAACTTGAATAATGGAGAAAACATGAAATCTATCGTTATCAGCATGGCAGTTGCAGCAGGTCTGATGATTGCCGGTTCCGCAATGGCTGCAGATATGCCGGCCGTGGCCAAAAAGAACAACTGTACCGCTTGCCACGCCATAGACAAGAAGGTGGTTGGACCGGGTTGGAAGGATGTTGCTGCGAAATACAAGGGCGATGCCGGTGCTGTGGCCCACTTGACCACGAAGATCAAGAAGGGTGGCAGCGGTGTTTGGGGCAAGATGCCGATGCCTGCCACTCCCAAGGCCAGCGATGCCGACGTCAAGGAGCTGATTGACTTCATCTTGGCCTTGTAATCGCCAAGGCAACCCAAAAAAGCCGGCTTGCGCCGGCTTTTTTGTCGCCTGAAAGCAGTGGAGCACAGCGCAATACTTGAACCCGCGGTCGCTTCGGGTTCTAATCGGCACTCATGATCTGGCGGAGCGGAACGATGGGGAGAGCGCGAAAAATAGCGGCCGGGCTGTTGTTGTGCGGTATGTCGCAAGCGGCATGCGCGGCTGATGCCGCCTTGGACACGATGTTCGGTACGGTTAACGGATTGCTGGCGCAGGTCATCTTCTTCGATATCTTTCCCGGTGAGCCGTCTATGCCGCTGATTGTGGCCTGGCTGATTGTGGCTGCGGTGTTTCTCACGTTCCGCTTCAATTTTGTCAATCTGCGCATGATGCGCCACGCGTTCCGGGTGATTCGCGGCAAGTACCACACGGCGGATGACCGGGGCGAAGTGACCTCCTTTCAAGCCTTGTCCACCGCGCTGTCGGCCACGGTCGGGCTGGGCAATATTGCCGGTGTGGCGATTGCCATTTCCATCGGCGGGCCGGGCGCGACGTTCTGGATGATCATCGCCGGACTGCTCGGCATGAGCACCAAATTCACCGAGGCCAGCCTGGCACAGATGTATCGCGAGGTCAGGCCGGACGGCCGCCTGATGGGCGGCGCCATGGAATATCTATCCAAAGGGCTGGCGGAAAAAGGCGTACCGCGCACTGGCAAGACCCTGGCAATTCTGTTTGCCCTGTTCACCATCCTGGGTTCTTTTGGAGCGGGTAGCGCGTTCCAAGTCAGCCAATCAATGGGTGCGGTACAGACGCAGATTGAATTCTTTCGTGAAATACCAATTGCCTACGGCTTGCTGATGGCAATTGCCATTGGTCTGGTCATCATCGGCGGCCTGCGCCGCATCGCGCACGTGGCGGAAGCGGTCGTGCCGTCCATGGTCATCATCTATGTCTGTGCCTGCCTGTGGATCATCGTCAGCAATGCGGCGCTGGTGCCGGATGCCTTGGGCAAGATCGTGCTGGAGGCGTTCTCGCCCATCGCCGTGGCGGGCGGCATGGTGGGCGCACTGGTGCAAGGGTTTAAACGCGCGGCGTTCTCGTCCGAGGCAGGCTTGGGTTCCGCTGCCATCGCCCACTCTGCGGCTTCGGTTAAATATCCGGTGCGGCAGGGACTGGTCGCGCTGTACGAGCCGTTCATCGACACCGTGGTGATCTGCACCATGACCGCACTGGTAATCGTCATCACCGGTGTCTACAACGCGCCGGAATATGAATCGATCCGCGCCGCCAGTCAGGGAGCAACCCTGACTTCCGTTGCCTTTGCCACCGTTTCCGACTGGTTCCCCGCCATCCTCGCCCTGTCTGTTGTGTTGTTCGCCTACAGCACCGCGATTTCCTGGTCATATTATGGCGAACGTTGCTGGGTCTATCTGTTCGGCGAACGCTATTCGATTCTGTACAAGGCCATCTTCATCGGCTTCGTTGTTGTCGCCTCGGTGGCAAGCGCTTCCAATCTGGTGGATTTCACCGACCTGCTGGTGCTCTCGATGGCCTTCCCCAACCTGGTCGGTTTGTATGTGTTGAGTGGCAAGGTAAAAAGTGCATTGGCAGAATACGAAACCAAGCTGGCCAGCGGGGAACTGGACCGGGAAGTGACGAGCAGGAAATAGCCTTCAACAATTTGCGCAGCGGCGAGTACAGCGGGCGCATCTGGGCGATTAACGAAAGTTAAACATTTCTCAAATTGGTTCAGTGCCGTCTCCGACCCGTTGCTTTCTGCGGCGACCGACCGCTGTGTAGCAGTCAAATTGCGATGATGCACTTTCGCTTCGTGGACGATGGAATCGGTCAGCGCGTTTGCTGTAGGAGGCTGCATAATCGGCCATTGCGGTAATGGCTGTCGGTTCGGGGTGCCCGGATGTCCGCTTGTTATTTTTTAACTCACCCTTTTAACTAGCTTACGAGGCTCGGTGTCCACAAAATCATTTGCATTGTTGTCAATTAATCGATGCCCCAACAGTTTGCTAATAGTATTGGCTGTCTAGTTACCTGAACTCCAAGCTGGGCATCCCATTCCACGTCCTTCCGGCAAAAAGGCGTCCATTACTTTTCTTCACCCGCTTCTTTCCATCCGCCCCCCATCCGCCCCATTGTTTGAAGAAGAACGCCACGCCTTCTTGATCGCATTGATCTTTAATAGACTCAACCCACTCTGCTTTCATTGGCCTTGCCTTTGGGCCAGACTCACCGCCGACGATTACCCAGTGGATTCCATTGAGATTAATTTCGCCAATATCATCAAGCAGTGGTTCAACAGATAAAAATCGAATGCCTGCTTTAATTTCACGTAGGTCATCAACTCTATGAAGGCCGTACTGCCTATTCTCCACAGAAACCCCTAGCCATACATTGTCAGGCACCTCACGTCCTCGCGAAGAGAAATACTTGAGCATCCTGGCTGATCGCTTGGTCAATATTTGGTAAGTATGTTGGGGTGTTCGTTTGATCACATCAAAAACCTGATCGAGAAACTTGAAAGGAATGTCCTTATGGAACAAATCACTCATCGAGTTAACGAAGTATGTCGTAGGTTTGCGCCGCATCAATGGCTGCTCCAAACGCTCGGGCAAAATGCTGAGGCTGAATCCGTTTTCATAACCTCTAGCACCCATGGCCTTTAGACGAGTTGCCATGACCTCGGCGTAGCAGTGCTTGCAACCAGGCGACACTTTCGTGCAGCCCGTGGTTGGGTTCCACGTCTGCTCAGTCCATTCGATTGTCGTTTTTTTAGTCACACTAGATTCCTTGTTGAAATGTGATGCCAATCAGCTTCTCTTCGTTGAATGTGCCTTTGCGCCGTTTTGGGTCGCAGCTGTTGACCTGAATCATGCCTTTCCGTTCCAAGTCTTTGAGCATCTCCTTCGGATTAATAAAAGGGCTTTCATTCAACGCGTAATCGCGCAACTCAAGATACTTTACCGTCCGGCCACGAAATTGATCAAATAATTGAGCGCTATATTCTGTCGGATCATCGAAGCGGAACATTTTTGATTGATTAAGGTGCGCGTCAGAAAAACTGAATTCGCCGCTTTTATCAATCGTCTTCATGGCCTCTTTCATTTTTTCCAATCCGAGATAATGCTGACTCGCAAACACCAAATGATAGTCAATGGTGTTTTTAACCGAACGCATCTCAAATGCGAATACATAACGCACATTCGGTAAAGCACGCAGCTTCTGTTTGTACAAATCCAGAACGCCACGATACAACTCATGGGAAGGGCGATGTTTGCCTAACTCTGCCTTCCAAGATTCGTCACCAAATATCTCGTTCAGAATTGCCTCGTGATTAGCATCTACCCCCGCCTTAAATATTCTACCAATTCCGTCCGAATCGAAATTGATGAGAACCTCTACTGCATCCCGACTCAACAGCTCCTTGATGACTGCAAACGGAATTCCTTTCGCACCAAAGGGATCAATGAACGCGAACAGAGGTGACGCAGGAGAAAATGGATTGGGTGTCTGATTCTTCAGGGCAGACAAACCATCAACAAAAGACAAATTGAAAAAATGTGTTTCTATCTGCGGACTGACATTGGCAGTACCAAGCTTGTTTTTAAGGTGATCGAACCTTTTGGCATCCTGCTCTATCGATACGCAATGTATTTTCCCGGCTTTCCACTCAGTCCCCAAGCTCTGCAACGCCGCGCTTGCAGAGTTAATAGCCGCAACAGGCGAACCCGATGGGGAATTAGTATATTCACCTGGACCGGCAAACCCATCAATGTACCAAAGGTTTTGTCGAAACTTTGACCGCCCCAGAATTTCAAACCAACGGGAGAGGTATGCCTGCAGAATAGAAATTTTTGCCAGCGTATGTGGCGGTGCCGCCCAAAGAACACTCTTTATTTTTGCGGACATTTAATCCTCGCTATCGCCTCACACAATGTTTCGCCACGCATTTCGATTAGATGGACTACATGTTCAACCGGTGACAAAGGGCACCAGTTAATTAAACATGGCTGCATCGTAGAGAACGTTCGTTCTGCTGTCAACTAGCCAATTCGGATGAGGCGAGACAAGCTGGATAGGTGGGCGACTTTGAAGCGCTCGTAAGAAAAATGCAATCACTGGCTGAAGCGGGAAATATCAGTCAGACGGTTTTGCCTACCAAACCGACTTCGACACGGGTGGTGCCGAAGTCGGTTTGGTAAAGCAGTACCTCAAAATCGAATTGAGGTTTCATTTTTTCGCCGCCAAATCAAGAAAAGCCGTCACCGCCACAATTGCATCCGTGACTTCCTGCTTGGGGATGTTCGGCGAACTCGGGTGGGAGTACGGGTTCATCACCACGTTTTTCAGCAACTCAAGACGATGGATGGCTGCATCCCAATCGGCTTGTTTCAAACTGCCTGTAACTTGCCAGCTTTTCAGCGCATCGAGATAAACCTGAGCTTTATGATCCATCGGGTCTTGCCGGTAAATCAGCTTGATTTTTATCAACTCGCAGGCGACCCGCAAGCCCAACTCGAACGCTTGCCGCGCATAGTTCGCAGCGGCCTCCACGTATCCCAATGTCAACAGGTCGCTCGCTTTCTGGAGCAACGCCCTGGCTGGTTTGTTCATCACCGGACGGACAATTGGCATCGGCGCTGTAGCAGCGGGATCGCCTTCATAGATTTCGCAGCAACCCCAATCATTTTTCGGCAGGCGTTCGCGCGCCAGATCGAACCATGTCTTGTCGTGAGTCAGCAACACCACCTGCCAATCCGGGAAGTGGGTATGCAGCACGTCCAGCACCGGCAGGCGATTAGAATGGTCAAGGCCGATCAGCACATCATCGAGCACCAGCAATTTCAATGCGTCCTGTGTCGCGGTGGGTGTGCAGGCCAAGCGCCCTGCCAGGTAGATTGCCAAAGCGAGTGCCGAGAGGCGCGCTTCATTCAAAAAATCTTGCGGGCGGCTTGGGCTATGGTTGCGAAACGATATGTCTAGTTTCAGCTCCCGGCCAACCACCTCGCGGTCACGTTTTAAGCGGCCTGCTGAATAGTTGAGGCCAGTGAAACTGAATGGCGCAACCACCACATCCGCACCAATCAACTCACCGAGAAGAACGCCGACATGCGGATGCAGGGCATCAAGCGCCTGCCGGAAGCCACTATTGAATTCGGCACAGGCAGCCAGCACATTTTGAAACTCAGCGCTTGGAGTCGCCCCCGCTTTTGGAGCAGAAGGTTTTATCTGCGACGCAGCTTCCACACTTGCCCATAATTGCGAAAGCGATTTTTGCTGGCCACCCGCCACAGTAATCGGATAGTCCGCCAGCAGGCGTTTGAGTGCGATATCGAACAGATTGATGTCACCGTCACCATGCAGATAATTGGTATCGAGCAGTGCCCGGTAATCCAGGCAGGCGCAGCGCATGGCCACCGATCTTGTCCGGCTATCGGAGCCTCTAAAAAAGTAATCGTACCAACCTGTTACTTGCGTACTGAAGTCATACTCACAAGGATGTTTATCTGCAGACCATTCAACGATGGCGGCATCACCAACATACTCGACACCGACTTTGCACACACCCTCCGGTTGACCAGAGAACACGTTCCGATAGTGATCAAGCGGTTGTACAGGCTTAAGGGAAAAAAACTCCCGCAAGGCGTGAAAAATGGACGATTTGCCGGAGCCGTTCTCCCCATAAACCAGCAGGTTTTTGCCGTCGAGATCGAAATACACCGGAGCTGGGCCGGGAAAGGCCCGGAAGTCGGTGAGCGTCAGACGCTTGATGCGCAGCGGCTTGGGCTGCACGGTCATTCACGCCCCTCGACGATGCGCACTACGTCCAGCGCTTGCAGGTCGAAGAGCATGGCGTAGATGGGGTGGCTGGTGGCGAAGATGCGGGTGGCCAAGTCGTTGGCGGCGGCGATTAACCCCTCTCGCCCGCTGGCGGGAGAGAGGCTGGGGGAGAGGGTAGCAAGTTTGGCGATGCCTGCTTTTTCGCAGGCGTCGAACAGGCGGATATTGGCGCGGTGCAGGTCGTCGGGGAAGAACAGTTCGAAGACGAGGCCGTTGATGAGTTGCTCGAAGCGGGGATCGTATGAGGCCATTACTCCGTCCACTATCGAACTCAGCAGTGCCTTTTGCTGTTCCGTAGCAAAAGGAATAGGGATTTGCGAGACATACATAGGTTTGAATTCGTAGAAGCCGCCTTGCTTGCCCGAAAAAGTCTGTTGCGTGAACCACCATGACACGGACGAATTCAGCACGCCAAGCACATAGCGCCATTCTTCCGTGACAATAATGTTCGTTTTGTCGTTCCCACAATATCCGGCCAGGTCGGGCGCATATTCGACACCGTCCTCAATCGCGGGAACAAAAATTTTCGGCTGGTCAAATTCAGCGAGGTAGGACTCCTTCGGGTTGTTGTCGAGTTCCAGCCAATGATGCTGGCCCTCGCCTTTCCCATTTCTTGACGAAGTGCATTGGCCGCGCTTGCGCAACGCCTCCTCGAACTGAGTCAGGTGTCTCAATACCGCAGGGTAGCTTTCCAGCTTCTCGTGAAAACCGAACGGGAAGGTAATCAGATACAGCCCTGCCCACTCGACTTTCCATCGCTTGACATCGCGCCCACGAAGGTAAGGCTTGATGAGTTCGGCAGACTTGGGATCTTCTGCTATAAGCCGCTCCCGTGTAGCACCGTCGATTACAAAGGCATCATTCAGCCCAGTCTTGATACCGTAATAGAATCGGCCATTCACATATTCACCCAGTGGCTTGCCCGCCACTCGGGTGCGCGCCAGCAATTGCCGTTTGAGCGGAGGTTCCAGTTGCCATCCTTCCTTTTTCAACTCAGCTTGTGGCACCTCAAAGCTTTCAGTAGCAAATATGGTAGGAAAGGCTTCCACCGGATGTTCCTGCGACCAGTTTAACGCCCGCACCATGTCCGCTGCCGGGGGCGGGTTGATTGGCTTCTCGCGCCGGGTCGCGATGACGATGGTGGGGTAAGCAATTGCCTTGAACACCGCCTCGTCGCCAAAATCAATAATGCTGTTGAGCCGGGTATGCGTCGCCATGAACAGGCGCAGCCCTTCGCCGTATTTGGCGCGGTACCACTTGTTGGAGGTGATGAAGGAAAGTACACCATGTGGCTTGAGTAGCTTGACCGAGCGCTCGTAGAAGAATACATACAGGTCGGCTCTACTGCTGCCGCATTCATATTGATAAACATTTTTCAGAATGGGCGTCAGTTCCTTGATGTCCTCATGTCGGATGTATGGTGGGTTGCCGATGACGATGTCGAACACCGCCTCGGAGTTGTCGCGGGCGCGCGGCATACCGAACATCCATTCCACATCGAAAAAGTCGGCATGACGGTTCTGGTCAAAGGGATCCCAGCGCGCCATGCGGTCGGCGTCGCACGCGGTGACGAAGCCATCGCGCTTGAGCAGGGCGACCAGTTCCTCGTGCAGCTTCTGTACTTTTTCCTTGCGCCGCTTCTTGGTGGCACGGGTACGGGCAGTGAAGTAGGCGGCGTTAGCATCACGCAGTTCCGCTTCTTTCTCGGCAATGGCCGGGTCATCCAACAGTGAACCTTGAGCACCGTGGCGCGGTACGCCAAACAAAGTATTGGCGGCGACGATCTTGGTTTCCAGATTGGGTAGCGGGGTGATGTTCCAGTTGGGTTTGTTGCGGTCTATGGGCTGGCTGACGATGAGAGCGATGAAGAAGCGCAGCTTGGCAATCTGCACGGCGATGGGCTGGATGTCCGAACCGAATATGCACTTCTCGATGAGGTAGAGCTTGCGCGTGTAGTCTGCATAGGCCGGATCGGCGAAGTCTTTTTTGTGCTTTTCCAGCGCGGCCTCGGCATCGCTGATTTCCGCGTCGCGCTGCACCGGGTCGGGGGTCTTGCGCGCCCCGGCAAGGCGTTGCTGCAAGGGTGCAAGGTTCTGTTCGCGCCAGCGGCGATTGTCCGGGTCGAGCTTTTGCAGGGCGATAAAGAGCTTGGCCAAGATGCCCATCGGAAAGGCACCGGAACCGCAGGCAGGGTCGAGCACTTTGAGATTTTCAATAGCAGCGACCAATGCATTTGCCTCGGCCTCGCTGAAATTGTAGTCAGTGTCGGCGTGGGAAAGCAGGCGGTGCAGGCGGGCGGTGTTTTCCCTCTCCCCCAGCCCCTCTCCCGCAGGCGGGAGAGGGGAGTTGAGGTGGCGCGCAAAGTAGGCGATGAGTGCTTCGTCCACCATGTAGTCCACCACTTCGCGTGGCGTGTAGAACGAGCCTGATTGCTTGCGCGCAGTGTTGCGGGTATCTGGGTTATAGCTGGCAAGCAGGTTTTCGAACACCTTGCCGAGCAGTTCTGGATCAAGGGCGACTTCCTCTTCCAGCGGGGTGTTCTCGTCGATGGTGAATTTATAGCTGTTGAGCAGGTCGATCAAGCCATTGACCGGGTAGCGTTTTCCCTTGGTCTCGAATTCGGTATTAAGTGCCGCATCTTCGGTGCCGCCGAAGAACAGTTTGTTGGGCACATGGGCACGAGCCTCCGGGCGGCGCGAGAACCCATCAATGCGCAGTACCCAGCCATTACCTTCTTTTGTAGCCAGTTCGCGCAAGTCGGGGTTGCGCTCAATATCATGGTCGGTCAATGCCTCATCCAGGCACTCGAACAGTCCACCGTTCAGGAAGGGAATATTCGAGAAGTGTTGGCGCAAGGTTGCATCTGGATCGTTGAAAACATCTTTGTAGCGATAGACCAAAGAGATCAGGTAATCCCCTTTCATGCCGCCACCCTCCTTTGCCCAGCGGCGATCCTCGCCCATATCCACATTCAGTGTGGCAAAGAAGAGATTTTGCAGAATAGCGTGGTAGTAGTGACTGTCTTCGGGGTGTGCATCCGGTGCCTGCTTGAGCAGGGTTTTAAGCGTGCCAACGTCGAACAGGGCATCCGACACCAAGCCGCGCTCCTTGATGAACCAGACGAAAATCAGGCGGGTGAGAAGGCGAATGACGCCGATGGCGTCGCGATCCGGCCCACCGCCTTGCGGGAAGCGTGCTTCCTTGACCGCCCAGAGATACCACCAAGCAAGTTTCTTGTAGAAGTCCTCGTTGAGCTTTTGGGTCGAGAGCGTCCCGATCCATGCGTCATACAGCTCGCGAAAATTGGTTGGGCGACGTTTCTCGCCCAGATTTTCCAGCGCCAGCCCGGCCAGGATGTCCAGGTGCGCGCGGTGCGGGTTGGCAATCCGCACATCCTTGATGACGGTAATGCGGCTATCAATAACGTCTTTGGCAGCATCTTTGAGGTTAGCGCGCCGGTCGATCACCACCAGCGAAAGCAATTCGCCATGTTTGAAAATCACGATAGCGGGCATGGGAAAGCGACGATTCAGCTCTCGTGCGATAGCGGCAAGGTCGGTGCGCGACCAGCTTTCACCCTGCAATTCGATGGCCAGAAAAACGAATGACTCAATGAGGCTGCGCGCCAGCTTGGTATCGATGGAAAATGCTTGCTGCCCCATCGCCAGCGAAGGTATTTCATCGTTGGTAAGCTGGAACAAAAAGGCGCACTGCTTCCATCTGGAAACGTGCGCCTTGTCGCGGTTGAATGTGCTGTGGGTTGCCTCTTCTACAGCCGCGACAAATTGCTCCGGCTTCGAGCCAAAGTCGGCGGTCTTGTCGCTCTGGTAACCAAGGGCTGACAGTAATGCCTCACTGGCATCTTGCAGTGAGTGTTTTTGAAAATCAGCTAGGGCATTGCGAAGTGAGGTGAGTTTTTGCGGATTGAATTCGGGCATGGTTATGCCGTCCAGTTTTCTATTTTCAAGCCGGGTATGCGGGAAAAATCACGTTCGTTGTTGGTGACCAGTATCAAATTTTCGGCCAGCGCATGGCATGCAATCAGGGTGTCCATATACCCAACGGTATTGCCACTTATTTTTTGTTCGGCGCGAAGTTTACCGTAGTAATCTGCCGCTAATACCGGCCACTCAAGACACGGCAGGTAATCGAGAAAAGCCAGCACGGCAATACGCAACGAAGTGGCCTCGGGTACAAGTTCAAGGCCATAAAGCAATTCACCTCGGGTAATGGCGGAAATGGCGATGTCTTCGTTTTCCAGTGCTGTGCGAATCTTGCGCAACAATTCTGGCTGCTTGCGCTTGATTGTGTAGCTGCAAATATCTGTATCGAGCAAATATCGGGGCATTAAAAAATCACCCGAAACCCACCCGCCAAGTTATCGCGATCTGCCATGAATTCTTCCGGCACAGCCGCTTCTTCGATCAACCTGAACATTTCATCCAAGCCGGCAGTTGAATTGTTTTTGGGAGTGAGGGTGACGACACCCGTGACTTCGTTTTTATGCACCCAGACTTCGTCGCCCTGCAATCTGCATGCCTTGGGCAAGCGCACTGCCTGACTGTGTCCGGTTTTAAATAGTTTCGCGGTAGCTAACATGACAGCCTCCTAGTATGTATGGATTCATAGCTACTTTATCACAAGCCAAGTGATAAGGTCGAAGTCTCCAGCGGATTTCACTTGCTTGCCCGCGTCGGTAAGTTTGCCACCGCGCCCGGCGAAGAGGTTGCCCGCATTCTTCCGCTCGAACTGCGCGGCGATGGCGGTTACGGCACGATCCAGCAGTTGGCTGTAACGGCTCATGTCCTCGCCATTATTTGTCTCGGTATCAAATAATTCGCAAAGTTGCGCATAGGGTTCAACCTTGCCTTGGCTCACAGTGCGGAAGATTTCGAGCACTTGCTTCGGGCTGGTGAAGTTGTAGCGCACCTCTCCATCGTCGCGGATATAGATAAGGAAATAAGGTTGGAGCGGATTGACGGCTTCGTTGCCGCTGGCCTCGATACGTTGTTTCAAACAATAAATCGCACCCGGCTGGATGGTCTGAAATTCGGGATGGGGCGGCACGACAGCATAGAGGCCGAAAGGTGCTTCCTCCAGCTTGGCTTTGTTGGCCTCGATATACGCTGCCAGCTCCATGCGGAAATCGTCGAGGGTGAATTCATTGATGGATACGCTCTCGTTGAAGTCTTCCAGATCGAGCACTTCATCCTTGAGGCGCATGAGTTGCTTATCGCGGTAGCGCATGTCGCCCTTAATCAGCTCTTGCAGCTCTTCGGATTGCAGGATGTTGTCCTCGGCGGTGGCGGAGATGTCCACCAGCGCCATGCGGGCTTCAACACGGTTTTTCAGGTTAATGTACTTGTTGAGGTCGGGCGTGGGCCAGAAATTGATGAGTTGAATTTCCTTGTTCTGGCTGCCGATACGGTCGATACGACCGAAGCGCTGGATGATGCGCACCGGGTTCCAGTGGATGTCGTAGTTTGCCAGCAGGTCGCAATCCTGAAGGTTCTGCCCTTCGGATATGCAGTCGGTGGCAATCAGGATGTCGATCTCGCTATCCTGCGGCATGGATTTCATCTTCGACCGCTGCTTGGCGCGCGGCGAAAAGTTGGTGAGAATCTGCGTGAATTCGGCTTGCCCGAAAGTGGTGCGATTCGGTTTCGCGCCGCCGGACACGAGCGCAATGTGGACGCTGAGCGTGTTGCGCGCCCAGTCCTCCAGATTTTCATAAAGGTAAGCTGCCGTGTCGGCGAAGGCACAGAACACGATAATCTTGCGGTTTTCTGCGCCATGGTTGTTGATGGTTGGGTGCCTGGCTTTTTGTTCGATGATCTTTTTCAGCTCAGCGAGCTTGGCATCACGCTCGGGTGTTACGCCATCGGCGCTTTCCGCAAGCATTGATAGTTGCTGCTTGTCACTGGACAAATCTGCCAACCATCGATCAACGTCCATGTGTTCAAGACGATATTTGAGGGTGCCTACCTCAAAGGCTTCTCGCAACTCATCATCCTCTTCTGCTTCCATGACGAAAAGATCAGGCTGTAGCTCCTGCGCCTTAGTGTCGCGCAATTCCTGATACTTGCCAATGCGCGCTTCCAGGTCTTCGATCTTTTTGACTGTACGATCCATCGTGATGGAAAAAGAACGCACAGAGCTTTCCAGACGCTTGAGGAAGTTGACCTTCATCATGCCGATCAGGAAGCGTTCACGAGTCTCCTGGCTGAAGTTCTTGATGACGCCTTCACCGGCGTACAAACTCTTGAACTGCGGCAGCACATAGGCGGAAGGCTTGAATAAAGAAAGCTGATATTTTTCGATTTCCTCATTCAGCCGGTCATAGGTAGGAAAGCGATGCTTGCTGTCTATGTCGGCGGAAATGGATTTTGGCTTGGCGCGTTTTGGGAACTGGCCGATAGCCGCCAGTGATGCGCGGTAGTAGCGCTGAATATGTTTCCGTGAGCGGGCAATGGTAAGTTCATCGAGTAAGGTGAAAAACCCCGCTGGTAGCCGATCCATCAAATGCTGCGCATTTTTCTCGCCTGCACGCATCGCCCATTCCATAAAGGTTTTTTGTGCAGCCCCCAAGGTTTCCTTGATGCTGTGAATGCCAAAGCTTTGTGAGAACGCCGTGTCTATATCTTCGGTGACAAAGTAAATCTGGTTGCGCAAATCCTTGAGGTCGTTATTCACAGGTGTGGCCGACAGCAGCATCACTTTGGTTTTTACGCCGGTCTGGATAATGTCTTGCATCAGACGTTCATAGCGGCTCTTGCGGATAATGTTGCCGTCCTCGTCGCGCTTGCCCTTCACGTTATTGCGAAAATTGTGAGATTCGTCGATAACGATGAGGTCGTAATTTCCCCAATTAAGGGTGGCAAGATCAACGCCATCAACCTTGCCGGTTTCCCGCGACAGGTCGGTGTGGGAAAGCACCATATAGGCGAAGCGATCCTTGAGAAACGGGTTCAGATCACTGTTGTTCTGTGCGAGAAAAACCGTCCAGTTGTCGCGCAGTTTCTTGGGGCACAGGACGAGAACGCGAAGGTTTCTGAGTTCGTAATACTTGATGACCGCCAGCGCGGTATAGGTTTTGCCCAAACCGACACTATCGGCAAGGATGCAGCCGTTGTGTGCGTTGATTTTGTGAATCGCGCCCTTGGCACCGTCTTTCTGAAAATCGAACAGCGCCTTCCAAATGTCGGTATCGACAATAGCGGTTCGGTCAAAAAGCTGGGCATCATCAGCCTGCCCAGACAGGAAGCGCTCGAAAACATGGAACAGCGTCTTGAAGTAAATAAACTCAGGCGGGTGATTTACATAGAGCTGCGACAGGTAATTCAAAACCTCATCTTTGACATCGGCCACCAGCTTGTCGTCGGCCCAGATGTCGTCAAACCACGCCTTGAGGTCGGTTCGGTCGCGGTCACTATCAACGATCAGGTTCAACTCAATGTTCGGTGTGGCGGAAAGCCCGAGGCCGCGCAGGGTGAAGTTGGAGCTGCCAAGGATGGCATGTTCGCGGTGACCGTCGTGGATGTGGTAGAGCTTGCCGTGTAGCAGATTGGTTTGGCGTATAGAGCGAATCTCTACTTTGTCGCGTATCCATTCCGCGCAGCGCCGGGCGATTTCCTTCTGTTGCAGGCGGTTGGCCAGCTCCAGTCCCTCGTCTTCGATCTTGAACCGCTTTTTATCAGTCTTATCTGGGTCGATAGTGGAGATGAAACTGGGTTCGCCAAACAGAAAACGCAGGGTTTCGACGCGGTCAAGCCGGTCTGCCAGAGCTTCATAAGCGTATATGGTGAAGTAGGCCGAGACGACAGAGAGAACGCTGTTGTCCGATATTTTTTCGGCCAGAAAATCCGCTACCTTGCCGCGCCCATAGTTGTCACGGATGCCTTGAGTATTCGCCATTGTTTTTGTTGTCATTCGATCCCCTGAACTACGTGCATCCATTTCGCTCCGCAACCCTCTGTTTTTATTGTTCTGCGGCTTAATGCGTATGCGCTGTAATGTACTGTAATGTCCGGCATAATCCAAATGAAATGAGGGGAATCGGTTGTTGCGCCACCAGTTCTCATTACAGTGCAATCTCAATCACAAGTAAGTCGAAAATGGTGATGGTAACTCGTTGCACTTCGTAAGTGCCTGGTTTGGACTGCCTGACAGAAACTTTGTAATACCGCTCGCTAGCGGAAACAACCGCTCAATATTCTTAGAAGCAAACGCTCGCAGAAAACGGAATCTGAAAATCTGGTTCTGGTCGGCCGACGAGCAGCCTCTTACAGCAAACGTGCTGACTATCTCCGGGCCGATCGAACTATGGCGCACTCATGCACTCGGGTCAGCCAAACACCTTCCACAGCAACTTCGTCGCGAGCACGATCAACAGCACGGCGAACAGTTTGCGCAGCAATTCCATCTGTATGCGATGCACGGTCTTTGCTCCCAGCGGTGCAGTGAGCACGCTGGCGAGCGAGACCCAGAACAGGGCGGGCAGATAGACGTAGCCCAGGTGCAATTCCGGCAATGTTTCGATGTGCGCGCCAACGGCGATGTAGCCGAGCGTGCCGCCGATGGCGATGGGGAAGCCGATGGCTGAAGCGGTGCCGATGGCATGGCGCAGCGGCACGTTGCACCAGATGAGGAAGGGCACAATTATCGCGCCGCCGCCGATGGAGACCAGGCTGCTGACCCATCCGGTGAAGGTGCCCGCGAGTGTCATGCCTGCCGCGCCGGGCAGTTGGCGCGAGGGGTGCGGGTTTTTGCCGAGCAGGATCTGTGCGGCGACGAAATAGACGAACAGGGTGAAGAAGATGCCTAGGCCGCGTGCGGGGATGGACGAGGCGAGGAGTGCGCCCAGCGCGGTGCCGAACAGGATGCCGGGCGTGATGCGGCGCACGATCTGCCAGTTCACCGCGCCATGCTGGTTGTGTTTGCGCAGGCTGGAGAGCGAGGTGAAGATGATGGTCGCCATCGAGGTGCCAAGGGCAAGATGCAAGGTGTGTTCAGCGGCGAAGTGCTGTGCGTCGAACAGCATCAGCAACACGGGTACCAGCACCAGTCCGCCGCCCACACCGAACAGTCCGGCGAGGAAGCCGGTGAGCGCGCCAAGTGTCAAATAAGCCAAGTGCCATTCCATAGAACACCCAAGAGTAGCTCGTCACGCCGGCGCAGGCCGGTGTCCGGTCAATTATTTAGCGGTCAGAAATAATGGTGACACACTTATCAACCCTCTCCCTCCGCTATGCTCCTCCCTCTCCCGCTGGCGGGAGAGGGGGGAGAGGGTGAATTTAAGTCCTCATTCGTCATTCCGGCGAAGGCCGGAATGACGGAGCATGAACAGGTTTTGATGAACTTCATTCGCGCGCCAATTTTGTCGTGATGAATCGCCACTCCGCCGAATCGAGCGGGGTGATGGATAAACGATTCCCTCTTTGCAGGGTGCGCAGGTTTTCCAGCTCGGGATGGCGTTTCAGTTCTGCGATGGAAATGAGCGCGATCTTTTTCACCAGTTTCACGTCCACGTTGAACCAGCGCGGTGTTTCCGGTGTGGCTTTGGGGTCGAAGTATTTGCTTTTCTTGTCGAACTGCGTGGCATCGGGATAAGCCGTACTGCCGACTTGGGCGATGCCCGCGATGCCGGGTTCTTTGCAGTTTGAGTGATAGAACAGCACGCCGTCGCCCACCCGCATCTGGTCGCGCATGAAATTGCGCGCCTGGTAGTTGCGCACGCCGTACCAGGCCACAGTCTGGTCTTTCATCGCAGCCAGATCATCGATGCTGCAATCGGAGGGTTCGGATTTCATCAGCCAGTAACGCATGGAAGTGTCCCTTCAAATGAAAAATGCGATCCGCAAAGACCGCATCTATCATAGTAAAAGTCCCCCGCCTGTGCCGTTGACTCAATATCTTGAACCTGGGTTCAAGTGGGTCGGTTCCCGGCCACATCAGGTGCATCCGCATGGGACACTCACAACAGTGGTTAAAGTGGGGCGCAACCTAAGCGTTAGCTCATTGGTTCAAAGAATGATGAATCTGACGAACACTGCAGGGGACACGGTTCGATTCTAGAACAACTCATCCTGCTCCGCCAGCGCCGCATCGATGACGGCCTGCATTGCCTGGGTTCTACGTTTGAAGGCGGCGAGGTCAAAGCCGCCACCGAGACGGGTGGTCAACAATTCGTGCGCGATATTGAGTGCCGCCATGATGGCGATGCGCTCGACCGAGGCGATCTTGCCCGCATCGCGGATTTCGCGCATCTTTTTATCCAGATAAGCGACTGCATCGAGCAATTCGGCGCGCTCATCCGGCGGGCAGGCGACACGGAATTCGCGATCGAGGATATTCACATCGATAAAGCTGGTGTTGGTTTGGTTCATGCGGATTCTGCGGGAAGATGTTCGAGAATGCCCTCGATACGCTGCGCGGCCTGGGACAATTTGTCCTGGCTTTTGCGCTGCTCGTTCAGGGCCGCGGCCACGTGCTGGCGCAATTGCAAGTTCTCTGCGCGCAGGCGTTGGGTCAGTTGCACCAGTTGTGCCAATTTTTGGTCGAGAGCGTCAAGTTCGCTTTGCATGGGCGAACTATAGTTTTTAAATCCCTGTTAAGTCAATCAATAACAAGATGTTTTGCAAGTGTTTTGGAATAGTCATGTCAATTTGCCGGGCGCCCCAAACCGGACGTTCTGCTACAATCCGCGCCGCTTCAAGGTGCAGCGAGGTGAAAACCTCGCAGTTAAACGGGAAACAGGTACGGAATATTCCAATGCCTGTGCTGCCCCCGCAACGGTAAGCAAGTGTGGACGTGTCAACAAGCCACTGTGAGTGATCATGGGAAGGCGATACGTTTGGTCTTGCGAGCCCGGATACCGGCCTTGAGCATGGAAGTCACCTGAATCTGTTGCGCGAACGGATTGCTGCGTTACGCGGTGCTCGATTCCTTGCCGTGCCTTATGCACTGTCTCGGAATCTGCGCTCCGTGCGCCTTGCACTCCGTTCGCTCACGACGATCCACCTGACTTCCAACGGTTCAGGAAGTGCGCGTGGGGCGCATGAATGATGGTTCAGTTCGCTGCATTCCTTAGTCTCCCACTCACTTTCCTGATTTTTTTCAATGTTCCGGCGGGGTCGCCGGAGCGTATTCAGGAAAAATCCAAATGAAACAGAAAAAACTTTTTGCCGCATTGTTGTGCGCGGTGTCTTCTATTGCCTATGCCGCAAGCGACAGTCTGGACGAGGTGGTGGTCACGGCCGCGCGCAGTGAGCAGAGCATCGGTCAGACTTTGCTTGATACCAGCGTCATTTCGCAACACGATATTGCCGCTTCCGGAGCGGCGGATGTATCTGCGCTGCTGCGTAATCTGGCCGGGGTGGAGGTGATGCAGACCGGCGGTATTGGTTCGCAAAGCAGCTTGTTTTTGCGCGGGACAAATTCGACGCACACACTGGTGTTGCTGGACGGCGTGCGTATCGGGTCCGCCACGAGCGGTGCGACCGCGCTTGACCAACTGATGCTGGATCAGATCGAGCGTATCGAAGTCGTGCGCGGCAACGTCAGCAGCCTGTATGGATCGGAGGCCATCGGCGGGGTGGTGCAGATTTTTACCAAGCGCGGTAAAGGCGAACCCAAGGCAACAGTGGGTGCGGGCTACGGTACGCATGCCACGCGGCGTGCGATTGCCTCTTTCGGTGGCGAGGTGAATGACGCGAACTTCCATCTGGGTGTGTCGAAATTCGCCACTGACGGCGTGTCTGCAATCAATACGGCACTGTCGCCTTCTGCCAACCCGGATGCGGATGGCTACGACAACACCAGCTTGTCGGCACGTGCAGGATATGCTTTCAACGCGGCGCACCGGGTCGAGGTTTCGGTGTTTCGCAGCCTGGGCAAGGTGCAAACCGATAATGCATGGGGTTTGCCGACCGACCTCGATGAGAGTGAGGCGACTTTGTCAAAATGGTCGCTTGCGGCCGGCAATCAGCTAACGGAGGAGTGGAAAAGTCAACTGACATTGGCACAGGGTGAGGATGATCTGGTCAGCCGCAGCAATGGCACCCAGACATCGGCGTTCAAGACTGTGAGCGATCAACTGGCCTGGCAGAACACCCTGAACGTGGGCGAGCAGGGTGTTGCGTTACTCGGCGCGGAGCGGGTCAAACAGAAAGTTAGCTCAAACACCGCATTTACGGCAGATGCCCGCAGCACCAACAGCTTGCTGGCCGGCTACACGGCTGACTATGGCGTGCATCAGGTTCAGGTGAATGTGCGGCAAGACAGGTATTCCGACTTTGGTACGGCCAATACCGGCTTGCTTGGGTATGGTTTGCGTGCAACGGAAGGATTGCGCATCACGGCAAGTGCATCTTCCGCCTTCAAGGCGCCGACGTTCAATGACATGTACTACCCGCTTTCCTGGGGTTATCAGGGCAATCCAAATCTCAAACCGGAACGGGCACGGAATCTGGAGTTGGGCGCGCATTACCGTCAAGACGGGCAACATCTCGATGGGGTGTTGTTTCAGAACCGGATTCGCGACCTGATCGTGATCAACGGCAGTTGGACGACGATGGAAAACCTTGACGAAGCCATCATCGAAGGGATGGAGCTGGTGTATGGCATCAAGCGGGATGCGCTGGAAATCGAAAACGCGCTGACGTTGCAAAGTCCACGCAATGCGAGAACCGGCACGCAGCTCCCGCGCCGCGCGCAAACCCTGAATACGCTCACGGTGGCGCGTCGCTTTCAAGATGGCAGAGTAGGATTCGAATGGCGTTCCAGCGGGGCGCGCACTGACGGGTTCAATTCGTTGGCCGCCTATGACGTGATCAATCTGTCGGCGCAATGGCAGTTCGCGCCACATTTGGAATTGACGGCGCGTGTCGATAACCTGCTAGACCAGGACTACATGCTGGCGCACGGTTACAACACCTTGGGGCGCACCGTTTGGGTGGGCTTGAACTACCGGTAAGAACGATGCACTGCGGCGGATTGCCGCTGTTTCTGTTAAAGTTCCCGCCGGTGATTACTGGCGGGAACAAAGGGAGAATGAGATGAACATGTTGCACAATAAAACTTTCTGGATCGCGGCGGCGCTGGTGCTGCTGATGGCGGCGACGCGTTTTAACCATTTCGGTTCGGCAATGGCTTTGCCCGATGCATCGTATGCCGTGTTTTTTCTGGCCGGGCTGTATCTCGGGCGGGTGCGTGGGGCGCTGGCGCTGCTTGCGCTGTTGCTGCTGGAAGCGGTACTGGTCGACTTTTACGCGATCAACTTCCGCGAAATCAGCGCCTATTGCGTCACCTCGGCTTATGCCTTTTTGGTGCTCGCTTATGGCGTATTGTGGTTCGCCGGCCGCTGGTATGCCGCGCGTCACGCGGTGAGCGGCAGGGGTGTGCTCGGCCTGATGATGGCGGCGGCGGTGGCGGGGAGCGCGGCATTCGTTATCGCCAATGTCAGTTTCTATCTGCTGGCGGGCTATTTCGAGCAGATGAGCGTGTGGCAATACGTTGCCGGCGTGTCCCAATACTTTGTCCCCTACGTTGCGGTCACGATGTTCTATGTCGGTTTGGTGTTTGCCGCGCAGGTGCTGGTTCAGTTTTTCAGCAAGCCGCAGCAGGAAATCGATGCAGCCTGACTCGGGGCGCGCTAACTTTCCATGCAGATGACCAGCGCCCGGCTTTATCTGCGTCTGTTGCGTTACGTCCGCCCGTATTGGAAGGCGTTTGCTGTGTCGATTCTGGGCATGGTGATTGGGGCGGCGACCGAGCCGGTGCTGCCTGCCTTGCTCAAGCCCTTTCTCGACGGCACCTTCGTGCAAAAGGATGATCTGGTGATGCGCTGGGCGCCGCTGTTCATTCTGGGAATTTTTGCCGTACGCGGATTGGCCGGATTTGTCGGTTCCTACGCCATCCATTGGGTGGGCAACAAGGTGGTAATGGACTTGCGCGCCGAGATGTTCGGCAAGTTGATGACGTTGCCTACCCGTTACTATGACGACCACGCCACCGGTCTTCTCATTTCCAAGCTGACCTACGATGTGAATAATGTTACGGCGGCGGCGACCAGTGTGGTGACTATCGTTGTTCGTGACACCATCATTATCCTCGGCCTGCTCGGCTGGCTGTTCTACCTCGATTGGAAGCTGACTCTGATCTCACTCACTATCGCGCCGGTTGTCGGCATCATCATTCAGGCTATCAACCGCCGTTTGCGCAATGCCAGCCGCAACACTCAGGAAGCGATGGGCAGCATCACCCAGGTCATCGAGGAGAGTGTGACAGCGCACAAGGTAGTCAAGATGTTTGGCGGTCAGAAATACGAACAACAGCGCTTCAATACCGAGATCAACTGGGTGCGCCGTTATGTGATGAAGCAGGCAACGGCAGCCGTGGCCAACGTGCCGCTGGTACAGATGGTGGCGGCAGTCGCCTTGTCTTTCGTGATCTATCTCGCCATCGGCCAGGCTGGCAGTGATGCCACCACAGTGGGCGGATTTCTCTCATTTGTGGCGGCGATGCTGATGCTCACGGCGCCGCTCAAGCGTATCACCAGCATCACCGAATTCATCCAGCGCGGGCTGGCGGCAGCGGAAAGCGTGTTCGATCTGCTCGACAGCGAAAGCGAGAACGATAGCGGCACGAAGCAACTGGGTCGGGTGCACGGCGCAATCCATCTCGAACACGTCAGCTTTGCTTACGGTCGCGACAGCCGCATGGCGTTGCAGGATATCGATCTGGACATCCCGGCAGGACAGGTGGTGGCACTGGTTGGTGCCTCCGGCAGCGGCAAGAGCACGCTGGCGAATCTGGTGCCGCGCTTTTATGAGCTGACTTCTGGCTGTATCCTGATCGATGGGCAGGATGTGCGCGAGGTGACGCTGGCCAGCCTGCGTGCCAACATTGCGCTGGTCAGCCAGGAGGTGGTGCTGTTCAACGACACCATCGCGGCCAACATCGCCTACGGCCAGATGCGCGAAGTGCCGGAAGCGGAGATCGTGGCAGCGGCAATAGCGGCGCATGCGATGGAGTTTATCAACGAATTACCGCAAGGCTTGCAAACGCTGGTGGGTGAAAAGGGCGTGCGCCTGTCCGGCGGCCAGCGCCAGCGCATCGCCATCGCCCGCGCGATCCTGAAGGATGCACCGATCCTGATTCTGGATGAAGCAACGTCCGCCCTCGATTCAGAATCAGAGCGGCATGTGCAGGCGGCGCTGGAAGTGTTGATGCGTAATCGCACCTCCGACACGTTACCGACGGAGTCGGCCGATTGCGGGAGGAGGTGCGATGCGCCCGCTCCCGCACCAGAGGGCTCCGCCCCACCGCGTCGCGGGCGCACCACCCTGGTGATCGCCCACCGTTTGTCCACCATTGAAAAAGCCGACCGTATCGTTGTGCTGCAAAAAGGGACTGTCGTTGAAAGCGGTACCCATGCCGAGCTGCTGCAACAAGGCGGGGTGTATGCCCAATTGCATCACATCCAATTCAACGGGGGATTGCAGCAAGAAATTTCAGCGCCGGCGGGTTGACAGAACGCAACGATCTGGTACATTTCATACCCGAGCATTTCACTCAACAATCACTCTTATACGGAGGTCATCATGGCAGTTCTCGTAGGCAAGCAAGCCCCCGATATCAACGCTGTCGCCGTCATGGGCAACAACGAGATCAACGAATCTTTCACCCTGAAGAAACACATCAACGGCAAATATGCGGTGGTGTTCTTCTACCCGCTGGACTTCACTTTTGTGTGTCCGTCCGAAATCATCGCTTTTGATCACCGCCTGGACGAATTCAAGAAGCGCAATGTCGAAGTGATCGGCGTTTCCATCGATTCCCACTTCACTCACCTTGCCTGGAAGAACACGCCGGTAAATAGCGGGGGTATCGGCCAGGTGCGCTATCCGCTGGTTGCCGACATCAAGCACGAGGTATGCAAGGCATACGACGTTGAAGCTGAAGGCGGCGTGGCTTACCGCGGATCTTTCCTGATCGACCGTTCCGGTGTGGTGCGCCATCAAGTGGTGAACGATCTGCCGCTGGGGCGCAACATCGACGAAATGCTGCGCATGGTCGATGCCCTGCAGTTCAACGAAGAGCACGGCGAAGTTTGCCCGGCCGGTTGGAGCAAGGGCAAGGCGGGTATGGGCGCGTCGACTGAAGGTGTGGCCAAGTACTTGGCGTCGCACGCGGCCGAGCTGTAAGTCTTCTTTGTTTAGCACCAAAAAAAGGCTCCTGCGGGAGCCTTTTTTCATGGTCGTCACCCATTGCGATTGCATTAAAATGCGCGGCATCTTAGCCAAGGAGTGTTCTTATGCTGATCTGGTTCGTCGCGCTCTATTTGCTGTTTTCCGTCGGAGTTGGCCTCTATGCCGCCCGGCGGGTGCATACCTCGCGTGATTTTGTGGTGGCGGGACGCAATCTGCCGCTGCCCGTGGTCACCGCCACGGTGTTTGCCACGTGGTTTGGCGCGGAGACCGTGCTTGGCATCTCGGCTACGTTTGTGCAGGAGGGGTTGGGCGGTGTGGTGGCCGATCCCTTTGGAGCCAGTCTGTGTCTGATCATCGCCGGGCTATTTTTTGCGCCGCTGCTGTACCGCATGAATCTGTTGACCATCGGCGACTATTACCGCGCCCGCTACAACCGCGCGGTGGAACTGATCATGTCGGTGTGCATCATGCTGTCCTATCTTGGCTGGGTGGCGGCACAGGTGGTGGCACTGGGTCTGGTGTTCAATGTGGTCAGCAATGGGGTCGTCACGCCGCAGGTCGGCATGGTCATCGGTATCAGCGTGGTGCTGGCCTATACTCTGGTCGGTGGCATGTGGTCGGTGGCGCTACTCGATTTCGTGCAGATGACCGTCATTATGGTCGCACTACTGTTGATCGCCGCGCTGATCGGCGGGGATGCGGGCGGGGCGGGTAATGTGGTGATACAGGCACAGGCCGCGGGGAAACTGCAACTGTTCCCCCAGGGCAGCGGCATGGAAGCGTGGATCCCGTTTATTGGCGCCGCGGTGACCATGATGCTTGGCTCCATACCACAACAGGATGTGTTCCAGCGCATCACTTCTGCCAAGAGTGAGAAGATTGCGGTACGCGGCGCGGTTCTGGGCGGCGTGCTGTATTTTGCTTTCGCCTTCATTCCGATGTTTTTGGCCTTTGCGGCGACGCTGATTGACCCGCAGTTCTTCGGCGAACTGATCGAACGCGATTCACAGATGGTTTTGCCGAGTTTGATCCTGAATCACACCCCGCTCATCGTGCAGATATTTTTCTTCGGTGCGCTGCTGTCCGCCATCATGAGCACCGCTTCGGCCACCCTGCTCGCACCGTCGGTGATGTTTACCGAAAACATCCTCAAGCATTTTGCCTTCGGTGACATGAGCGACAAGCAGATGTTGCGCACCATGCGCATCATCCTGCTGACGTTTGGCATCCTCGTCCTCTGGTTTGCGCTGAATTCGGAATCCAGCATCTTCCATATGGTGGAGAATGCCTACAAGGTGACTCTTGTCGGTGCGTTCGTGCCGCTGGCATTTGGCCTGTATTGGCGGCGTGCCAACAATCAGGGGGCGATGCTCTCCATCGTGCTGGGGTTGGGTTCGTGGCTGCTGATGGAGCTGCTCACACCGCAGACCTACTGGCCGCCGCAACTGGTTGGGCTATTGATGAGTGTGGCCGGGATGCTGCTTGGATCGTCGCTACCCGAATTCAACAAGTCAGCGCGGCGCGCTCCCGTCTGAATTGTCACGAAGTTGTCACATTTCTTTCATATCATCGCGGCAGATTCGAAACGGAGATAGGGTAAAGAATGGCGACAGCAACGATTCTATTGGTGGAAGATGAGCCGGCAATCCAGGAATTGCTGGCATTCAACGTGGAGCGATGCGGCTTCCGCGCAGTCAAGGCGCTGGATGCGGAAGCCGCACAGACGCAGATCAAGCATGCGCTGCCCGACCTGATCCTGCTCGANNTCGAACAGGCTGAAATGCTGAAACACCATCGCGATGCCGAGCTGGCGCGCCGCCTGCGGGCTGACGCGCGCACGCGCGACATCCCCATCATCATGCTGACGGCGCGCGGCGAAGAGCGCGACAAGATTCTGGGGCTGGAAGCGGGTGCCGATGATTACATCACCAAACCATTTTCACCGCGTGAATTGATGGCGCGCATCCGTGCCGTGTTGCGCCGGCGCACACCGCAGATGAGCGAAGAGATGGTCAGTGTCGGCGGTATTGAGTTGTCGCCGGCCACCCACCGCATCAGTGCCAAGGGTGCCAATATCGAGTTGGGTCCGACCGAATTCCGTCTCCTGCACTTCTTCATGACCCACGTCGAACGCGTATACAGCCGGGCGCAACTGCTGGATCAGGTGTGGGGCGACCATGTGTTTGTTGAGGAGCGCACGGTGGATGTGCATATCCGCCGCTTGCGCCAGGCATTGGAAATATCCGGTTTGGATGGGCTGGTGCAGACGGTGCGCGGCAGCGGCTACCGCTTCTCCGCGCAATAGGCCGGAATTTGATCTCGACCCAATCACCGCCATTCGTACCCTATTGAAGGTTGTAATGGGCCGCGGATGAGCACAGATAAACACGGATAAAAAAGCGAATAGCGCACCCGCTACCCGTACCTTATCCTGATGCCGGCCGCAAACGTTGATGGCATTTGTTGTGCATTTGTGCAAATCCGTGTGTATCCGTGGCTGCACGCTTTTTCTGGGATAATCCGCCTGTCCATTCATTCAACCGGATCAGTATCGTGAGCGATCTCTGGCAGCGCGCGTTTTCTTATCCATTTTTTCTGCTGCTGTTTTCCCTGTTGCTGTGGGCGATTTTCGGCTCGCTGGTGGCGGTATTGGTGTTCGCCGGCGGTCTGCTGTGGTTTCTGGTACTGCATCTGCGCAACCTGATCGCGCTCTTGCGCTGGCTTGAATCGCCTGAAGAGAAAATCCTGCCGGAAGGTTTCGGTTTGTGGGAAGACGTATTCTCCCGCCTTTACCAGATGGTGCGGGTTCACCGGCAACAGCGCACACAACATGTTGCCGCAGTGCAGCAGATGGAACAGGCTACCGCCGCTTTGCCGGAAGGAGTGGTAATTCTCGACGCTGCCGATCGTATCGAGTGGTGTAATCCTCTGGCCGAGGCGCATTTCGGCCTGAACAGCGCCTTCGACATCGGCCAGCAGATCACCTATCTGGCACGGCAACCCGAGTTCGTGCGTTATCTCGCGGCGCGGGATATGGTTCAACCGCTGATCTTGCGTGGTACGCGCCAGGACGACATCACGCTGTCGATCAAACTGATCGCGTATGGTGAAGGCAAGCGCCTGCTCATCAGCCGCGACATCACCCAGCTGGAGCGTCTGGAGAACATGCGCCGCGATTTCGTTGCCAACGTTTCGCATGAATTGCGCACGCCCCTGACCGTGGTCAACGGATTCGTCGAGACCTTGCAGGATATGCCGACCCGGGATTCCGAGATGGCACAGCGCGCTTTGGGCTTGATGAGTGAACAGACCAGCCGCATGACACACTTGGTGGAGGATCTGCTCACGTTATCTCGTCTCGAGAACGAGCATAATCTGCTGCATGAGGAGGAGGTGGACGTGCGCGGTCTGTTGCGCGAGGTTGAGCAGGAAGGGAAGTTGCTTAGCAGGGAAAAACATCAGATAAATCTGGTGGTCGAAACAGACGCTGGTTTACGAGGCAGCCGCAGCGAGCTGCGCAGTGCGTTTGCCAATCTGCTCAGCAACGCCATTCGCTACACGCCGGACGGCGGCACGATTGATGTGCGTTGGGCGCAGCAGGATGGGCAGGCGGTATTTTCAGTCAAGGACAGCGGCATCGGTATCGCGCCGCAACACATCGCGCGCCTGACCGAACGCTTCTATCGCGTCGATCGCAGTCGTTCGCGCGAGACCGGCGGTACCGGGCTGGGATTGGCCATCGTCAAACATATCACCATACGTCATCAGGCCAAATTGGAAATCAGCAGTGAAGAAGGGCGCGGGAGTACGTTCTCATTGCTGTTCCCTGCCAAGCGCATAAGGTACTGAACAACTACTCTACATACCCCAAGTATGGAAGCAGCGGGAGTGCCCTACAGCAGCTTGAAACTTACCCGCTCGTAGTCGCTGCCCGTTTCCACGCTGATGCCGAGCGTGATCTTGTGCTTGCTGCGGTCGGGTGCGGTGAGCTCCATCTCGCGGCCGGGCAAGAACCAGCCGCGCGGCAGAATCAGGCTGGCCGGGATGCGCAAATCGTCCAGCGCAGGCAGGAGCAATGCCGGGGTGGAACCGGATTGCAGCAGCGGTTGCTCGGTGGCGCCAGCCTGCGCGATCACCGCTTGCGGTTCGCCGGGCAAATAATGCACAACCAGATACAGCAATCCGCCCTGGGTGACTTCGAGTTGCTGCACGTTACCCGCCTTGTGCCCACCACCCCCGGGGGTGAACACGGTGACGATCCGGCGCGGTGCAAGCCGTTCACCGGAGTGATGCAGACGCAATAATCTGCCATGAATCAGGCCGTTGCTTTCCACCTGCCATTCTTCCGGCACAAAACCGAGTTCCTGAAGTTTGTGTTGCCCCGTTTCATCCAGCACACGGCCAAAGGTGGCAATCTGTTGCTGGGCGTCGCGGATGGCTTTGCTCACATCCTTAACCGGCTTGAACGGTTTTTGCGCAAGCTGCCCATAGCTCTTTTCCAGTCCCGCGCACAGATGAATGATCTCCGTCTCGCGCGGCACATCGGCCAGCGAGTCATCGCGCGCTTCGCACCAGCAGGCATGCAGTGTATCGAGCAGGGCGATGCAGTCCTGCGAGGCTGGTGTGTCGCCCAGTTCGAGCTGGCGCGGGGATTGCCCCTGCTTGAGCAGGATGGTTTTGACCCTGATTTGCTTGGACAGGGGAACCAGCGGCAGGAAACGCAGGCTGTCACTGCGCCGTGCATGAGACAGGCTGCGCAACCCTTGTTGCCCGTGCAGATCGACCACGAGCGGCGGCGCGTCCCCCTTGCTCAAGCCGGAGCTCGCAACCAGGCCTAGGGTGTCTGGCCAGTGCAGCAGCCACTGTTCGGCCAGACGCAGTTGGTTGTGTGTCAGGTCGAGCAGGCGCACGTGATGCAGGAGCAAAGTCGCCAGATACAGGGTCTGGCAGCTAACAGGAAAACTGTCGTGATAGAAAGGGTCGTGTACTATTTCATGGCGCAATGGAGACGCTTCAATGGACGCATAGAGCGTATGTAACTGTTGCCAACTGAGGGGATCCGGGGCGTAACCGGCCGTGCTAAAGGCGGTCAATCTGCAGCGGGCGTAAAACAGGCAACGCTGATGCAGCAGCGGGAGTTGTTTGGCTACGCTCGCATCGCCCGCACCGGCCATCTGCAGGCAGCGCAGATAACCGTGCAGCATGGCTTGCCACAGGTTCGCCAGCGCGAGGAGCAGGGCGAATTCTTCATCTGCCAGCGGCAACGGCTTACCCACCAGCTTTCGGGCGAAATCACGCTGCACCAGGGCGACTGTCTCGCGCAACGATTCGAGAATTTGCAGGCGTAATTTTCCTGGCATGGCAAGGCGATTCAATTCCTCGATTTCGCCGCGCAGGCTGGCCTGGGCCAGATTCAGGTTGGTGAGTTGCAACTGCCCCAGCCACTTGCGACAGGAGGCGACATCCCGAAAAGCAGGGTGGGCGCGATCGTCGGTGGGTTCCAGTGACAGCATGGATGATTTCCTTATAGCAATACGCGCTCGATGCCGCCGGCATTGGCTTGTGCCACATACGACTCCCGCCAGGTCGGCCCCAGTAAATATTTGGCCATCTCAACCACGATGTAGTCGGTGCCGATATTCGCATCATCCACGTAGCGCGACAATCCCTGTTGGCAGGCCGGACAGGAATTGAGCACCTTCACTTCGCCGGTATAGCCATCTTCGCGCAATGTTGCCACGTCCTTGCGCAATTCCTCTTCTTTGCGGAAACGCACCTGGGTGGCGATGTGCGGCAACGCTACGCCGAAAGTACCTGACTCGCCACAACAGCGGTCGTTCAGCGATACGGGTGTCGCCATCAGCTCGCTCACGACCTTGAGCGACGAGTAGGTCTTCATCGGCGAGTGGCAGGGTTCGTGGTAAAGATAACGCACGCCGGTCGCCTGCTCCAGTTTGATGCCTTTCTCCAGCAGATATTCGTGAATGTCGAGCAGGCGGC
>DISA01000060.1:35030-36029 GCA_002421915.1 Gallionellaceae bacterium UBA6222
CGACACGATGGAACAGCACGCGGTTATCGATGGTAATCTGGTTGCCCTTGTGGGCCATCCCGGTTGCGATCTGCGGATAACCGCAGCACAGATAGCCCGGTGGCAGCACGGTGATGGTGCCGATGTCGTACAGCATCGCCTGTGTCGCCAAACCGACTTCGCCAAACAGGCGCTCCGAGCCGCAGCCGNNCGGGGAAGTAGAACACCGCCTCCGACTCCTCGTTCACTTTGAGCGGATTGCGGATTACCGGTATCACACTGTCGTCCTCGATGTCGAGGAGCGCGCGCGCGGTTCTTTTTGGCAATCCGCCCGGCATCGGTTTGTTGACGAAGTGGATCACATGCGAGGTGAGAGACGGTTTGCCGACCGAGGCGGGCGGGTGCTTGACTTGTACCTTGAACAGGCCAAGACGCTTGGCGATGCGGTGTGCCAGGCGCTGTCCCTGATAGGCCCACTCGATCATCACCTTGCGTACCAGCTTTATGGTGGTGGGGTCGGTGGCATTCAGGAACAGCATCGAGGTGGCGGTGATCGGATTGAAGTTCTTCTTGCCCTGCTTGCGCAGGAAATTGCGCATNNAATCGATATCCACCGGGCACGGCTTCTCGCAGCGATGGCAGGTGGTGCAGTGGTCGGCGACATCATTGAACTCGTCGAAGTGGGCGATGGAAATCCCGCGCCGTGTTTGCTCTTCGTAGAGGAATGCTTCAATCAGCAATGAAGTGGCGAGGATCTTGTTGCGCGNNTGCACTTGCCGCAGCGCAGGCAGTTTTTTATCGAATCGGCAATCTCACCCAGTGCGCTCTGTTCGAGGATCAGACTTTCCATCTCCATCAGGTTGAAGCTCGGCGTATAGGCGCGTTCCAGGTTGCTGCCCGGCAGCAGTTTGCCCTTGTTGAAGTGTCCATCCGGGTCGATCTTGTTCTTGTAGGCGATGAAAGGCGCGATTTCCTGCGGCTCAAGAAAATCAAATTTGGTGATGCCGATGCCATGCTCGC
>DISA01000052.1 GCA_002421915.1 Gallionellaceae bacterium UBA6222
AACACGGCGAGTTCGCCCGCACCGGGTATCGCCGGCTCCCCCAGATATTTGGCAAACTCGGCGTGGCCGGCCACATAGGCAAAAATCGCCAGAGCCGCCGCCACCATCACCGTCGGCATGATGGCCAGACCGTCCAGGCCATCCGTCAGATTCACCGCATTGCTGCTGCCAACAATGACCAGATAGGCCAGCACGATGAAGCTCACCATGCCGAGCGGAAAAACCAGATGCTTGAAGAACGGCACGATGAGTTCGGTGTGCGCGGGCAGCGTGGCGTGCATCCACAAATAGATGCCGACTGCCAGCGCGATCAGCGACTGCCAGAAAATCTTGCTCCGCGCCGACAGTCCGTCCGGATTGCGGTGCACCACTTTGCGATAATCATCCACCCAACCGATGGCGCCGACGCCCAGCGTGGTCAGCAGCACCACCCAGACATAGGCATTACGCAAATCACCCCACAGCAGCGTGGTGATGGCAACCGACATCAGGATTAGCGCGCCTCCCATGGTCGGTGTTCCCGCTTTAACCAGGTGGGTCTGCGGACCGTCACTGCGCACCGACTGCCCAATCTTCATCGCCGCCAGCTTGCGGATCGTCCACGGCCCCAATATGAAAGAAATGATCAGTGCCGTCATCGCCGCCAGCACCGCGCGCAGCGTGATGTAATTGAACACATTGAATGCGCGAATATCCTGCGCCAGCCATTGCGTCAGTGCGAGCAGCATGCTTCCCCCTGTAAAGTCGTGCAGGCTTGCACCACCCGCTCCATCCGCATAAAGCGCGACCCTTTTACCAGTACCGTGGTCCGCGCATCCAGCTCGGTTGCAAGCTGGTGTTGCAACGTTTCGCTGTTGGCAAAATGTGATGCATTCCGACCGAAGGCTTGCGCGGCGTGCACGCTCAACTCGCCCAGCGCAAGCAAGCGTTCGATCCCCAATTCGCGCGCGGTGATACCGATTTCACGGTGGAACTGCGCGGCATCGTCACCCAGCTCGCCCATGTCGCCCAAAACAAAAATTCGTTTGCCCGGTATCTGCGCCAGCACTTCCAGCGCCGCATGCATGGAGGCGGGATTGGCGTTGTAGGTATCGTCGATCAGCATCGCACCGTGCTGCGCCGCTTTGCGCTGCATACGCCCGGCCACGCCGCCGAAACTTTGCAACCCGGCAACAATACTGTTCAGCGGCACCTCCAGCGCCAGCGCCGCCGTTGCGGCCGCCAGCGCATTGCGCGCGTTGTGCTCGCCCGGCACTTGCAAGGTGATATGCAGCTCGCCAACGGGTGTACCGATATGCAACTCGCCGCCGTAACCCTGTGAGAGCCATTTGCCGCGCACGGCAGCGGCACGTGTCAGGGAAAAATCCAGCACCTCATGGTTGCCGGCCAGCGTGCGCCACAATGCCGCATATGCGTCGTCGGCGTTGATGACCGCCGTGCCTTGCGCAGCCAGCCCGGCGAAGATCTCGCCCTTGGCGCGCGCCACCGCCTCCACCGACCCCAGCCCTGCCAAGTGCGCGCCGCTGGCATTGTTGATCAGTGCCACATCGGGACGCGCGATACGGGTCAGATAGTCGATTTCGCCGGGATGGTTCATGCCCATCTCGATCACCGCGTAGCGATGCGAGTCGCGCAACTTGAGCAGCGTGAGCGGCATACCGATGTCATTATTGAAATTGCCTTGGGTGGCCAATACCAATTCGTCGGCATCTTCAGGGCGGCCACCCTCCCCAACACTCCCCCGGGTGGAGAGGGGGCTATCGCGAAGATCATCTTTGATCTTCTGGCGCAGAATCGCCGCCAGCATCTCCTTCACCGTGGTCTTGCCGTTGCTGCCGGTGATGGCGGCCAGCGGGATGTCGAATTGTTTGCGCCAGTGTGCTGCCAATTGGCCCAGCGCGAGGCGGGTATCCTCGACAAATAACAGCGGAATTCCTGCATCCTGTATCCCGAATCCCGTATCCCGGTTCACCAGCGCAGCTACTGCTCCAGCCGCCCGCGCCTGTGCAACGAACTGCGCACCGTCAAAGTGCTCGCCCTTGAGCGCCACGAACAGGTCGCCCTGCCGGATGCTGCGCGTATCGGTGGATACCGCGGCGAACTGCGTATCTTCGCCTTCGATACGTCCCTGAAGAATTGGGGCGATTTGCGAGAGCGACATCATGCCGGCCACCTTTCCTTCGGCGTCCATACACTCAAAGCGCGCTGTGCAATCTCGCTGTCGGAGAAGGGGTGGCGCATGCCGGTGATTTCCTGGTAATCCTCGTGCCCCTTGCCCGCGATCAGCACGGTGTCGCACATCCGCGCTCCGGCGATCGCCACGCTGATGGCGTGGGCGCGGTCTTCAATGGCCTGATATTCGCCCGCCATTCCCGCTGCGATCTCTTCACTGATGGCGTGCGGTGCCTCGCTGCGCGGGTTGTCGCTGGTGATGATGCGCACATCGGCAAAATGGTCGGCAACCTTCCCCATCATCGGGCGCTTGCCGCGATCGCGGTCGCCGCCGCAGCCGAAGACACAAATGAGTTTGCTATCCGGTGCCGAAATCTCGCGCAAAGTACACAGCACATTCTCCAACGCATCCGGGGTGTGGGCGTAATCGACCACCACCGTCGGCGCATCCTTGCCGCCGAGTGTCTGCATGCGTCCCGCCACCGCCTTCTGCACCCCAAGTTCCCGCACCGCATCGTCGGGCGCTATTCCGCTGACCAGCAGCACCGCCAGTGCGCCGAGCAGGTTGGAGGCGTTGAAACGGCCAAGCAGGCGGCTGTGCAATTCGATGCCGTCGTCCAGCACGATTTCCAGACCCTGCGCATCTGCCCGGCGCAGGATGCCGTGCACCATGCGCAGACCGTGGTGTTGCGCCAAATTTAGCGAAGCCGGCTGCAATCCGTAGCCGATCACTTCGACATTGCCGGCTTCGAGCAAATGCAGCGCCAGCTCCGCCCCGAAAGGGTCATCCAGATTAAGCACGGCATGGCCGAGCTGCTCCCAATCGAACAGGCGCCGCTTCGCTGCCGCGTAGTGCTGCATGTCGCCGTGATAGTCCAGATGGTCGCGCGTCAGGTTGGTGAACAGTGCCACATCAAAGTGCACGCCGTTGACCCGCCCCTGTGCCAGCGCATGCGACGAAACCTCCATCACCGCCGCCTGTGCCGCCTCGCGCACAAATTGCGCCAGCAGTTCATGCACCCGCAGCGCGTCCGGCGTGGTGTTCGCGCTCGCCTGCAAGGCATCAACAAAACCGTTGCCGAGGGTGCCGATCAGCGCGCATTTTTTATCCAGTGCCGTAAAAGACTTCGCCAGCCAGTGGCTGATGGAAGTCTTGCCGTTAGTGCCGGTCACGCCCACCATCCGCATTTGGCGCGATGGCTGGCCGTAAACCTTGTCGGCAATGAAACCGGCTTGCCGGCGCAAATCATGCAGCGCGAGATGGGGCACGCACCACGCGGGATCCCACGCAAAATCGTGCGCATCCCAGATCACCGCGTTGGCACCGCGCGCGATGGCCTGTGCAATGTAGCGCCGACCATCGGCCCGGGCGCCGGGATAAGCAACGAAGGTATCGCCCGCCTGCACCTCACGGCTGTCTCCCGCCAGCCGGGTGATGCTGATGCCGAGACTCTTCAGCTCATCGAGGCGAAGTGCATTCATGCCTCCTCCTCCACCACCGGCCCCAACGCCGGCAGCACGTTGTCCAGTGGCGCATCGTAGGGAATGTCCATGCTGCGCAAACTCGCGTTCATCACATTGCCGAATACCGGTGCGGCCACCTGCCCGCCGAAATACTCCTTGCCACCCGGCTCATCCAGCATCACCGCCACAATCAAACGCGGATTACTGGCCGGCGCCATGCCGATGAAAGAGGCAATGTAACGATCCACATATTTGCCGTTCTGCAGCTTGTGCGCGGTACCGGTCTTGCCCGCCACCCGGTAGCCGGGAATCTGCGCCAGCGGCGCGGTGCCGCCCGGCCGCACCGCCAATTCAAGCATGGCGCGCACCGCCTGTGCGGTTTGTACCGAATACACCTGATTGCCGCGCGCCGGCGTTTCCTGCCGGAGCAGATTGATCGCTTTCAATTCACCGTCATTGGCAAAAATCGTATAGGCCCGCGCCAGCTGCAAAAGATTGACCGAGATGCCGTTGCCGTAGGACATGGTGGCTTGCTCGATGGGGCGCCATGTCTTGTAGTTGCGCAACTTGCCCGGTGCTTCACCGGGAAATCCACAACCCGAATCTCCGCCGAATCCCGCGCGGCTCAAATGATTCCAGAAGACTTGCGGCGACATCGACAAAGCCAGCCTGGCCGAGCCGACATTGCTCGATTTCTGCAACACTTCGGACACCGACATAAATGCGGCAGGGTGCGTGTCATGGATGGTGCGATTGTTCAGGGTCAGCGTGCCGTTGCCGGTATCGACCCGTGACTCCGGCTTGAATTTCCCCTCTTCCAGCACCGCCGCCACGGCAAACGGCTTCATGGTCGAACCCGGCTCGAACAGATCAGTCACGGCACGATTGCGCATACTCGCCGCCGCCGGCCGGGTGCGATTGTTCGGGTTGAAACTCGGCCAGTTGGCCAGTGCCAGCACTTCACCGCTTTTGGCATCGAGCACCACGATGGCGCCGGCTTTCGCCTGCTGCCCGATCACCGCCTGCTTGATCTCGCGGAAGGCGATGAACTGCAACTTGCTATCGATACTCAGGGCAACATCGCTCCCCTCCTTCGGCGCGCGCAGACTGGCCACGTCTTCCACGATGTGGCCGCGCCGGTCCTTGATCACCCGCTGGCTGCCGGGCTTGCCACGCAACACATCATGCAGCGCCAGTTCAATGCCTTCGCGGCCGTTATCGTCCACATCGGTAAAACCGAGCAGCTGCGCGGTCACCTCACCGCCGGGATAGTAACGGCGATATTCATGTTGCAGCGACACCCCGGGAATGCCGAGGGCAGCCACCTGGCGCGCTTGGTCCGGCGGCAGTTGTCGCTTCAGATAAACGAATTCGCGCGAGGTATCGAACAGCCGCTCTTTTAAATTACCCGCATTGGTGTCGAGCAGATGTGCCAGCCGGCGCAGTTGTCCGGCATCAGCCGCCACATCGGACGGGCTGGCCCACACCGAATCCATCGGTGTGCTGATCGCCAGCGGATCGCCGTGGCGGTCGGTGATCATGCCGCGGTGTGCCGGCACTTCCACCACGCGCGAGTAGCGGGCATCTCCCTTCTGCTGCAGAAAATCGTTATGGAATCCCTGCAGATACACCGAGCGCGCAAAAAGCCCCGCCATCCCCAGCAGCAACAGGACGAACAAGGTGCGCGCGCGCCAGGCCGGCAGCGCGATCTGGGCCGAGGTCTGCGGCAACTGCGCGTAATTCACCGGGGACCTCCGGCTTTATCGTCCGTGTACAGATAGCGCATCTGCTCCTTGGCCGGTGCATGCATCTGCAATTGCTGGCGCGCAATCCGCTCCACCCGCGCCGGCGCCACCAGCGTGCTCTGCTCCAACTGCAATTTTCCCCATTCCACATCCATTTGCTGCGCCCGTTCCTTCTCGTCTTGCCACGCCACAAACAATTTGCGCGCCTTGTGTTGAGAGGTAACAACACCTAACGCGCAAGCGATCGTCAACAACAGCAACAATGCATCCAGCCTAGCCACTGGCCCCGCCAATCGCTGCGCGCTCTGCCACGCGCAACACCGCACTGCGCGCGCGCGGGTTGGACGCCACTTCCGCCGCCGACGCGCGAATAGCCTTGCCCGCCAGATGCAGCCGGCCCTGCGGTATATCCGCCGCGCGGATCGGCACGCTCTTCGGCAGCTTGTCGCCCTGCGCCATGTCGCGCAGGAAGCGCTTCACGATCCGGTCCTCCAGCGAATGGAAACTGATGATGGCCATGCGTCCGCCCGGTTTCAAAAAGCCCACGCACTGCGGCAACACGTTCTCGAGCTCCTCGAGTTCGCGATTGAGATGAATCCGTATAGCTTGAAAGGTGCGCGTTGCCGGATTTTTCCCCGCTTCGCGTGTGCGCACGCAGCGCGCGACGACATCAACCAGCTGCTGTGTGGTGAGGATCGCCCGTTCCTGGCGCGCAGCAATAATCGCCCTTGCAATCTGCCTAGCAAACCGTTCTTCGCCGTAATCACGTATCACCTCCGCCAGTTCGCCCTCGTCCGCCGTTGCCAGCCACTCTGCTGCCGTCTGTCCGCTGCTGGTATCCATACGCATGTCCAGCGGCGCATCAAAGCGGAAACTGAAACCGCGCCGCTCATCGTCCAGCTGCGGCGACGACACGCCCAGATCCAGCAGCACCCCATCCACGCTTTCAACCCCAAGCTCGCGCAGCACTGCACCCAGATGCTCAAAGCCGCTGTGCACCATCTGAAAACGTGCATCACCAATCATCTTCCCCGCCGCGACGGCCGTCGGGTCTTTATCCAGCGCAATCAGTTTCCCGTTCTCACCCAGCTTTTCCAGGATCAGGCGACTGTGCCCGCCGCGACCAAACGTGCCATCCACATAAACACCGTCCGGCTTTACCTGCAACGCTTCGACCGCTTCATGCAGCAGGACGGTCGCGTGCGCGAACGCATCGCTCACAAGGTGAAGCCCTCAAGCTCGGGAGGCAGGTCATCCACCGAAAACACGGTCATCTTTTCGTATTGCGCCTGCCAGCGCGCCTCGTCCCACAATTCGAATTTGTTGCCCTGACCGACCAGCATTACGCGTTTGTCCAGCTTGGCGTAATCGCGCAGGGTGGCGGAGATGAGCACGCGCCCGGCCGCATCCATCACCACATCTTCCGCATGGCCGACGAGGAAGCGCTGCAGGGCGCGCGTTTTGGGATTGAAAGCGGAAAGCTGCATCAGCTTGTCGCGAATGGGTTGCCATTCGGGCTGCGGATAGAGCAAGAGACAGCCGTCCGCATCGGCAGTCAGCACCAACTGACCCGCGCAATGCGCCAGCAACAAGTCACGATACCGCGTCGGTATCGTTAACCTGCCTTTGCCATCCAGATTGAACTGTGTCGCTCCCTGAAACATGAACCTCTCCCGAGCACCATTTATTCCCACTTTTCACCACTTGCCCCCACTATATTGAAAATATTTTGGGCAGTCAAGGCGAATAATTGGATTTTTCTTTTCAGGACAAGGAGTTAGCGCAGAAAGTTAAAGCTGGATAAATATACTTAAAAAGCAATGCATTGCACAAACAAGCTAATGTTGTTTGTAATGGAATGCACTTGTGTGTTGAGCGGGGGAAGCCAGAACGATGTGGCGACGTGCCAGTGTCGTCAACGATAGGGACACGACGCGAATCCGGATAATCCGTCAGGCAGACATCCTCGCAGCCAGCCGGCTTTTAAGAATCAGACACAGATCCCAAGATCGGGGAGTCTGTCGTCCTTCATGAATGCTTCGAATTCTTCCGCTGGCACAGGTTTCGAAATCAAATAGCCTTGCGCGTAATCGCAACCCGCAGCGTGCAGCAGCTTGCACTGCTCCTTCGTTTCAACCCCCTCGGCAATCACCTTCAGGCCGAGCTTGTGTGCCATCACGATGATGGCCTCGGAGAGCGCCCGGTCATTGTGGTCAGTCGCCAGGTCGCGCACAAATGACTGGTCAATCTTCAGGTAATCGATATCGAATTTCTTCAGGTAGGACAAGGACGAATAGCCGGTACCGAAATCATCGATGGACGTTTGAATTCCCGCATCGCGGAATTTGGCCAGCCTGTAGGCAACATCGGGGTCTGCATCCAGCAACAAGCCCTCGGTAATTTCGATAACGATGCCTTGTCCGGACAGATCGAGTTTCTGTAAATAACTCAACCATTCACTGCCCGTACAGCCTGCGGCATGGCGGAACTGAACCGGCGACACATTGACGCTGATCTGGAACGCGGGGTTATACAGCGCCTGCCATTGTCTGGTCTGGCGTGCCGCTTCCCTGAACACCCAGTCGCCAATCTCGACGATCAACCCGGTTTCTTCGGCCAGCGGAATAAACATCGCCGGGCTGATCAGGCCGCGTTCCGGGTGCTGCCAGCGGACCAGTGCCTCTGCCTTGGTGATGCGGCCACTGCCCAAATCAACGATCGGCTGGTAATAAACCCGGAACTGGTTGGACTCCACCGCACTGCGCAACTCATTGGTCAATTGCAGCCGCGTCTGTGCAGCTTGCTGCATGGATGCCGTAAAGTAATCAAAACGGTTGCGCCCCCTGTTCTTTGCCACGTACATCGCCTGATCGGCATTCTTCAGCATGTCTTCTATCTCGGTGGCATCATCCGGATACAGGGTGATGCCGATACTGGCGGATACATACGCGATCTCGTTGCCCAACTGAAACGGCTTGGCCAAGTTTTGCAGGATATTCTCAGCCACGCGGTCAATACTGCCAATGTCCTCCAGCCCCGTCAGGATGACGGTGAATTCGTCCCCGCCCAGCCGTGCCACCGTATCGGCCTCGCGCACGCAACCGCTGATGCGTTGCGCCGCTTCCCGCAGCATGATATCGCCCATGCCGTGCCCCAGCGTGTCGTTAACCTCCTTGAACTTATCCAGATCGATGAACAATAGCGCCGTTTTCAAATCGGCGCGGTGCGCCTTCCTCACATCCTGCTGCAGCCGGTCCTGGAACATGCGGCGGTTGGGCAGACCGGTCAGGCTGTCGAAGTTGGCCTGGTTCCAGATTAGCTCCTCGGAGGCCTTTTGTTCCGTGATGTCACGGATGAAAGCGTTGAATTCGTAATTTCCCTCCGCCTGACCCGCCACCTTGATCGGGGCGATGGAGAGTTCGACCGGAAACTCGTGACCGGCGCGATGCAGTCCGGTCATTTCGATGCGCGCATTCAGCATCGGCCCTTCGCCGGTACGCAGGAAACGTTGCAAACCCTCTGCATGCGCCTCGCGGTACTGCGGCGGGATGATGGTCTCGCCCAGCACACGCCCGAGCGCTTCTTCCCGGCTCCAGCCGAAAATCTTCTCTGCCTGGTTGTTCCAGCCGGTAATGACACCCCGGGCATTCATTTTCACCACACCATCCATGGCAGTGTCGATGGTGGCACGCAGGCGATCTTCATCTTCGCGGTGCGTTTCCATCAGCGCGCTGAATTGATGTGCCATTTCATTAAAGCTCTCGCCCACCTGGCTGAGTTCATCATCCGTGCCGAGGTTAACCCGCACGTTCAGGTCGCCCTCGGCAAACCGGCGCAAGGAATGCACCAGCGTCTGAATACTGCCCACAATCGCGTAATAGATGCTGACCGACAGATAGACCACCAGCAGAAATATCAGCAGGGAAATGCCGGTATTGGTGTACAGCATATTTTTCGCCCTGGCGATGCGCGTGTGGATCAACACCTCGGCAGCCGGCAACAGGGATTCGTACATCAGCACGTAGCCCCTGTCGATTTCTGCCGTGGCCATCTCCAGAAAGGCTTCGGGGTTGGCATAAAAACGCCCACCGAAGATATCCCTCTCGATGAAATGGATGACCTTCTGCGCCGCCTGATCAATATCATTCGCCACCACTTGGAGTGCGCCCTGAATCTGCGGGTTGTAATAGCTGCTCTTGTTGAGGTTGGCACTGAAGTCGCCAAGTGCGGTTTCAAGCTCGGCAACCAGGACATGCAGCCGGATCTTCTGTTTCTCGGAGAGCCGTCTTTCAGACAGGATGACGGTGCTGTAGGCACGGAGCCGCCCAAGGTGTTCGAGCGCGTGTGGCAGTTTATTAAGCACGGTATCAAGCAGATAAAACGAAGCCAGCTCCGGGTCCAGGGTCAGCAGATATTCATCGGCAACTCTTGTTTTAAACGCCTGGAGTTGTTCGATCAGACGGGTATGCGCGGCGAAGCTTTCCTCTTTCTCTTGGTACGCCCATCTCTTCTGCAATTTTTCCCAATCCGCCTTGATGCGCCGAAAATCTTCACCCGAAGTCAGGCTGGCAGGCAGTTGCTCCTCCATCGCCCTGAAAGTCCCGACGGCATCATCCTCCTGGGATGCAGCCATGCCCTGCATGCCCGCGTTGCCGCTCAACAACGCGGCGGCAATGCCCCGGTGCAACTGGACAGCCTGGACAGTACGGGAGAGCGGCTCGATCAGGGCGATGCCTTGCAGTTGCCGCTGCGCGGGCTGGATGATCCGTTCCAGCATGACGGATAGCCCATACACGACCACCGCGATCGAGACCAGGGACAACACCCACAGCAGCGAAAATTTCCCGGTGTAGTTCAGCCGATTCAGCAGGGAAATGGCGGGAAAGAACAATTTTCTCCGCATTATTCCGGTCTGCCTCTATTGTTTGTCAATGCCATACTCCCCCCGAGCACGCCGTGACCAAAGTCGCGCAACTATATCAGTTTAATGCCGGCTCGCCACCCTTGGGAAACAGCACCCATAGCCGCCCGCTTTGCTTCATGCGCCCCGCCTGATGACCGGCCAATTCGCCAAACCCCCAGAAGAAATCCGCACGCACCGCGCCCTTGATCGCACCGCCGGTGTCCTGCGCAAAGACGAGCCGGTTGAGCGGCTCGCTGCTGTTCGGCTGGGTGGTGGCCAGGAACACCGGCACGCCGAGCGGCACGGTGCGCCGATCGACGGCAATGCTGTATTCATTGGTCAGCGGCACCCCCAGTGCGCCGATGGGCCCGGAAAGAGTGGGCGGCAACTCGCGAAAGAATACATAGCTGGGGTTGTGCCCAAGCAATATCCCGAGCTGCGCGGGATTTTTCTCCGCCCAATTCTTGATCCCCTGCATCGAAGCCTGTTCCGGCAACAGCTCGCCCATGTCGATCAGTTTTCTGCCGATGGAAGCGTAGGGATGGCCGTTCTGCTCGGCATAGCCGATCCTGGCATGGGTGCCGTCCTCCAGCTGGATGCGCCCGGAGCCCTGGATCTGCAAGAAGAACAGCTCGACCGGGTTGTCCACCCAGAACAGCTCGCGCCCGCGCAGGGCGGATGCCAGTCCGGCCTCGATCTCGGCGCGGTTGAAATAGGGTACAACGCGCTTGCCCTGCAGGCGGGCGCGCACGATGTTGCCGCGAAACTGCGGATAAAGCTCACCCATATCAACTTCCAGCATATCTTCCGGCGGCGCATAAATGGGATAGGCAAAGCGCTCGCTGCGCTTGCGGCTGCCCGGTAGCAGCGGTTCGTAATAACCGGTGACGAGGCCGGTGTCGCTGCCGTCCGGATTGAGTATCTTGTAAGGCGTGAACCAGGTCTCATAAAACGTACGCTGCGCCATCGCGTCATCCGCCGCGATACCCTTGGCGGCAGCGCAGATTGGCAGCCAGTTGGTTTTCAGGCGCAGGGCACTGCAGGTTTGCTGCAATGCAGGCCACGAAGCCGGCAGCTCCTGTTGCAGCCAGTCAGGCAGATCAGTCCAGCTGGCCAACAGAAAATCGGGGGAGGGTTTACCCACCGGAGGGATCGGCTCTTTCGGCGGCGGTGTCTGGCAGGCGGAAAGCCACATTCCGGCGCACAACGCGAACAGGGCAGAACGAATGGTGCGCAGCCTCATGTTCAATGCAGGGTGCGTGGCACGCTCAACACGAACTGCGGTATCGGCACGTCGAATTCGCCGCCTTCCACTATCCGCATCCGATAGCTGCCGGACATGGTGCCGACCTGGGTCGCCAGCACCGTGCCGCTGGTGTATTCAAACCCCTGCCCCGGTTTGATGACGGGCTGTTCACCGACCACGCCCTTGCCCTTGACTTCCTGCACGTGGCTATCGGCGTCGGTAATGATCCAGTGCCGGCTGAGCAATTGCACCGGATGCTCGCCCTGATTGGTCACGGTAATAGTGTAGGCAAACACGTAACGGTTATCCGCCTCATCCGACTGGTCGGCCAAATAGCGCACCTGAACGGCAACGTGAACGCGATAGGGAGAAGAATCATGCATCGCCGCATTTCACCGTATTTTGTCCGGCATGACAAGCCGCGCGGCGAATAATGTGCAGTTTCGGTTAGAATGCGCAGCCAGATTTCCAACTTTCGAGGATCAAACCATGGACTACCAGATCGCCCCTTCGATTCTTTCCGCCAACTTCGCCCGCCTCGGCGAGGAGGTTGACAATGTGCTCGCCTCGGGCGCCGATATCGTGCATTTTGATGTAATGGACAACCATTATGTGCCCAACCTGACCATCGGCCCGCTGGTGTGCGAGGCGCTGCGCAAGCATGGGGTGACCGCGCCGATCGACGTGCATCTGATGGTCAAGCCGGTGGACCGCATCATTCCCGACTTTGCCAAGGCCGGCGCGACCTACATCACCTTCCATCCGGAGGCGTCCGAACACATCGACCGCACCATCGGTCTGATCAAGGAAAGCGGTTGCAAGGCCGGCCTGGTATTCAACCCGGCCACCCCGCTGGACGTGCTGGAATACACCCTGCCCAAGCTGGACATGGTGCTGCTGATGTCGGTCAACCCCGGCTTCGGCGGCCAGAAATTTATCCCCTATGTGCTGGACAAGGCGCGTGCCGTGCGCAAGATGATAGCCGCGGGCAAATACAACTGCCGCCTGGAGATCGACGGCGGCGTCGGCCCGGCCAACATCAGGGAAGTGGCTGAAGCAGGTGTGGATACTTTCGTTGCCGGCTCTGCAGTGTTCGGCAAATTCAACGCCAGCGACAAGAACCACTACAACACCGTCATCGGCGAGCTGCGTGCTGAACTGGCGAAGGTAAAGGCTTAATGGAGAAGGGTAAAGGGAACGCGCCTGCGGCGCTCAAGGGAGAAGGGTCAACCCTTTCCCCTTCCCCCTTCCCCCTTCCCATTCAGGCCATCGTCATCGACCTCGACGGTACGCTGCTGCATACCGCGCCGGAGTTGGCCGAATCTGCCAACCGCATGTTGCGCGATATGGGCCGCGCGCCCGTGTCACAAGACCTGCTGATGAGCTATATCGGCAACGGTATCCACTGGCTGGTGAAGCGCGCGCTCACTGGCGACATGCATGCCGAGCCGGATACCGCGCTGTTCGATGAGGCACTGCCGATCTTTGAAAAGCATTACACCGAACTTTTGCTCGACAGCCAACCCTTCCCCAACGTGATCACGGGTCTGGATGCACTGAAAGCGGCGGGTTATCGTCTTGGCTGCATTACCAACAAGGTCGAGCGTTACACCCATCCTTTGCTGAAAGGCATCGGCATGACGCGCTACTTCGACATCGTGTTGTCCGGTGATACGCTGCCCGAGAAGAAGCCGCATCCGCTGCCGTTGCTGCACTCAGCGCAGTTCTTCGGCGTACCGATCGAACAACTGCTGTTGGTCGGCGATTCATTAAGTGATGCGCAAGCGGCACGCGCCGCGGGCTGCCCCGTATTTTGTGTCCCCTACGGTTACAACCACGGCGAGCCGGTCGAAACATTGAACGTCGATGCCGTCATTCCCGATCTCACCGGCGTCCTGCCGCTCATTCGGCTTGCCTGAACATGAAACTGAATAATCCCTTCTGTTGGCGATGGTGCTGATATGTAGGTCGGGATTCATCCCGACATGACTCGCTGTCGGGATGAATCCCGACCTACAAATTCACAGGAGATTTTCATGTTGCATCCCATTTCAGAACAAGAGTTTCATACTTTAGTCAAACAAGGCTACAACCGTATCCCGCTGGTCGCGGAAACGTTTGCCGACCTCGACACGCCGCTGTCACTCTATTTGAAGCTCGCCAACCGCCCCTTTTCATATTTGCTGGAATCGGTGCAGGGCGGCGAACGTTTTGGCCGTTACTCGTTTATTGGTTTGCCCGCCACCACGCATATCAGTGTGCGCGGCAAACAGGTCACACTGACCACAGCGTCCGGCACAACCACTCACGCCGCCGACAATCCGCTGGACTACATCAGCGAATACCAGTCCCGTTTCAAGGTTGCGCCATTGCCTGATCTGCCACGTTTCACCGGCGGACTGGCGGGCTACTTCGGCTACGACACCGTGCGCTACATCGAACCGCGCTTGGCACAGACCGTAAAGAAAGATGTCATTGGCACTCCCGATATTCTGCTCATGCTCACCGAGCAACTGGCGGTGGTGGATAACCTCTCCGGCACGCTCACTTTCATCGTCTATGCCGACCCGGCACTGAATGACGCCTACGCTCTGGCGCGCGCGCGCCTGCACGAACTCGTCAGCCTGTTGCGCAAGCCGGTCGATATTCCTTTTACACCGCCCGCGCCGCGTAGCGAAGCAAAATCCGAGTTTGGCGAGGCGGCATTCAAGGCCGCTGTGGAAAAAGCCAGGCAATACATCTTCGACGGCGACATCATGC
>DISA01000004.1 GCA_002421915.1 Gallionellaceae bacterium UBA6222
CAGCTGGTAGCGCAGATACCAGTCCTGCAGGCTGCGCGTGTCGGCCAGGGACATGTCGCGGCCGGTGACGGCGTACTGGTACACCCAGCCGACGCCTGTGGCATCCGGCCCGATCTGCGGCGCCACGCCCTGCGGCAGGCGCGCCGCCGCGGTGCTCAGGTACTCCAGCACGCGCGAGCGCGCCCAGTAGATGTCGGTGCCGTCCTCGAAGATCACGTACACGAACGAGGCGCCGAAGAAGGAGAAGCCGCGCACGACTTTCGATTTCGGCACGGACAACATCGCCGTGGTGAGCGGATAGGTCACCTGGTCTTCCACCACTTGCGGCGCTTGCCCCGGATATTCGGTATAGACGATCACCTGCACGTCGGACAGGTCTGGAAGCGCATCCAGCGGCGTTTTCACCAGCGCATAGATGCCCGCCAGCGTGATGAACAGCGTGGCGAGCAGGACCAGAAAGCGATTCTTCGCCGACCACTCAATGACGGTGTTCAGCATGGTTGCTCTCCTGTTGTGCCGCGTTCATCCCGGTGATGACCCACTCGCCTTCGCCGCGCTCGACGATCTCGAACTGAATGGCACTACCCGGTCTGATATCCGCGACCAGGGCAGGATTGGCGAGTGCGAAATCCATGGTCATCCCCGGCCAGTCCAGGGATTCGATCGGCTCATGCGTGATGCTGACCGTGCCATCGCCGTTGAAGGCTTCGAGTACACCTTGTGCCTGATGGCCGACGGATGCGGGGCGGACTTCAGTCCGACATGCCGGGTTAAAACCCGACCCACAGGCCGATGCATCGGCTGCTTTCATCCCGCCCAGCGCCGCCTTCAGATTGCTTTCCGCGTCGATCAGGAAATTGGCTGAAGTAACGACCTGTTCACCGGCGGCGACGCCGGACAACACTTCGACATAGTCATCGCTGCGGCTGCCGAGCGTGACCGTACGCGGCTCGAAACGGCCTTCGGACAGACGCACCAGCACCACCTGGCGCGTACCGCTGTCGATCACGGCGGAAGCCGGCACGGCCAATACTTTGTTGTTTGTACCTGCCGCAATCTGCGCGTTGGCAAACATGGCGGGTTTAAGCAGACCTTTGGGGTTGCTGACCTCCATGCGTACCAGCAGCGTGCGCGTCGCGCTGTTCAGCGTCGGGTAGATGAAATCCACTTTGCCGGCGAAATCGCGTTCGGGATAGGCATCGACCGTGACCTGTGCGCGGCTGCCGAGTGCAATTTGTCCGATGTCCTGTTCCGGCACTTCGCCAATCACCCATACGGTTGACAGATCGGCGATCTGGTACAGCATCTCGCCGGGCATAAAGCGCATGCCTTGCACCGCCTTCTTCTCCAGTACAATGCCGGTGAACGGCGCATGGAAGGTGATGCGATTGTCGTTCACGCGGGCGTCGGTGATATCCCAGTTTCTCAGGCGCGCGGTGCCGGCATCGGCGAGTTGTTGCATGCCGTGCTTCGCCTCGTCATCCGCATCCTTCAGGGCGGCCAACCCTTGCTTTGCCAATGTCTGTTCGCGCTGTGCCGAGACCAGTTCCGGACTGTAAACATCGAACAGTGCCTGGCCTTTGCGCACAGCCTGCCCCGTGGTGTTCACGTGCAGACGTTCCACCCAGCCCCCGAATTTCGGTGCGACCGTGTAGGTGCGCCGCTCGTCGATCTCGATGCGTCCGGTCACACGCAACATCCGGTCAAGTTGGCGCAATGCCGCCGCTTCGCTCTGCACACCCAACTGCTGCACCTTGTCGCTGCCGATGCTGACCGCGCTGGAGGAAGCCGTCTCGTCGCCTGCGTACACAGCGACATAATCCATGCCCATCGAATCTTTCTTCGGCACGGGCGAGATGTCCGGCAGACCCATCGGGTTGCGGTAATACAGCACCTTGCGTTGGCTACTATCCGCGCTTGCAGTGGTCGTCGATGCAGGACTTTTTTGTGTACCGAGCCAGTAGCCGCCCGCACCGATCGCTGCGATCAGCAGTCCGCCAAGTGCAATTCTAACGAGGATGTTCATAGCTCTTCTCCCAACAGGTTTTCGATGTCGGCCAGACGCAATTGCATGTCGGTTTGCGCTTGCAGGTGTTGCCGGCGCGATTTCAATATCTGCTTCTGCGCTTCGATGAGCGTGGCAAATGACACTTTGCCGGTCTCGTATCCGGCCAGAGCGGATTGATAGGTCAACTCCGTTTGCGGCAGCAAACGTGTCCCGATCAGCGTTTCGGTGCGGCGCGCCGATTCCAGCGCCGAGAGCGTTTCCGACAGTTCGGATTGCGTCCGGTCGAGCAGCGCCTGTTTGCGCGCATTGGCAGCGGCAAGCATTGATACGGACTCTCCTTCCTGCGCGCGGCGTGATGATTGTTGCAAGGGAATGTTGAACTCGATCATCAGATCCCATTGCCGGGCGGTGCTACCGCGCAGGGTAGGGGCAACACCGAGGGTGAAATCCGGATAACGGTTGGCGTAGCTCAACTCCCGGCTCTTTTCGGCAGACTGGATGTCCGCTTCGGCGATGCGCAGTTGCGGATTGCGCGCGCGCAGACGCTCCAGCAAGGCTGCTTTATCCAGCTCTGCGAGCGGCGGCAGTTTGCGCAATCGGGCCGGTTCCGCCAATGGCGCGCTCACCGGGCGCGACAGTAGCGTGTTGAGCCGCGCATGGCTGTGATGGCGTTCGTTCTGCAGGGTGATAAGTTCACTTTGCAACTGCGTCTGTTCGACCTGTACCTGTATGACTTCCTGTTGTGTGGTGAGCCCGTTGGCATAGCGCGTGCGGGCGATCTGCTCCAGGCTGTCCAGCAGATTCAGGGTCTGCTGCGCCAGCCGCTCACTGGCGACGGTGTAGTAGTACATGGTGTAAGTTGCCTTGATGCGATTGGACAGTTCCGTCCAGTTCGCCGCCACTTGCCCGTCGGCTTGTGCGATTCGCGTTTGGGCCACCTCGCCTTGCAGTCCGCGCTTGCCGAACCAGGGCACGCTTTGCATCAACAGATAGCGCGTGCCGCCCTGCCGGGTGATATCCATCGGTTCGATACGCAGCACCGGATCGGGCAGGGCGCCTGCCGGTTTGGCACGTTGCAGTGCGGCTTCGGCCTCGAAGCGGGCAGCGGCGAAGCCCGGGTTGTGCTCGCTCGCGTAGTTCAGCAAACCGTCGAGATCGCTGCCCAATGGTTCTTCGGCGCTGGCAGGCGATAGCCAGAGCGCATACAGCATCGATAAAACAAATAAAGGTGATTTCATGTTCCGCATCCTGATGCAATGACAATGCAAACAGACAGCCGCAGACGACTGCCGCACAGTGCGGGACGAGCATCAGTTAATGGAAACTACAGACGGACTCGTCCCGTGTCAGGCGCGGACGAGGGGGGGCGGAAGCAGCGGGGCGGAAACGTGGGAGATGAAAGTCTCGGGCATGAATGTAACGATCTGTGCGGATGGCACGACAAACGCCGCAAGTTCGGACTGCGGCAGGATGAAACCGGAGCAAGCGAGATGGCACACGCCGCATGCAGCGCAAGATGAATCAGGGGTGTGGTGTAATGTCTTGCCGTCATGCGACATCTGGTGATCATTCATTGCATGCTGCGACATCGCGCCGGACTCATGGCAGCTGCCGCTTGGCAACTGCATGGCAAGCGAGGCGGCTAGCGCACTGCCGCTGGACAGCGGCAGCCACAGCAGCATGGACAAGACGATCAGTTTGCGGACGGTGTGTGACATGTTGCGCACTCTGACAGAGCGGGTATCCAAAGTCAACCTGCCGGCGTGCGGCGGGAATGTGGTGCGATGACGCATTTTTTACATTGTCAGCCCGGATAGGTAGCGTTACAGTTCGTCCCGTCCACCAAACAACAACAAGAGGTTCACTATGTCGATATTAATTGCAATCGTGGTGCTGGTAGTGTTCTTGTTGTTGGCGTTTTTCCGGGCTGCGATCTGGAACTGGTTGTTGGCGCTGGCCGTGATCGTGCCGGTGGTGGCGTGGCAGAGCCGGATGCCCGACGATACCCTGAAAATTGTTTTGGTCGCACTGGGTGTGTTTGTTTTGCTGTTTGGTGTTCCCGCCTTGCGCCGCCTCTTCATCAGCAACTTTATCCTCAAACTTTTTCGCAAGATTCTTCCCCAAGTCTCACAGACCGAGCAGGAGGCGCTGGACGCCGGCACCGTCTGGTGGGATGGCGAGCTGTTCAGCGGCCGCCCGCGCTGGAGCCGTTTGCTGGCAATGCCCAAAACCGGGTTGAGCGCGGCTGAACAATCCTTCCTCGATAACGAAGTTGAACAGTTGTGCGGCATGCTGGATGACTGGGACATTACGCATAACCGCGCCGATCTGTCACCCGAGACATGGCAGTTCATCAAGGATAAAGGCTTTTTCGGCATGATCATTCCGCAGGAATACGGCGGTCTGGAATTCTCCGCGCAGGCACATTCGGCGGTGGTGGCCAAGGTATCCTCACGCAGTGGCACAGCCGGTGTGACAGTGATGGTGCCGAACTCGCTGGGGCCGGCGGAATTGCTGTTGAAATACGGCACGCAGCCGCAGAAGGATCAATATCTGCGCCGTCTGGCCAAGGGATTGGAAGTGCCCTGCTTTGCCCTGACCGGGCCTTTTGCCGGCTCGGATGCGGGGGCGATTCCCGATTACGGTTTCGTTTGCAAAGGTGAATTCAATGGCCAGCAAGATGTGCTGGGTATGCGCGTGACCTGGGAAAAACGCTATATCACATTGGCGCCGGTGGCGACCTTGCTCGGCCTCGCCTTCAAGCTGTATGACCCGGATCATCTGTTGGGAGCAGAGACCGAACTCGGCATCACCCTGGCGCTGATTCCAACCAATACACCGGGCGTGCAGGTCGGTCGCCGCCATTTCCCGCTCAATTCCGCGTTCCTCAACGGTCCCACCAGCGGTAACGATGTGTTTATCCCAATGGAGTACATCATCGGTGGCATGACGCGCATTGGCCAGGGCTGGCGCATGCTGATGGATTGCCTGTCGGTGGGGCGCTCGATCTCGCTGCCAGCCAGCGCCGTTGGCGGCGCGAAACTGGCAGTGCGCAGCAGCGGCGCTTATGGCCGTGTGCGCAAACAGTTCCATGTGCCGGTGGGCAAATTTGAAGGTGTGGAAGAGGCGCTGGCGCGCATCGGCGGCAATACTTACCTGATGGAGGCCACGCGCCGCATGACGGCGCTGGGGGTCGATCTGGGCGAGAAACCGTCGGTGATCTCCGCCATCGCCAAATACCACTGCACCGAGCGCGGCCGCCAAGTGATCAACGATGCGATGGACGTGCATGGTGGGAAAGGTATCTGCATGGGGCCGGACAATTATCTGGCGCGCATGTACCAGCAGACGCCGATCGGCATCACGGTGGAGGGCGCAAACATCCTCACCCGCTGCCTGATCATTTTTGGCCAGGGGGCAGTGCGCGCGCATCCTTACGTGTTGAGAGAAATGCAAGCCGCGCATAGCCAAAATCCGCAGAAAGCATTGCTCGATTTCGATGCGGCCTTCTTCGGCCATCTCAGCTTTAGTTTGAGCAACGCGGTGCGTTCCCTGTTGTATGCGCTGTCGGGCGGGTGCCTGATCGCGGTGCCGACCGCACAGCCAACGCGTCGTTATTACCAGTCGCTCACGCGCTATGCCGCCTCGTTCGCTTTCGCCGCCGATATCGCCATGCTGGTGCTGGGCGGTACCCTGAAGCGGCGCGAAAAACTCTCGGCGCGCCTGGGCGATGTGCTGAGCCAGCTCTATCTGTGTTCGGCGACGTTGAAGAAATTCGAGGATGACGGACGGCCGCAGGAAGACGAGCCGCTGCTGCACTGGGCAGTACAGGACAGCCTGTTTCGCCTGCAAACCGCATTCGACGGCGTGATGCAGAATTTCCCCAACCGCTTCTTTGCGCTGTTGCTGCGCGGGCTGATTTTCCCGCTTGGCCAATGCCGTCGTCCCCCGTCGGATGAGTTGGGACATCGTGTGGCCAAACTGATGCTGGAACCGGGGCCGTCGCGCGATCGCCTGACTGATGGCATCTTCATCAAGCAGGATGAGGAAGATGCGGTCGGCGCGCTGGAGGCGGCGCTGGCGAGCACCCTGCTCACCGAGCCGCTGCAAGCCAAGCTGGCGCAGGACGCCAAAGACGGCAAGCTGACGGCGATGGATGAGCTGTCGCGCATCGCCGAGGCGCGCGACAAAAACCTCATCACCGCCGAACAGGCGCTGCAGCTGCAGCGCGACTACGCGCTGCGGCGCAAGGTCATCATGGTGGATGACTTCGCGCCGGAAGAGTTGCAGGCGGGGATGTAGGTCGGACTTCAGTCCGACGGGAGACAAAAATATCGGGTTAAACCCGACCCACGGGGAGCGTGAAGCATGTCTGATCTGCGCGGCAAAACCATCTTTATCACCGGTGCCAGTCGCGGCATCGGGCGCGAAATCGCCCTGCGCTGCGCGCGCGACGGGGCGAAGGTCGTCATCACCGGCAAAACGGTGGCGCCGCATCCGAAGTTGCCGGGCACCATCGATTCGGTCGCGCAGGAAGTCGTCGAGGCGGGCGGGCAGGCATTGGCGCTTCAGCTCGACGTGCGTGACGGGGAGGCGATTGCGGCGGCGGTGGCGCAGGCGGCGGCGCACTTCGGCGGCATCGATGTGCTCGTCAACAATGCCAGCGCGATCAGCCTTACGCCGACGCTGGACACCCCGGTGCGCCGTCTCGACCTGATGTGGGATGTCAACATGCGTGCCACTTTTCTCGCATCGCAAGCCTGCATCCCCTATTTGAAGAACGCGGTGAATCCGCATGTGCTGACGCTGTCGCCGCCGCTGAATCTCGATCCAAAATGGTTTTCGCCGCATGTCGCCTACACGATGTCCAAATATGGCATGAGCCTGTGCACGCTGGGTATGGCACATGAGTTCGCCGCCGCCGGCATCGCCTTTAACTGCCTGTGGCCGCGTACCACCATCGCCACTGCCGCCATCGAGTTCAATTTTCCACCGGAGATCTTGCGCGCCTCGCGCAAGCCGGCCATCGTCGCCGATGCGGCACATGCGATCCTGCTACACGACAGCAGTTCATACAGTGGCCAGTGTCTGGTCGATGAATCGGTGTTGCGCGAAGCAGGAGTGACTGACTTCGCGCCGTACGCCGTTGATCCCGGCGTGCCGCCGTTCAAGGATTTGTTTCTCGATTAACCAAAGGGGGTGAAAAATGACCGACCAAGATGATTTTGCGATCACGCCGCAGCAGGCGGGCACTTTGCACGGTTTGTTCCTGGAGCGGGTGAAGCGCATGCCGGATGCAGAAGCCTACCGTCATTTCGATACCGCCCGCAACACGTGGGTGTCTTTCACTTGGCGCCAGATGGCAGGGGAGGTCGCGCGCTGGCAGGCGGCGCTGGCCAAAGAGAATCTGCCCAAGGGCGAGCGGGTGGCGCTGATGCTGCGCAACTGTCCGCAGTGGGTGATGTTCGATCAGGCGGCGATGTCGCTGGGATTGATCACCGTGCCGCTCTACACCGTGGATCGCGCCGAGAACATCGCCTACATCGTCAATGATTCGGGGGCGAAGGTATTGCTGTTCGAGACCGCGGAGCAATGGCAGGAATTACGCGCGGTGCGCGAAAAAATGGCGTGCGTGCAGCGCTTCATCGCGCTCGATAAAATTTCAGGTGATGATCCGCGATTCGTCGCGGCGGGGGATTACCTGCCCGCGAGTGCGGCCTTGCAGGCACCCGTCCCGACCCGGATCGACGAACTGGCCAGCATCATCTATACCTCCGGCACCACCGGCAAGCCCAAAGGGGTGATGCTGAGCCACGGCAATATGTTGAGCAACGCCTATGATGCGCTCGACACTTTTGTGGTCTATCCGACCGATCTGATGTTGTCTTTCCTGCCGCTGTCGCATACCTTCGAGCGTACCTGCGGCTACTACCTGCAAGTGATGACCGGCGCGACGGTGGCCTATGCGCGCTCCATCCCGCTGTTGTCGGAAGACTTGCAGATTATCAAGCCGACCATCCTGATCTCGGTGCCGCGCATCTACGAGCGTGTGTATTCCGCCATCAGCGCAAAGCTGGAGGAAGGCTCGCCGCTCAAGCGCAAGCTGTTCAAGCTGGCGGTCGATGTGGGCTGGGATCACTTCCTGCAACAACAAAAACGCAGCGGCTGGAAACCTTCTTTTCTGCTGTGGCCGGTGCTGCAAAGACTGGTGGCACAAAAGATTCTCGACCGCCTGGGTGGGCGGCTGCGCACCGCCGTCAGCGGCGGCGCCGCGCTGGATGCCGATATTTCGCGCATGTTTGTTGGCCTTGGCCTGGGGGTGGTGCAGGGCTACGGCCTGACCGAGACCAGCCCCATCGTCACCGGCAATAAACTGGAAAACAATTTTCCCGACAGCGTGGGGCAGCCGATACGCGGCGTGCAGGTGAAGCTGGGCGAGCAGAACGCGCTGCTGGTGAAAGGGCCGAACGTGATGATGGGTTACTGGAACAATCCCGAAGCGACACGTGCCATGATCGATGCCGATGGCTGGCTCAACACCGGCGACATCGCGCGCATCTCCGAGACCGGGCATGTCTATATCACCGGACGTTTGAAAGATATCATCGTGCTGGCCAACGGCGAAAAACTGCCGCCCGCCGACATGGAAGCGGCCATCATGCACGACCCGCTGATCGACCAGGTGATGATCTACGGTGAAGGCAAACCTTACCTGGTGGCATTGGCGGTGCTCAATCCCGTGGTGTGGCCGGAGATCGCTGCCAAGGTTGGCGTGCGACCCGACATGCCGGAATCGCTCACCGACAGCAAGGTGGAAGCCAAAGTGCTGAGGCGTATCGCGCGCAACCTCAGCAGCTTCCCCGGCTATGCCAAGGTCAATCGCGTGCTGCTACTGGCCGAGCCGTGGAGCATTGATAATGGCCTGCTGACCCCAAAGCTCAGCTTGAAGCGCGACAAGGTGGTAGCTAAGTTCTATAGCGAAATCAACGCCCTGTACGAAGGACACTGAATATGAATACACCAATCACTTCTTTACCTGATCGGGAACCCACATTGCGCGTGGCAGCGATGCCGTCTGATGCCAACTACACCGGTGACATCTTCGGCGGCTGGTTGATGGGACAGGTGGATGTCGCGGGCAGTATTCCCGCCGTGCATCGCGCCAAAGGTCGCGTGGCGACCGTGGCGGTGAATTCCTTCGTGTTCAAGCAACCGATCTTCATTGGTGACATCGTGAGTTTTTATACTCAGGTCGTCAAAACCGGCACTACATCAATCACGGTGGATGTAGAAGTGTATGTACAGCGCGATCCGGCCAATCCTACTTGTCACCAAGTGACGGAAGCGCAACTGACTTATGTCGCAGTGGGCGAAGATCGCAAGCCTCGACCGTTGCCGGCAGTGAAGCAAGCGTAGCAAATGGGGTAAGTGAGAATTTTTTCAACAACCAGGGAGAGAAGAAAATGACTTTCAAAAAATCAATGGTGAATATGGCTGTATCGAGTGCTTTGATTCTTATGGCAGGGCAAGCGGGGGCATCAGGTTTTGCGCTGATTGAGCAAGGTAGCGGTTTGGGCAACGCATTTGCCGGCGGAGCGGCAAGTGCGGAAGATGCGACGACAGTCTTTTTTAATCCTGCCGGCATGTCGCGACTGGACGGCTCCCAGATCTCCATCGGCGGCGCGTTCATCAAGCATTCGGTCCAGTACAGTGGAACGATCTCCGGTCTGGCACCACTTCAGACAGCCGGTACGGGTGCGGGCGGTGATGCGGGCGGCCTCGCATTCGTACCGAACATGTATTACACCCAGCAGTTTGATGACAAGCTGCATTTTGGCGTGGGCATCAACGCACCATTTGGTCTGCAGACCGATTATGACGCGACTTGGATGGGCCGTTTCCAGGCGGTCAAATCCAAGATACAGACCATCAACCTGAATCCGTCTATTTCTTATGATGTCAGCGATTCGGTCAGTATCGGTGCGGGGTTGAATTACCAGCATATCTCCGGTGAGCTGACTGGCGTAACGAACTACAGCGCAGCGATATATCAGGCGACTGCGGGTGCAACGGTAATTCCTGGTCTGGAGGGCCTCAACACCCTCACTGGGACGGATAGTGCGTGGGGCTACAACTTCGGCACCTTATTCAACATTAGTCCTAAAACACGCGTCGGTGTCGCCTACCGCTCGCAGATGAAATACAAGCTCGCAGGTGACGTCACCTTCGCGAATCGTCCAGCTTTATTGGCCGCCGCGTTACCGGATCAGCCTGTCACGCTTGACATCACCATGCCGGACTCCTTCTCCATGAGTGCGGTCCACCAGTACAGCGACAAGCTGGAGGTGATGGCCGATGCGACCTGGACTGGCTGGAGTGTGTTCAAGACGCTGGATGTGAAGAAAGCCGACGGTGCATCTCTGAGCGCCGCCACGCCTGAGAACTGGAAGGACACATGGCGTGTCTCCGTCGGTACGAGTTATCACTACAGCGAACAGTGGACTGCGCGCGCGGGTTTTGCCTTCGATCAGGCCCCGGTTGCTGATGCCTATCGCACGGTCCGTATCCCGGATGCTGACCGCACCTGGCTGAGCGTGGGCGGACAATACAAACCCAGCCGGGCGGGCACGATTGATTTTGGCTATGCCCATTTGTTTGTTAAGTCAGGCGTGATGAATCAGAGCGCGGCAGCCAATGCTGACTTGGCTGGCAAAGGCTATCTGATTGGCAGTTACAGCAACAGCGTGGATATCGTGAGTGTGCAGTACGGATACAAGTTCTAACCGGCGAGGTATGAGTAGCGGGGCACGAGCCCCGCCGTATTCACAGCTTAAAAGATTGAGGGGAATGCGATGAGCAATCATCTGAATATCCGTAAGGTCGCCGTGCTCGGCGCGGGCGTGATGGGCGCGCAGATCGCCGCGCATCTGACCAATGCCAATGTCGAGACGCTGCTGTTCGAGCTGCCCGCCAAGGAGGGCGATCCCAACGGCAACGTCAACAAGGCGCTGGACGGCCTGAAGAAGCTCGACCCCGCACCCATTTCCTCCCCCGCCCGCATCAGCTATATCGAAGCGGCGAATTACGAGCAGCATCTGGAAAAACTGCGCGGCTGCGACCTCATCATCGAGGCCATCGCCGAACGCATCGACTGGAAGTCCGACTTGTACCGCAAAGTTGCGCCGTTCGTGAGCGAGCGCGCCATCTTCGCCACCAACACCTCAGGTCTTTCCATCAACACACTGGCCGAAGCTTTCCCCGAGAACCTGCGCCACCGTTTCTGCGGCATCCATTTCTTCAACCCGCCGCGCTACATGCATCTGGTCGAACTGATCCCTTGCAAGGGCACCGAAAAACCCCTACTGGATGAGCTGGAGACCTTCCTCGTTTCCACACTGGGCAAGGGCGTGGTGCGCGCCAAGGACACGCCTAACTTCATCGCCAACCGCATCGGCGTGTTCTCCATGCTCGCCACCAAACACCACGCGGCCGCGTTCAACCTCGGCTTCGACATGGTGGATGCGCTCACCGGCCGCTACCTCGGCCGCCCCAAGAGCGCCACCTTCCGCACATTGGATGTGGTCGGTCTCGACGTGTTCGCGCACGTGGTCAACACCATGCGCGAGAACCTCACAGAAGACCCGTGGCACCAACATTTCGAATTGCCTGGCTGGTTCCAGTATCTGGTCGATCAGGGCTCGCTCGGACAAAAGACCAAGCGCGGCATCTACCAGAAGATCGGCAAAGAGATCCATGTGCTGGATCTGCACACGCGCGAATACAAACTGTCGGACGCAAAGGTGGACGACGGCGTGAAAGACATCCTGCGCGAACGCGACTGGTCCAAAAAGCTCGCCGGTCTGCGCAACAACCAGCATCCGCAAGCGCAGTTCCTGTGGGCGGTGTTCCGCGACGTGTTCCATTATTGCGCGCTGCATCTGGAAGCCATCGCCGACAACGCGCGCGACCTCGACTTCGCCGTGCGCTGGGGCTTCGGCTGGGACAACGGTCCGTTCGAGATATGGCAGGCGGCGGGCTGGCAACAGGTCACCGGCTGGATCGCGGAAGACATCGCCGCCGGCAAGGCGATGGCGGACAAACCGTTGCCGGTGTGGGTGGCCGATCCCACACGCAGCGGCGTGCATACGGCGCATGGCTCCTATGCCCCGGCCACGCGCGCGATGGCACCGCGCTCCACACTGTCCGTCTATCTGCGTCAGCCCTATCCGGATCACCTGCAGGGTGAGGTGCGCCAGTACGGCGAGACCGTGTTCGAAACCGACGAGGTGCGCCTGTGGCACATGGGTGACAGCATCGCCATCCTCAGTTTCAAGACCAAGATGCACACCGTCAGCAACGAAGTGCTGGACGGCATCCTGCGCGCGGTGAACGAAGCCGAGGCGCATTTCTCCGCGCTCATCCTGTGGCAGACCGAGCCGCCGTTCTCGGCGGGCGCGAACCTGCTGCAACTGATGCAGGGCGTGCAGGAGACACCCGACACCGGTTTGTTCGGCAAGCTCAAGGGCGCGGTGAACCGCGTCAAATACACTGTTGCGGGCGGCGGTGGTGTCGGTGATGTACTCAATGCCGCCACCGGCAACGTGCCCAAGGTGGAAGAGGTCGTCGCCAAGTTCCAGCAGACTTCCATGCGCCTCAAATACGCGCAGATACCCACCATCGCCGCAGTGGACGGCTTGGCACTCGGCGGTGGCTGCGAATTCTCCATACACTGTTCGCGCATCGTCGCCACACTGGAAAGCTACATCGGCCTGGTCGAAGTGGGCGTCGGCCTGTTGCCGGCCGGTGGCGGCTGCAAGGAGATGGCACAACGCGCCGCGAATGAAGCGCAGCGCTACTCCAGCGATAACCGCGTCGACATCTTCCCCTTCGTGCGCCGCTATTTCCAGCACATCGCCATGGGCGAAGTCGCCAAGAGCGCCGAACTGGCAAGAGAGATGGGCTACCTGAGGCCAAGTGATCGCATCGTGATGAACAAGTTCGAGCTGCTGCACATCGCCAAGCAGGAAGCCCGCGCGCTCAACGCCACCGCCTATCGCCCGCCACTGCACCAGCGCCAGATCGCCGTCGCCGGCCGCACCGGCACCGCCACTCTTAAAGCCGCCATGGTCAACATGCTCGCAGGCGGCTTCATCTCCGAACACGACTACAACATCGGCTGCCGCGTGGCAGAAACGATGTGCGGTGGTGATGTGGAGGCGGGTAGTTTGGTGGATGAGGATTGGTTGCTTGATCTGGAGCGCAAGAACTTCATGGAGCTGCTGGCGACAGATAAGACGCAGGCAAGGATTGAATATATGTTGAAGAGCGGTAAGCCGCTGCGGAATTGAGGGATACTGTCACTAGTGTCCGGTTAAAAACGAT
>DISA01000067.1:0-139 GCA_002421915.1 Gallionellaceae bacterium UBA6222
AGACGTCGAGAACTTCCTTCAGCTGAACGAGCGCGAGCTCGGAGAGATGTTCGATCCCGCGAGCCAGCTTGCGTGGAATGCCGGCGCTCTGGACCGCCATGGCGCGCTTGGCGTTGTTCTTGCCGAGATCGCCGACCCG
>DISA01000067.1:175-16617 GCA_002421915.1 Gallionellaceae bacterium UBA6222
TCCATGATGACGTCGTCGGAGATGACCTTGTGGGCGAGCGCGGAATCGCCCTGGACCAATGCCCGGACGCTGTCGCTCACCATCTGCTCGGCAAGTCCACCCATCTCTGAGATGCGGCGCATCAGGTATTTCAGTTCTTCGTCGAAGGCGGAGTAGATGTGTGTCGATGACATGTCGTGATCCTCGAATGAATGCGTCAGCGCGACTGGTGACGGGGCATCAGCCGAAGCGGCCCATGATGTAGTCCTGCGTGCGCTGATCGTCGGGATTGGTGAACATCTTGTCGGTATCGTTTTCTTCGACGAGCTCACCGAGATGGAACATCGCGGTGCGCTGCGACACACGCGCCGCCTGCTGCATGGAGTGGGTCACGATGACGATCGTGTAGTTCGCGCGAAGCTCGTGGATCAGTTCCTCGACTTTGGCGGTCGCGATCGGATCGAGTGCCGAACAAGGTTCGTCCATCAGGATGACCTCGGGGCTGACGGCGACGGCGCGGGCGATACAGAGACGTTGCTGCTGGCCACCCGAAAGCCCGGTGCCCGGCGCATCGAGGCGATCCTTCACTTCATTCCAGAGGCCGGCCTTCTGCAATGCCGACGCGACGATGTCGTCCATGTCCGACTTCTTGCGGGCAAGCCCGTGAATGCGCGGGCCGTAAGCGACGTTCTCGTAGATCGATTTCGGGAACGGATTCGGCTTCTGGAACACCATGCCGACCTTGGCGCGCAGCATGTTGAGGTCATGCCTGGGATCCAGCACGTTGTCTCCGTCCAGCATAATCTCGCCGGTGGCGCGCTGCTTGGGATAGAGCTGGTACATGCGGTTGAAGGTACGCAGCAATGTTGATTTGCCGCAACCCGACGGGCCGATAAAAGCGGTTACCATCTTTTCCGCGATGCTCAGGTTGATATCTTTGAGCGCGCGCAAATTGCCGTAGAAAAAGTTGAGGTTTTTGACGACAACTTTGGGGTTGATATTCTTTTCAGTGTTCATGGGTGATTCCCGGTATCAATGTGTTGTTGCGCTTTGGCGGAACAAGACGCGCGCCAGAATGTTGAGCGTGAGCACGCTCAGGGTTATCAATAATGCTCCGGCCCAAGCCAGCTTCTGCCAGTCCTCGTAGGGGCTCATGGCGAACTGGAAAATCACCACCGGCAGATTGGCCAGCGGCTGGTTGATGTCGGAACTCCAGAATTGATTGTTGAGTGCGGTGAAAAGCAGCGGTGCGGTCTCGCCGCTGATGCGGGCAATGGCAAGCATTACGCCGGTGATAATGCCGGCACGCGCAGCGCGCAGGGTGACGAAGTTGATGATCTTCCATTGCGGGGCGCCCAATGCGGCGGCCGCCTCGCGCAGGGTATTGGGAACCAGGCGCAGCATGTTCTCTGTGGTGCGAATCACGATAGGGATGACAATGATGGCCAATGCCAGCGCGCCGGCCCAGCCGGAAAAATGTTTAACGTGGACGACATAGATTTCATACACGAACAGCCCGATGACGATGGAGGGAGCCGAGAGCAGGATGTCGTTGATGAAACGCGTGACCGGAGCCAGCCAGCCGCGCTGGCCGAATTCAGCCAGATAGGTGCCGGCCAGAATGCCGATGGGAGTGCCGATCAGTGTGCCGAGGACGCTCATTATCATGGTTCCCATGATGGCGTTGAGCAATCCGCCGTCGCTGCCCGGTGGCGGGGTCATGTGGGTGAACACCATGGGGGTCAGTGCGGGCAGACCATGACTCAACAGAGTCCACAGTATCCAGCACAGCCAGAACAACCCAAACCCCATGGCCAGGATCGAGACCAGCAATCCAACCACGTTGGCGATGCGGCGGCGTGTGTAGAGTGTCAGCATGATGGTCAGGTGGATTGGCCTTCGCGTTTTCCAAGCTTGTAAAGCATGAAGCGCGCGAGGGACAGCACCACAAAAGTGATGAAGAACAGGATCAGGCCCAATTCGATGAGCGAGGCGGTATAGAGCTCGCCATCGGCTTCGGTGAATTCATTGGCCAGTGCGGATGAGATGCTGTTACCGGGCATCAATAAGGACTTGGTTAGTTCGTGGGCATTGCCAATCACAAAGGTTACCGCCATGGTCTCGCCCAGTGCGCGGCCCAGGCCGAGCATGATGCCGCCGACCACGCCGATGCGGGTATAGGGGAGGACGATTTTCCAAACTACTTCCCATGTGGTGGCACCGACACCATAGGCGGACTCTTTCAACATGGGCGGCACAACATCGAATACATCGCGCATCACCGAGGCGATGAACGGGATCACCATGATGGCCAGAATGATACCGGCGGTGAGGATGCCGATGCCCATCGGCGGCCCGGAAAAGAAGGGGCCAATAAGTGGCAGGGTGCCGATGTGGTCATTAATCCAGGGTTCAAAATGATCGGCGAAAAACGGGGCAAAGATAAACAATCCCCACATGCCGTAGATGATGCTGGGAATGCCCGCCAGCAGCTCCACTGCGATGCCGAGGGGACGGCGCAAGATGCGCGGCGACAACTCGGTTAAAAATATAGCGATACCGAAGCTGACCGGAATGGCGATCAACAGTGCGATGGCCGAAGTTACCAAGGTGCCAACAATCGGGACCAGTGCGCCATACTCGTCGGTAACCGGATTCCACTCCGAGCTTGTCAAAAATCCAAGGCCAAATGCCTTGATTGCGGGAAGACTGCCTACGACCAGAGAGAAGATGATCGCGATCAATAATGCCAAAACACCGAAGGCCGACAAACGTGTCATGCCGCGAAACAGCATGTCCAGCCAGATCTGACGCTTAAGGCGAGCTTGGTGCAGGAATGTCGAGTTCATTGTTGGTGCAAGGGTTCAGTGAATTTACCGGTGAAGGGTTCTCCGGAGTGTGCTGTAATTGCCATGTTTTTTGATTAGGGCCAGATCGCCTTGCCGTTGCTGTCTTTGATCTGATCCTTCCACGCGTCGCGGATCATCTTGGTGACCTTGTCCGGTAGCGGCACATAGTCAAGATCAGAGGCCATCTTGTTGCCATGGCTGTAAGCCCAGTCGAAGAAGTTCAGCACATCTTTAGCGGTGGCAGCCTTATTCTGATTTTTATGGACGAGGATGAAGGTTGCACCGGTAATGGGCCAGCTGTCCTTGCCCGGTTCATTGGTTAAAATCTCGTAGAATCCGGAATCGGCACTCCATTTCGCGTTGGCAGCGGCAGCCTTGAAACTGTCGTCAGTCGGCGCCACAAAATTTCCGTCACGGTTCTGCAATTGGGCGGTGTTCATCTTGTTTTGCAGTGCGTAGGCGTACTCGACATAGCCGATTGCGCCTTTGATCCGCTGCACATAGGAGGCGACGCCTTCATTACCTTTACCGCCGGTACCTACGGGCCATTTGACGGCTTTGTTGGCGCCCACGTTATTTTTCCAGTCAGCGCTGATCTGGGATAAATAGGTGGTGAAAATAAAGGTGGTGCCGGAGCCGTCAGCGCGGTGGACAACGGTGATACTTTGTTCCGGAAGACTGAACTCTTTGTTGTCGGCGACAATCCTGGGATCGTTCCATTTTGTGATTTTGCCCATGAAAATGTCTGCCATGGTGGCGCTACTCAGTTTAAGTTGACCTTTGGCTATTCCGCCGATGTTGACCACAGGCACCACGCCACCGATGACAGTTGGAAATTGGGTTAGTCCGGCCGTTTTAAGCTCCTCCGGATTCAGCGGGGCGTCGGATGCGCCGAAATCAACGGTCTTAGCCTTGATTTGTTTGATGCCGCCACCGGAACCGATGGATTGGTAGTTCATATTCGTGCCCGTTTCTTTTTTGTAGGCTTCGGCCCACTTGGCGTAGACGGGATAGGGGAAGGTTGCACCCGCTCCCGTGATATTGCCGGCATAGGCACCACCCGCACCCAGCAGGGTGAGGGACAGGCTAAGGCCACTCAAAATTCGATTCAGCTTGCTCATTTTCAGATTTCTCCCAAAGGCTTAGTCGTTGTGTCCGATTTTTATGGGCCGTGCAAACCGGCGCATATTTTGTTACGGGATTATTACACAACCAGCCTCGCAAATTACCCCCAAAATTGCAACAAGAACACCTGCTGCAGTGGTTCAATTTATAGTTTTGCGGGCTCCATCAACTCAATTCCGCGCTACGCTTCCACCTAATAAACAGAATGTTAGCGTTTGTCGTGCTGCATGTTTGTCACGGGCATCTGGGTTTAATCATTCTGTAACATTCCCGGCATAGGATGCGTGCCCATGAATCCGACGCGAGTCGACGTTCTAGGAACAATTCCAACCCATTACAGGAGTATTTAGCATGATTATGAAGAAGCTCGTTATGGCACTCGGACTTATCGCCGGCTCTGCTTTTGCCGCGCAAAGCGCCGTTGCCGCAGCCGTTAATGTCGATCCTGCCCTGCCTAGTTATCAGAAATCCAGCGGTGTTTCAGGCAACTTCACCAGCGTCGGTTCCGACACCCTGAACAATCTGATGACGCTGTGGGCCGAGTCCTACAAGCGCTTCTACCCCAACGTCAACATCCAGATCCAGGGCGCAGGTTCCTCCACCGCGCCTCCGGCACTGATCCAGGGTGCGTCCAACTTCGGCCCGATGAGCCGGACCATGAAGGACGAAGAGATCGTCGCCTTCGAGAAGAAGTACGGCTACAAGCCCACCGCTGTGCCGGTCGCCATCGACGCCCTGGCCGTGTACGTCAACAAGGACAACCCGATCCAGGGTATGTCAATCACCCAGGTCGACGCCATCTTCTCCGCCACCCGCAAGTGCGGCGGCGCCATGGAAATTGGCAAGTGGGGTGATGCCGGCATGACCGGCGACTGGGCGGGCCGCAACATCGCCCTGTACGGCCGCAACTCGGTGTCCGGCACCTACGGCTACTTCAAGGAGAAGGCGCTATGCAAGGGTGACTTCACTAAGCGCGTCGCCGAGCAGCCGGGTTCCGCCTCCGTAGTGCAAAGTGTATCCGGCCAGATCGGTGCCATCGGCTACTCCGGCATTGGCTACCTGACCTCTGGCGTGCGAGCCGTGCCTCTGGCCAAGAAGGACGGCGAACCGTTCTACGCGGCAACGCCCGAAAACGCCCTCAGCAAGAAGTACCCCCTGGCTCGTGTGCTCTACGTCTACGTAAACAAGCGCCCGAACCAGCCGCTGCAGCCTCTGGAGCGCGAATTCTTCAAGATGGTGCTGTCCAAGCAGGGGCAGGAAGTGGTGGTCAAGGACGGTTTTGTGCCGATGCCTGCCGCCATGGTCAGCAAGGCCCTGAGCGACTTGGGTATCGACTGATCCTCGCTAGCAAATCCGCCGCGCGCCCCTGACCGGGCGTGCGCTAACAATCCAAATGGAGTGAAATCATGCGAAACACCCAGCAGCTTAAACTGGTTGCCGCACTGTCCGCCCTGCTCGCCTTTGGCGCCATGAGCGGTTGCGCCACCAGCCAGACCACGGCCGCCCCGGCGGCCAGGGCCGAAGCCTCGGTCCAGAAGCAGACCTATTTCATGGTCTACCACGAGAACGGCCGTATCTACGCCATGACCGAGCCCAACATATATCTGGGACTGATGGCGCACGACGAAGTACCGCTGACTCGTGCTCGCGTCGGCGCCGGCCCCGATGGCGAGACCGTGGTCTTCGGTATCACCAGCAAGGATGGTGAGAACCTGGACAAGCCTACTGCCGCCGAGGATATTTTCGACGGCCGGACCAAGGATGTTGGTTCCTTCTACGGCGAGGTGGTGCGTAATGGCCGCTACCACGTCTTCGGCGAATGGAAGGATTTCCAGGACTACCTGTCCCACAAGGAAATCACCTTCACCTACACCGAAATCGGCACCGGCCCCAAGGGCGAGACGGTGATCTATGCCTTGAACAACAAGACCAAGGATAGCGGACGTCCGGTGGCCCTGGTCGAGCAGTTCAATCGGTTGCGTCAAGCAAAATAAGCGATACCGCTTCAGAGCGGCCGCAGACCGGGCCGAGCCAGGACATGGTTCGGCCCGGTTTTTCACGAATTCACGCGCTCGGCGCAAGCAAGTCAACGGCGATGGAAAAAGTGGTGAACCATGGAAAAGATTGAGGCCAGCATTACCAGCGCCGGTGGCTACACCGGTCGCAGAATGGCGAAGGACAAGCTGTTCAAGTACGTCATGACCTTCGGTGGCTTGAGTGTGATCGTTGCGATTAGTACCATCTTCTTCTATCTAGTCAGCGTCGTTGCGCCGCTGTTCATGCCGTCCCACATGGACGACCTGAAACCATTGGCGATCTCGGTGGCGGCGGACCAGGCGACGGTGCACTTGGCCATGGAAGAGCAGGTGGAGATTGGCGCACGGTTCGCCAGCCGGGGCGGCGTCACTTTTTTCAGCCTTGCCGATGGTACGCGGCTGCTGCAGGAGCAGGTTGGCCTGCCAAAGTCGGTCGCGGCCAGCAGCTTCGCGGCTGGCGATCCGCGTAAACGGATCATGGCTTACGGTCTTGCCGACGGCCGACTGGTGTTGTTCAAGGACGACTACAAGGTGACCTTCACCCAGGACCCTGAGGATCCGAAGAAGGATGTCCGCAGCATCTCCCCCGGTCTCGTGTACCCGCTGGGTACGGACGCGCTGGTGCTGGACGATGCCGGCAAGGCGCTGAAGCGACTGGCCATCCAGCATGACGACGACGGCACCACTGCCGTGGCGTTCACCCAGGACAACCGCCTGCTGCTGGGCTACTACGCCAGCGAAAGCGATTTCACCGGCGGGTCGGCGACGTCCAGACGCGCTGCGCTGCACGAGCTGCCGAAACTTGACGGCGGGGTCGACCAGATCCTGCTCGAGGTCAAGCAGCGCGATCTGTATGTGCTCCACGGCGGTCGATTCATCAGCCATTTCGATGTCCAGGACAAAGACAATCCGGTTCTGAAACAGGCTGTGGCGGTCGTGCCGGAAGGCGAGCGCGTTACCGCCTTGTCCCTCCTGTCAGGCGGATTCTCCATTGTTGTCGGCACCGATAAAGGAAACTTGGCACAGTGGTTCCAGGTGCGCGGCGCCGGAAATGTGAATACCCTGACTCGCATACGCAGTTTCAAATCCATGCCCGCACCCATCGCTTTCCTGGCGCCCGAGCATGCCCGCAAAGGTTTTCTGGCGGGCGACACCAAAGGCGGCGTCAATCTTTATTACGCCACTTCTGAACGCCTGCTGGTAAAGGCCGACACCGGCGGCGGCGCCGTGCGGGTGGCATCCTTTGCGCCCCGTGCCAACGCCATTGTGCTGGAGACGGACAAGGGTGAAATCCAGGCAGCCCACATCGAAAACGAATACCCGGAAATTTCCTTTGGCGCGCTGTGGGGCAAGGTCTGGTATGAAAGTTACGAAAAACCCGATTATCTCTGGCAGTCTGCCGCCGCCAACTCGGACTTTGAGCCCAAATTCAGTATCGCGCCGCTTACCTTCGGTACATTGAAGGCAGCCTTCTATGCCATGCTGGTGGCGGTTCCGCTGGCCGTACTCGGTGCCATCTTCGCCGCCTATTTCATGTCGCCCAAGATGCGCAGTGTGGTCAAACCCTCCATCGAGATCATGGAAGCTTTGCCCACCGTCATCCTGGGATTCCTCGCCGGCCTGTGGCTGGCACCCTTCGTCGACAACAATCTGGCCGGCACGTTGATGGCGCTGTTCTTCTTGCCGTTCAGTTTCATCATTACCGCCTATCTGTGGCATCGGTTGCCTCGGCGACTCACTGGCCGGGTTAGGCCGGGCTGGGAGGCTGCGCTGTTGCTGCCGGTCATCGTTCTGGTAATGTGGCTGGCGGTCTCTCTGGGTCACCCTATTGAGGTGGCTTTCTTCGGCGGCGATATGCCCCGCTGGGTGAGCAATGAACTAGGCTGGACCTATGAACAGCGCAACTCGCTGGTGGTGGGCATAGCCATGGGTTTTGCCGTTATCCCAACCATTTTTTCCATCGCCGAGGACGCGGTGTTCAGTGTCCCCAAACACTTGAGTAGCGGTTCGCTGGCGTTGGGCGCGACGCCATGGCAGACACTGTTCCACGTCGTTCTGCTTACTGCCAGTCCGGGCATCTTCTCCGCCATCATGGTGGGCATGGGCCGCGCCGTCGGCGAGACCATGATCGTGCTGATGGCCACCGGCAATACCGCAGTGATGGACTTGTCCATCTTCACCGGCTTCCGCACATTGTCGGCAAACATCGGCGTCGAGATGCCCGAAGCGGCGGTCGGGTCGACCCACTATCTTTTACTCTTTCTCTCCGCGCTGGTGCTGTTCGCCTTCACGTTCTTCGTTAACACCCTGGCCGAGCTGGTGCGTCAGCGTCTGCGCGAGAAATACAGCTCTATCTGAGGTATCAAGTCATGCGTAACTGGATCAAAAGTGGTGAACCCTGGATATGGATGACGGCTGGAGCGGTTGCCCTGTCGCTGGTTGCAGTCTATGCCGTGGTGTGGATGACGGCCGTACAGGGGTTGGGACACTGGTGGCCAAAACCTTTGGTCGAAACGACAGTCAAGGCGCAGGATGGCACGATCCAGCGTCTGGTCGGTGAGTTGCGCGATAGCGAGGAGATATCCCTGCACCGATTGCGGGAGTCTGGTTATCAAATCGAGAGCGACGACAAATTCACGCGCCGCTATCTGTTCAAGCAGGGTAACAGGGATGTCTACGGGGTTGATTTCAAATGGATACCGGCCCCGTTGCTGGGTGAATTCACGTATCCGAAGGGTATGATCTCCATCGAGCGCCATGAGTGGGGGAGTTTCTTTGGCCGTCTGATATCGGTCAAGGAAAATGGAAATGTGGTTGCGGAGGGAGATGCGGCATGGCCGGAACTCCTGGTTCGGCTGGAACGCGCCAACCGATTGTTCGACGATATCCTGCGCATCGAGAAGAACGATATTGGCAAGATCAATTACCGGTTGGAGCGGTTGCGACTCCATCAGCGCAAGCTGGAGCTGAAGGACACTCTGACCAAAGAGGCCCGGGAAGAGATCACTCTGGAAAGGCAGATATATGAAGACCAGTTCGCCAAACTGCAGCAGCGACTTGACGAGTTGCGCGAACAGAACCGGCGCGACAGCCTGACCGCCGAGGTGCAGGATGGGCAACTGATCGAGATCCCTTTTGCCAAGATCGCCGATGTGATACAGCCAAACAATATGGGTGTGTTCCGGAAGATTGCACACTATTTTGAGAAGCTGTACGAGTTTATCGTCGATGATCCGCGCGAAGCGAATACTGAAGGCGGCATCTTCCCGGCCATCTTCGGCACGGTGACCATGGTGTTGATGATGTCGGTCATGGTGACCCCGCTGGGCATCATGGCGGCAGTTTATATGCGCGAATATGCCAAACAGGGTCCGATGATCCGCATCATCCGCATCTCGGTCAATAATCTGGCGGGTGTGCCATCCATCGTCTACGGCGTGTTCGGACTCGGCTTCTTTGTCTATTTCCTCGGCGGCAATATCGATGCGCTGTTCTTCCCCGAGGCCAGTCCGGCGCCGGTGTTCGGTAGTCCGGGCATATTGTGGTCGGCGTTGACTCTGGCCTTGCTGACTTTGCCGGTGGTCATCGTGGCGACCGAAGAAGGTCTGTCGCGCGTCCCTCGTACCATTCGCGAGGGTAGTCTGGCGCTCGGGGCGACCAAGGCGGAAACGCTGTGGCGCACCGTGTTGCCGATCGCCAGCCCGGCCATGATGACCGGGCTGATTCTGGCGGTCGCTCGCGCAGCCGGCGAGGTCGCGCCCTTGATGCTGGTCGGCGTTGTCAAACTTGCTCCCAGCCTGCCGCTTGACGGGAATTTCCCCTTCCTGCATCTTGAACAGAAGTTCATGCATCTGGGCTTCCACATTTACGACGTTGGATTCCAGAGTCCCAACGTCGAGGCGGCGAGGCCGCTGGTTTATGCCACCTCCCTGTTATTGGTGATCATCATCATCGTACTGAATCTTTTTGCAATCCGCCTGCGGAACCGTATGCGCGAGAAATTGCGCGGCCTGGAAGGTGTCTGATGCCCCTGTCAACACAAACCATTTATTTACGAGGATAACCAGAATGAACAGTGTCACCCATCAACCCCGCGCGATAGAGATTGGCAATCTGGGCCGCGCACAAATGACGCACGCCGACGATGTGGCTATTCGTGTTGAGAATCTTGATCTGCATTACGGCGAGGTCAAGGCGCTGAACAATATCAGTCTGGCGATCCGGAAAAAACAGGTCACCGCTTTTATCGGGCCCAGCGGCTGCGGCAAGTCGACGTTGCTGCGCTGCTTTAACCGGATGAACGATCTTGTCGATACTTGCCATGTCGATGGCAAGATTCTGCTTGATGACAAGAATATCTATGATCGTGATGTAAACGTGGCGCTGTTGCGCCGCCGGGTCGGCATGGTGTTCCAGAAGCCCAACCCGTTTCCCAAATCCATCTATGAGAATGTGGCCTACGGCCTCCGCATCATGGGGATCAACAACCGTGAGACTATTGACGAAGCGGTGGAGAAAGCCCTGCGGGGAGCCGCGCTGTGGAATGAAGTGAAGGATCGCCTCGACGAGAACGGCATGAGTCTTTCAGGCGGCCAGCAGCAGCGTCTGTGTATCGCCCGCGCTATCGCTCTGGAGCCGGATATCCTGTTGCTCGATGAACCCGCATCGGCACTTGATCCCATTTCCAGTGCGAAGATCGAGGAACTGCTCACCGAAATGAGAGAACGCTACACGATCATCATCGTCACCCACAATATGCAGCAAGCCGCACGTGTTTCTGATTTTACGGCCTATATGTATCTGGGAAACCTCATTGAATTTGGTGATACCAATGAAATATTCACCAATCCCAAACGGAAAGAAACTGAAGACTACATCACCGGACGATTCGGTTAATCATCCGGTGATGTGGCGGCGCGGGCCAATGCGGGCACGGCAATTGTCAGGCTGTGAAGCGGCGATCGGAGGCAGTGCCGGGATGAATTGCCTGATTGTCGTGCAATGTGGCTGACTGGGGCTGGGTAACTCCTTGCATCACCTGTTGTTTTGTCTGGTAATTGCCGCATACGCAACGTGTTACCGACGCGCACTTCCCGGCGTCGATTGACCGTTCTTCATTTCGTCGGTACTATCCGCGACCTCAAAACATCGGAAGAAAAGTCTGATGCGACGCAAATTAGTGGTTGGAAACTGGAAAATGCACGGCGATCTGGCGCGCAACAAGGCGTTGCTGGAAGCTGTGCTGGCGGGCGTGGAAGATTTGCGCGGTGCGGATTATGGCGTGTGTGTGCCCTATCCGTACCTGGCGCAGGTGCAATCCATGTTGCAGGGCAGCAATATCGCCTGGGGCGCGCAAAACTTGAGCCAGCACGAGCAGGGAGCTTTTACGGGGGCGGTGGCGCCGGGCATGCTGGTCGATTTCGGCTGCCGCTACGTCATCATTGGCCATAGCGAGCGCCGGGCACTGTTTCATGAAAGCAACGAGATCGCCGCTGCCAAGTTCGACGCGGCAATCAAGTTTGGGCTGACGCCGATCTTCTGTGTGGGCGAGACCTTGCAGGAGCGGGAAGATGGTGTGACAGAGCAAATTGTGGCAAAACAATTGGAAGTGGTACTCAATCACGCCGGAGCGCAGTCGGTGGCCAAAACGGTCATCGCGTACGAACCGGTGTGGGCCATTGGCACCGGCAAGACCGCGACGCCGGAACAGGCGCAAGCCGTTCACGCATTTATCCGGCAGCGCGTTGCAAAATTGGATGGCACTGTGGCACAAAGTTTGAGGATACTCTACGGTGGCAGCATGAAACCGGGCAACGCCGCCGAGCTGATGGGGATGCCCGATATCGATGGCGGCCTGATCGGCGGTGCATCACTGGTGGCGGAAGAATTTGTGGCGATCTGTCGCGCCGCGCAACAATAACTGAAGTTTGGAGTCGAGCGTGGAAACATTGGTTTGGGTAGTGCATGTAGTGATGGCAGTGATGCTGGTTGGTCTGGTACTGGTGCAGCACGGCAAGGGAGCTGATATGGGTGCTGCGTTTGGTTCCGGGTCGGCGGGAAGCCTGTTCGGTTCCAGTGGGTCTGCCAATTTTTTGAGCCGGAGCACAGCGGTTGTGGCTACTGTCTTCTTCATCACCAGCTTGACCCTGACATATTTGTACGCGCAGCCCAAGCAGGAGACGGGCGTGATGGACAGGGTTGATGTCAATACACTGCAAAAGGGCGTGCCCGCTGCTGTTGACGCGCCCGACTCGAAGGTCAAAGAAATACCAAAATAATTGGTCATATGCGGAGTTGGCGGAATTGGTAGACGCGCAGCCTTGAGGTGGCTGTGTCCGAAAGGACGTGAGGGTTCGAGTCCCTTGCCCCGCACCAGATAATTAAAACCAAATAGAACCCGGTTGTTACAGCCGAAGGTCGAGAAATAGCTGGAGTCGTGTATTGCACTCCGCTATATTGCGGACTCATGGAGGGGGAGCTGGAGCATGTTGGAAAATTATTTTCCGGTACTGTTGTTCATCTGCATTGCTTTGGTAATCGGTATCGCACCCCTGGTTCTGGGTATGCTGGCAGGCCCAAACCGCCCCGACGAAAAAAAATTATCCCCCTACGAATGCGGATTCGAAGCCTTTGAAGACGCCCGCATGAAATTTGACGTGCGCTTCTATCTCGTCGCCATCCTGTTCATCCTGTTCGATCTTGAAATTGCTTTCCTGTTTCCGTGGGCGATCGTGCTCAAGGAAATCGGCACCTTTGGTTTTGTCTCCATGATGGTCTTTCTGGCCATTCTTGTGGTTGGCTTTGTCTACGAATGGATGAAGGGGGCGTTAGAGTGGGAATAGAAGGCATTCTGGAAAAAGGCGTGGTCACCACGACAGCCGATACCATTATCAACTACGCGCGCACCGGCTCATTGTGGCCCATGACATTTGGCCTGGCTTGCTGTGCGGTCGAAATGATGCATACCGCGCTGGCACGATACGATCTGGACCGCTTTGGTGCCGGTGCCTTTCGTCCCAGCCCGCGCCAATCCGACGTGATGATCGTGGCCGGTACCTTGTGCAATAAGATGGCACCCGCTTTGCGCAAGGTCTACGACCAGATGGCCGAACCGCGCTGGGTGATTTCCATGGGTTCCTGCGCCAATGGCGGCGGTTATTACCATTATTCCTACTCTGTGGTGCGCGGTTGCGACCGTATCGTGCCGGTGGATATTTATGTACCCGGTTGCCCGCCAACGGCCGAAGCCTTGCTTTATGGCGTGATCCAGTTGCAGAACAAGATCAAGCGCACCAATACCATTGCACGGTAGGTAAATCATGGCAACCGATCTCGAAATTCTGAAATCTAATCTGACTGAAGCTCTGGGCATTCACGTGGTGAGCCTTGAGCAACGCTTGGGAGAACTGACTCTGGTAGTCAAGTCTGGTGATATGGCCAGCGTGTTTACACGCCTGCGGGATGATGCCGATTTGCGCTTTGAGGAATTGGTCGATGTCTGCGGTATTGACTATTCCACCTACGGCAGTGAAACCTGCGAAGATGGGCGCTATATCGCGGATGTTGCGCACGCCGGGCCACGCTTTAGTTCCGACGTAACCCACGAAGCCGGGTTAGCCTCCGCTGAAACTCGCCATGCTCGTTTTGCCGCGGTCTACCACCTGTTATCCATCACTTACAACATGCGTTTGCGCGTGCGCGTTTTTGCCGAAGACGATGCCATGCCCATCTTGCCATCGGTCATCCAAATATGGCCGTCGGCGAACTGGTTCGAGCGCGAGACATTCGACCTGTTCGGCATCATCTTCACCGGGCACCCAGATCTGCGCCGCATCCTGACCGACTATGGCTTTGTCGGGAGTCCGTTCCGCAAGGATTTCCCGCTGTCGGGGACGGTGGAAATGCGCTACGACGCCGCACAACAGCGCGTGATCTATGAGCCGGTGTCCATCGAGTCGCGCGAGATCACCCCGCGCTCGCTGCGTGAAGAACAATACGGACGTAATTGAGGCGGACTTAATGGCTGAAATAAAAAACTACACCATGAATTTTAGTTGCGGCCGCCCTGCGGGCTTAACTTGCATGGGCAAGTTAGCCTTCACTGAAATTCAGGGTGAACACACGTTGAATCTGGTGTCGAGATAGGCAAAGTTATGGCTGAAATAAAAAATTACACCATGAATTTTGGGCCGCAGCACCCGGCGGCGCACGGTGTGCTGCGCCTGGTGCTGGAGCTAGACGGCGAAGTCGTCCAGCGCGCGGATCCGCACATCGGTTTATTGCACCGTGCCACCGAAAAACTGGCCGAACACAAAACCTTCCTGCAATCCGTGCCGTATATGGACCGTCTTGATTACGTTTCCATGATGGTTAACGAGCACGCTTATGTGATGGCGATCGAGAAGCTGGCCGGGATCGAAGTGCCCCTGCGCGCGCAATACATCCGCGTCATGTTCGACGAGATCACGCGCATCCTGAATCACCTGCTGTGGTTGGGTGCATCCGGCATCGACCTTGGGGCGATGACCCTGTTTTTCTACACATTCCGCGAGCGGGAAGATCTGTTTGATGCCTATGAGGCAGTTTCCGGCGCGCGCATGCACGCCGCCTACTACCGTCCGGGCGGGGTGTACCGCGACCTGCCGGACAGCATGCCGCAATATCGCGCGAGCAAGATTCACAACGAGGCGGCGATCAAGAAGATGAACGAAGATCGTCAGGGATCTTTGCTGGATTTTCTCGAAGCCTTTACGCAGCGTTTCCCCGCTTATGTGGATGAGTACGAGACACTGCTGACCGACAACCGAATCTGGAAACAGCGCACGGTCGGGATCGGCGTGGTGTCACCGGAGCGTGCCATGGCCATGGGTTTCACCGGGCCGATGCTGCGCGGATCGGGTGTGGTGTGGGATCTGCGCAAAAAGCAGCCGTACGAGGTGTATGACCGCATGGATTTTGATATTCCGGTCGGGGTGGAAGGCGATTGTTACGATCGTTACCTGGTGCGCATGGAGGAGATGCGCCAATCCAATCGCATCATCAGGCAGTGCATAGACTGGCTGCGCAAGAATCCCGGCCCGGTGATCGCGGGCGACTCCAAATTCGTGCCGCCCAAGCGGGAAGCGATGAAGCAGAATATGGAAGAATTGATTCACCACTTCAAACTATTTACCGAGGGTTTCCATGTGCCGGCGGGAGAGGTGTACTCCGCTGTTGAACACCCAAAGGGTGAGTTCGGTATCTATCTGGTGTCGGATGGCGCAAACAAACCCTACCGCATGAAGATTCGCGCCCCGGGCTTTGCCCATCTGGCGGGATTGGACGAGATGGCACGGGGACACATGATCGCGGATGTGGTGGCGATCATCGGTACGCAGGATATTGTTTTCGGGGAGATAGACCGCTGATGTTGTCATCCACTGTTACCACGCACATCGACAAAGAGTTGAAGAAATATCCCGCGGATCAGCGCCAGTCTGCCGTGATGGCCGCCTTGCGTTTTGTGCAGGATGAAAAGGGCTGGATCGCGCCGGAAGATATGGCGGATGTCGCCGCCTACCTGGGCATGCAGCAGATGGCGGTGTATGAGGTGGCGACCTTCTATCACATGTACAACCTCAAGCCGATGGGCAAGCACACGCTGACCGTGTGCACCAACCTGTCCTGCACGCTGTGTGGTGCGGGCGATACCGTCGCCTATCTGGAGCAGAAGCTTGGGATCAAACTGGGAGAGGTGACGCCCGATGGCAAGTTTGGACTGCGCGAAGGTGAATGCATGGGGGCGTGCGTCGATGCACCACTGCTGACAGTTAGCAACAAAAAACTGTGCGGCCGCCTCACCACCGAGAAAATCGACCAGATTCTTGCCGATCTGGAAGGGGGCAAGGCATGAGCGCGCACATTATCCTGGCCACTGCCGCCGACGGGCTGACCAAGCTGGACAACTATGTCAAGGCGGGCGGTTATCAGGCTTTGCGCAAAGTATTGAGTGAGAAAATGTCGCCGGAAGCTCTCATTGCCGAAGTGAAGGCCTCCGGTCTGCGCGGCCGCGGCGGCGCGGGCTTTCCGACCGGCTTGAAGTGGAGTTTCATGCCGCGCAACTACGAGGGTGAAAAATACCTGGTGTGCAATTCGGATGAGGGTGAACCGGGGACCTGCAAAGACTGGGATATCCTGCGCTACAACCCGCATATGCTGATCGAGGGTATGGCGATCGCCGCTTATGCGATGGGCGTGAAGCACGCTTACAACTACATTCACGGTGAAATCTTTGAGGCCTATGAGCAGATGGAGGCGGCCTGCGAAGAGGCGCTCCAGGCCGGTTATCTGGGCAAGAACATCCTGGGGGCAGACTTTGAGTTCTATCTGCACAACCATCTGGGCTATGGCGCCTACGTGTGCGGTGAAGAGACGGCTTTGCTCGAGTCCATCGAAGGCAAGAAGGGGCAGCCGC
>DISA01000075.1:0-14625 GCA_002421915.1 Gallionellaceae bacterium UBA6222
AACGTGGTCAGGTTCTCGCTAAGCCGGGTTCCATCAAGCCGCACACCAAGTTCGAAGCAGAAGTCTACGTCCTCACCAAGGATGAAGGCGGACGCCACACCCCGTTCTTCAAGGGTTACCAGCCGCAGTTCTACTTCCGCACCACCGACGTGACCGGCGCGGTTGAACTGCCGGCCGGCACCGAAATGGTGATGCCGGGCGACAACGTCAGCATCACGGTGAACCTGATCAACCCGATCGCGATGGAAGAAGGCCTGCGCTTCGCGATTCGCGAAGGCGGTCGCACCGTCGGCGCAGGCGTGGTTGCCAAGGTGATCGAGTAAGCATACAATGCGCGCCCTCGCGTGGCTGCGGCCTCGCGCTTTCGTTCTTTAAACCTGCGGCATTGCCGCAAACAAGCAAGAGATGATTATGCAAAGTCAAAAAATTCGCATTCGCCTGAAGGCGTTCGACTATCGTCTGATCGACCAGTCTGCCCTGCAGATTGTGGATACCGCCAAGCGTACCGGCGCAGTGGTCAAAGGGCCTGTTCCCTTGCCGACAAAAATCGAGCGCTTCGATGTGCTGCGTTCGCCGCACGTCAACAAGACTTCGCGTGATCAATTCGAGATTCGCACCCACCTGCGTCTGATGGATATCATTGATCCGACGGATAAGACGGTGGATGCACTGATGAAGCTTGATCTTCCCGCCGGGGTTGATGTGGAAATCAAGTTGCAATAACAGCAGTTCAGTAGTTGCAGTACATAAATCGGCTGACCAATTGAAGTCGGCCCCTTAATAAAGGAAAAAAAATGAGCTTAGGACTTGTCGGTCGCAAGATTGGCATGACCCGTATTTTTACCGATGACGGAACATCGTTGCCGGTAACAGTGCTGGACGTGTCCAACAATCGTGTCACCCAAATCAAAACCACTTCTACAGATGGTTATAGCGCTGTACAGGTCGCGTACGGTACGCGCCGTGCCAGTCGTGTAACCAAGGCAGCCGCCGGGCATTTTGCCAAGGCGGGAGTCGAAGCGGGCAGTGTACTCAAGGAATTCACTGCATCCCCTGAACAGATCGCCGCTCTCGCTCTTGGCGGCAAGGTGGGAGTCGAGCTGTTTCAGGTTGGCCAGATAGTCGATGTGACGGGTGTGACAATTGGTAAAGGCTATGCCGGCACGATCAAGCGTTACCACTTCAAATCAGGTCGCGCCTCACACGGTAACTCCAAGTCGCATAATGTGCCGGGTTCTATCGGTATGGCACAAGATCCGGGGCGCGTGTTTCCGGGCAAGCGCATGACCGGTCATCTCGGTGATGTGCAGCGCACCGTGCAAAATCTTCAAATCGTTCGAATCGATGCCGAGCGCCAGTTGTTGCTGGTGCGCGGGGCTGTGCCAGGCGCGCCCGGCGGCGACGTGATCGTTCGTCCGGCAGTGAAAGCGGGGGCATGATGGAACTGAAATTTATCAACGAGAACGGCAAACCGGGCGCGAGCATCAATGCTTCTGACGACCTGTTCGGCCGTGAATACAACGAGGCACTGGTGCATCAGCTGGTAACGGCTTACCAGGCCAACGCGCGTTCCGCCAACAGCAAACAAAAGGGACGTAGCGAGATCGCCAAGTCCACGCGCAAACCCTTCGCGCAAAAGGGAACCGGTCGCGCACGCGCCGGTATGGCATCCAGCCCCTTGTGGCGCGGGGGCGGCAAGATATTCCCGAATAGCCCGGATCAGAACTACTCGCAAAAGATCAATCGCAAGATGTATCGCGCCGGTCTTGCCTCCATTTTCTCCAAGTTGGTAAGCGATGGCCGCTTGAGTGTGATCGAAGGCTTGTCAATTGCCGCACCCAAGACCAAGCTGCTGGCTGACAAAATCAAGGACATGGGGCTGCAGGACGTGCGCCTGTTGATCATCACGGACAGCATCGACGAGAACCTGTATCTGTCTTCGCGCAACCTGCCGAATGTGCTGGTGGTCGAAGCGCATCAGGCGGATCCGGTCAGTCTGGTGCGTTTTTCCAACGTGCTGGTCACGCGCAATGCGATCGCCAAAATCGAGGAGTTGCTGGCATGAATACAATCAAATTCAATGAAGAGCGCTTGCTGAATGTGTTGCGGGCACCACAAGTTTCCGAGAAGGCCACTTTTGTTGCTGAAAAAAATGGACAAATCATTTTCCGCGTAGCAAGTGACGCTACCAAGCCCGAGATCAAGGCAGCAGTTGAAAAGCTGTTCAATGTCACGGTTGAGGGTGTTCAAGTCAGCAATGTCAAGGGCAAGCAGAAGCGCTTCGGCCGTTTCATGGGTGGTCGCAAAGACTGGAAAAAAGCCTATGTCAGCTTGGCTGCCGGACAAGAAATCAATTTTGCCGCAAGTGAGCAGGGGTAAAACATGGCACTGATCAAACTCAAACCAACTTCGCCGGGCACGCGTGCCGTCGTGCGCGTGGTCAACAAAAATCTGCACAAAGGCAAACCGGTTGCGGCACTACTGGAAAAGAAAACGCGTACCGCCGGTCGCAACCACAATGGCCATATTACTGTGCGCCATATGGGTGGCGGCCACAAGAAACACTATCGCGTGGTCGATTTCAAGCGCAACAAGGACGGCATTCCGGCCAAGGTTGAACGCTTGGAATACGACCCGAACCGCAGCGCGCACTTGGCTCTGTTGCTTTATGCAGATGGTGAGCGCCGCTATATTCTGGCTCCCAAAGGTATTTCTGCCGGGGCGGAATTGGTGAGCGGATCGGAGGCTCCGATTAAAACGGGAAATACCTTGCCATTGCGCAATATGCCTGTGGGTTCGACCATTCACGCGATTGAGATGCTACCGGGCAAGGGTGCGCAACTGGCGCGTTCGGCGGGTGCCTCAGTACAGCTTCTGGCGCGCGAAGGTAGCTATGCTCAGCTGCGTCTGCGTTCCGGTGAGATCCGCAAAGTACATATCGATTGCCGTGCGACACTGGGCGAAGTCGGTAACGGCGAGCACTCATTGCGCTCCATCGGCAAGGCGGGCGCAAACCGTTGGCGCGGGATTCGGCCGACCGTACGCGGTGTGGTGATGAACCCGGTTGATCACCCGCACGGTGGCGGTGAAGGGAAGACCGCAGCGGGTCGCCATCCGGTCAGTCCGTGGGGGGTTCCAGCCAAGGGTTATCGCACACGGAGTAACAAGCGGACCACCGGCATGATCGTACGTCGTCGCTTCAAGGCTTAAGGGGTAAGTAAAAATGGCACGTTCTATTAAAAAAGGCCCGTTTGTTGATCTACATCTGCTCAAGAAAATTGAGACAGTGCGCGCCACCAGTGACAAGCGCCCGGTCAAGACCTGGTCGCGTCGTTCCGTGGTGTTGCCTGAGTTCGTTGGATTGACCATAGCGGTTCACAATGGCAAGCAGCACGTTCCGGTGTATGTCTCCGAAAACATGGTGGGACACAAACTGGGTGAATTTTCTCTGACGCGTACCTTTAAAGGGCATGCGGCTGATAAAAAAGCGAAAAAATAAGGAGAGATGATGAGTACAACAGCAGTCATCCGTGGTGTTCGCCTGTCAGCGCAAAAAGCCAGACTGGTCGCTGACCAGATTCGCGGCCTGCCCGTGGCGCAAGCATTGAATATTCTGACTTTCAGCCCGAAAAAAGGGGGTGCCATCATCAAGAAGGCACTTGATTCCGCGATTGCCAATGCTGAGCACAATGACGGCGCTGATATCGACGAGCTGAAAGTTTCCACCATCTATGTGGACAAGGGCGCATCTTTGAAGCGCATGATTCCGCGTGCCAAAGGCCGCGGGACGGGTATCGAGAAGCAAACCTGCCACATTACGATCATCGTCGGGAGCTAAAGCATGGGTCAGAAAATTAATCCGATTGGGTTCCGCTTGAGCGTCCAGAAAAACTGGACTTCAAAATGGTATTCGAACAGCAAGAATTTCTCGGAATTGTTACTCAAAGATATCGAGATTCGGGAGTACCTGAAGAAAAAATTGGCAGGTGCAGGGGTGTCCAGGATCGTTATTGAGCGTCCAGCCAAGAACGCGAAGATCACCATTTACACTGCGCGCCCGGGTGTGGTGATTGGTAAGAAGGGTGAGGACATCGAAAAGCTCCGCGCTGAATTGCGTGTTCGTATGGGCTTGCCGGATGTTGGGCTGAATATCGAGGAAGTGCGCAAGCCAGAGATTGATGCGCAGCTGATCGCAGAATCGATCACGCAGCAATTGGAAAAACGCATTATGTTTCGTCGCGCCATGAAACGCGCCATGCAGAACGCGATGCGCCTCGGTGCGCAGGGAATCAAGATTATGAGTGCCGGACGTCTGAATGGCATCGAAATCGCCCGCACCGAGTGGTACCGCGAAGGCCGCGTGCCGTTGCATACCCTGCGCGCGGATATCGACTACGGCTTCGCGGAAGCGAAGACCACCTATGGCATTATCGGGGTGAAAGTCTGGGTCTATAAGGGCGATCAAACAGGCCAACAGGAAGATGCTGCTCCTGCAGTGGCGGAACCGGAAAAGAAAGTAAGAAAGTCGGGAGCTAAACATGCTACAGCCAGCTAGAAGAAAATACCGCAAGGAACAAAAGGGCCGTAACTCGGGTATTGCAACACGGGGCAATCAAGTTAGTTTTGGTGAATTCGGCCTTAAGGCCGTCGGCCGTGGCCGCTTGACTGCGCGCCAGATCGAGGCGGCACGCCGTGCCATGACGCGTCACATCAAACGGGGTGGCCGTATCTGGATCCGTATTTTCCCGGACAAGCCTATTTCCAAAAAACCAGCCGAAGTCCGTATGGGCAACGGTAAGGGTAATCCAGAGTACTACGTTGCCGAGATTCGTCCAGGAAAAATGTTATACGAGATGGATGGTGTGACGGAGTCGTTGGCGCGTGAGGCATTCAAACTGGCAACAGCCAAACTTCCGCTCGAAACGACTTTCGTAGTTAGACAGGTGGGGGCGTAATCATGAAGGCAAGTGACCTGAAGAAAAAATCGGCGGCTGATCTGCAACAGGAATTGTTGTCCTTGGGTAAAGCTCAATTCAGCATGCGCATGCAACTTGCTACACAGCAATTGGGCAATACCAGCCAGTTGAATGCGGTGCGCAAAGACATCGCCCGGATTAAAACCGTATTGACAGAAAAAGGTGTACAGCAATGAGTGCAACGAATCTGAAACGTTCGCTAACCGGCACAGTCGTTAGTGACAAGATGGACAAAACAGTCACGGTCTTGGTGGAGCGCAAGGTTAAACACCCGGTTTTGGGCAAGGTCGTGCGCGTTTCCAAGAAGTACCATGCCCACGATGAGGCAAACGAGTGTAGCCAAGGTGACGTCGTCACGATTGAGGAGACGCGTCCGTTGTCGAAAACCAAGGCATGGCGTGTGGTCAAATCGCTTTAAGTCGGCGTTGGCAACTTAATGCTTGCGCGGGCTGGCAAGTTTGACTAGAATGCGCGGCTTCGTTTCACCGTCGCTTGCGGCGGCCTAACCCGAACGGGTTCCAAAACTAGCTGCCGCAGGCGGACAAAGTTGGAGATTGAAAAATGATACAAATGCAATCTGTTTTGAATGTGGCTGACAATACCGGTGCGCGCTCCGTTATGTGCATCAAGGTGCTTGGGGGCTCTAAACGCCGTTATGCCGGTGTTGGTGATGTGATCAAGGTCAGCATCAGGGATGCGGCGCCGCGTTCACGCGTCAAGAAGGGCGAAGTGTATAGCGCTGTGGTTGTGCGCACTGCCAAGGGCGTTCGCCGCTCTGACGGCTCGCTGATTAAATTTGACGGCAATGCAGCGGTGTTGCTTAACAACAAACTGGAGCCGATCGGAACCCGCATTTTCGGGCCGGTTACCCGCGAGTTGCGCACAGAGCGTTTCATGAAGATCGTCTCCCTTGCGCCAGAAGTGCTGTAAGAGATATTCGAGGATAAATCATGCGCAAGATCAAAAAGAACGATGACGTGATCGTCATCGCCGGGAAAGACAAAGGCAATCGCGGCAGCGTGCTGAACGTAAGCGACGACTTGGTTTTGGTGAGCGGCATCAACAAGGTCAAGAAACACCAGAAGCCGAATCCGATGAAGGGTACATCTGGCGGCATTGTTGAAATCGAGAAGCCTGTTCATATTTCAAATATTGCCATCTATAACGCATCTACCAAAAAAGCGGATCGTGTTGGCGTGAAGTTGCTGGAGGACGGTCGCAAGGTACGTGTGTTCAAATCCAGCGGCGAAGTGATTGCGTAAGGGGTAATAAATGACTCGTTTAAACGACTACTACAAACAAACGGTTGCGCCGGCACTGATGAAGCAGTTTGGCTACAAATCCGTGATGGAAGTGCCGCGTATTCAAAAAATCACGCTCAACATGGGTGTGGGTGAGGCGGTCGCGGATAAGAAGGTTATGGATCACGCGGTTTCCGACATGCAGAAAATCGCCGGGCAGAAGCCTGTTGTGACGAAATCCAAGAAATCGATCGCCGGCTTCAAGATCCGCGAGAACTATCCGGTCGGTTGCAAAGTGACTCTGCGTCGCGAACGTATGTTCGAATTCATGGATCGCCTGGTTTCAGTGGCCATTCCCCGTATTCGCGACTTCCGGGGTATATCAGGCAAATCCTTTGATGGCCGTGGTAACTACAACATGGGCATCAAAGAGCAAATCATCTTCCCTGAAATCGAGTACGACAAGATTGACGCCTTGCGTGGCATGAATATCACGATCACGACAACGGCAAAGAATGACGAGGAAGCGAGAGCTCTCTTGTTGGCTTTCAAATTCCCACTGAAGAACTGAGGGTGATATGGCTAAAACCGCTGTGATTAACCGTGACAAGAAGCGCCGGGCTGTCGTGAAAAAGTTTTCCGTCAAGCGCGCGGAGTTGTTGGCGATCGCGACAAATGTTTCGATCAGTGATGAAGAGCGCTTTGCGGCACGCCAGAAGTTGCAGGCATTGCCGCGAGATTCCAGTCCGGTGCGTTTGCGTAATCGCTGTGCGCTTACTGGTCGCCCGCGCGGCACTTTCAGTAAGTTCGGTCTGGGTCGCTCCAAATTGCGTGATTACGCAATGAGCGGTGCGATTCCTGGTGTTGTCAAGGCAAGTTGGTAAGGTGAATCTATGAGTATGAGTGATCCTATTGCCGATATGTTGACGCGTATTCGTAACGCGCAACTGGCAGAAAAAACAGTGGTGTCGATGCCATCTTCCAAAATCAAGGTGGCCATCGCCAAGGTATTGCAAGATGAGGGGTATGTCGATGGTTTTAAGGTTGTCGATAATGGAGTAAAGCCCACGCTGGAGATTGGTCTGAAGTATTACGCTGATGGTCCGGTGATTGAGAAGATCCAGCGTGTGAGTCGCCCCGGATTGCGTGTTTACAAGGGCAGTGAAGATATTCCGCGCGTAATGAACGGGCTGGGAATCGCGATAGTGTCGACATCCAGAGGGCTGATGACCGATCGCAAGGCGCGTGCCGATGGTATTGGCGGCGAAGTACTTTGTCTTGTGGCGTAAGGGGGAGATATGTCTAGAGTTGCTAAAAATCCCGTCCTGATTCCGTCCGGAGTTGAAGTCAGTCTCGCTGCCGGAATGATTTCGGTCAAGGGGCCGCAGGGCACCCTGTCTCAAGTGCTCAAAGAGGATGTCAAAATTGAGCGTGAGGGAGATAAATTGTTGTGCAAGGCTGGTAATGAATCGGCCCAGGCCAATGCGATGTCCGGGACCTTGCGCGCTTTGGTGGCAAATATGGTAACCGGTGTGACCAGGGGTTTTGAGCGCAAGCTGACCCTGGTTGGCGTGGGCTACCGTGCTCAAGCCGCCGGCGATTCTCTTAATTTGAGCTTGGGCTTCTCCCATCCGGTGGTGCACAAAATGCCCAGCGGGGTGAAAGTCGCAACACCAAGTCAGACTGAAATAATTTTGACTGGCGTTGACAAGCAGCAGGTGGGCCAGGTTGCCGCTGAGATTCGCGCGTATCGTGAACCGGAGCCGTATAAGGGCAAGGGTGTTCGTTATGCCGACGAGGTGGTGATCCTGAAAGAAACCAAGAAGAAATAATCGAGGTTGATATGTTGAACAAAAATGAAGCGCGTCAGCGCAGAGGCCGCAAAACCCGGGCCAGGATTGCCGAGAAAAAATCTATTCGCCTGGCTATCCACCGCACCAATCTGCACATCTACGCACAGGTAATTTCGGCCGATGGCGGATCTGTGCTGGCCAGTGCTTCCACGCTCGAAGCCGAAGTGCGTGACGGCATTGCACATGGCGGCAACACTGCCGCAGCGGCAATCGTGGGCAAGCGTATCGCCGAAAAAGCCAAGAGCGCAGGCGTGACATCGGTTGCGTTCGACCGTTCCGGTAACAAGTACCATGGTCGCATCAAGGCGCTGGCAGATGCCGCGCGCGAAAATGGCTTGCAGTTCTAATCTGGGGTGAGATATGGCTAAAGCACAACAAGGCAGGAATCAGCAACAAGAAGACAAGGGGGACGGCCTCATCGAAAAGATGATTCACGTTAACCGCGTTACCAAGGTAGTGAAAGGTGGCCGTATCATGGGCTTCGCCGCATTGACTGTAGTCGGTGATGGTGATGGCCGTGTTGGCATGGGCAAGGGAAAGTCAAAAGAAGTCCCTGTTGCCGTACAAAAGGCCATGGAAGAGTCGCGTCGCAAACTGGTCAAGGTCAACTTGAAAGAGGGTACCTTGCATCACCCGGTGATTGGCCGCCACGGAGCAGCCAAGGTTGTGATGTTGCCTGCATCTGAAGGTACGGGAATTATCGCGGGCGGTGCCATGCGTGCTGTATTCGAGGCGGTTGGTGTGCGTAATGTGCTGGCCAAATGTATTGGTTCAAATAATCCATATAACGTCGTTCGTGCCACCTTGAACGGTTTGCTGGCTTTGAATTCTCCGGCCGAAATTGCAGCCAAACGTGGCAAGAGTGTTGAAGAGATCGCGGGGTAACCATGGCACAAGCAAAAACATTGAAAGTGACACAGATCAAAAGCGTCATCGGTACCAAGCAGTCTCATCGTGACACGGTGCGCGGCTTGGGTCTGCGCCGCATCAACCACTCAGTGGTGCTGGAAGACACCCCGGCAGTGCGTGGCATGATTAACAAGGTGTATTACCTGGTCAAGTGCGAGGCATAAATGCAACTCAATCAAATTAAACCTCAAGAAGGCTCCACGCACGCCAAGCGCCGTGTTGGCCGTGGTATCGGATCGGGTCTTGGCAAGACTGCGGGGCGCGGTCACAAAGGGCAAAAATCCAGGGCCGGCGGTTTCCATAAAGTCGGCTTCGAGGGGGGGCAGATGCCCTTGCAGCGCCGTTTGCCAAAGCGCGGCTTTGTTTCGCTGACTCGTGACGATACCGCACAGGTTCGCTTGTCCGATCTGGAAAAGTTGCCGGTCGATACGATTGATCTGTTGGTGTTGAAGCAAGCCGGCGTGATTTCGGCCAATACGCTGACGGCCAAAGTTATCCTCTCGGGTGAAATTACCCGTGCTGTCACAGTGCAGGGCCTGTTGCTAACCAAAGGTGCGCGTGCTGCTGTTGAAGCGGCCGGCGGCTCGGTTGCAGAATGAGGATGCGTGGTGAGTAAGCCGGTCGTCAAACCGAAATATGGTGACTTGGGCACCCGTCTGTGGTTTTTGCTGGGGGCGCTGATCGTCTATCGTATTGGTGCGCATATACCGGTGCCGGGCATTGATCCGAATATTCTGGCAGACCTGTTTAAGCAACAGCAGGGCGGCATACTCGGTATGTTTAACATGTTTTCGGGCGGGGCGCTGGAGCGCTTTACCATTTTGGCGCTGGGCATCATGCCGTATATTTCGGCTTCCATCATTATGCAGTTGGCTGCGGTTGCAGTCCCGCATCTGGAGCAGCTGAAAAAAGAAGGTGAAGCGGGGCGGCGCAAGATTACCCAGTACACGCGTTATGGCACCCTGTTGCTGGCATTGTTCCAGTCGTTCGGTATCGCTGTGATGTTGCAGTCGCAAAAGGATCTGGTCTTGCATCCTGGAGCCATGTTCCAGTTGACCACCGTGATCACTCTGGTCACCGGGACGATGTTCCTGATGTGGTTGGGTGAGCAGATTACGGAACGCGGTTTGGGTAACGGCATCTCGCTGATCATTTTCGCCGGAATTGCGGCTGGTCTGCCTAGCGCAATCGGCAATACCTTGGAAATGGCCAGAACCGGAGCATTTTCTGTTCCGCTCGTTTTGGCGCTGTTTTTTGGGGCGATTGCAGTCACTGCGCTGGTGGTCTTTGTCGAGCGCGGGCAGCGCAAGATATTGGTCAATTATGCGAAGCGGCAAGTGGGCAACAAGGTTTATGGCGGGCAAAGCTCGCACTTGCCACTGAAGTTGAATATGGCGGGCGTGATTCCGCCGATCTTTGCTTCCAGTATTATTTTGTTTCCGGCCACCATTGCGGGATGGTTCGGTACCAGTGAGAGTATGTTGTGGCTAAAGGACGTAAGCGACAAGCTTGCACCGGGCCAGCCGATATATGTGATGTTTTATGCTGCTGCGATCATTTTCTTTTGCTTCTTCTACACCGCACTGGTGTTTAGCCCAAAAGACACAGCGGACAATTTAAAGAAAAGCGGCGCTTTCCTGCCGGGAATCCGACCAGGGGAGCAGACTGCACGCTATATTGAGAAAATCATGCTGCGCCTTACGCTGGTTGGCGCGATTTATATAACGCTGGTTTGCCTGTTGCCGGAATTTCTGGTGGTCAAGTGGAATGTACCCTTCTACTTTGGCGGTACCTCACTGCTGATTCTGGTCGTGGTGACAATGGATTTTATGTCTCAAGTGCAGTCCTATCTGATGACTCATCAGTATGAAAGCCTGTTGAAAAAGGCCAATTTTAAGGCGAGTTGAGCTGAATGGCAGTGTGGAAAGATAGGATTGGGCTGCAAGCAACGCATAACATTACGCTGTATCTGGGCGAAGTTAATATTGAAGCAAGGAGAAGCAAATGAAAGTCCAAGCATCCGTGAAAAAAGTGTGCCGCAATTGCAAGATCGTGCGGCGCAAAGGTGTGGTACGTGTGATCTGTAGTAGCGATCCACGCCACAAACAGCGCCAGGGTTGATTGAGTTAAATCGCCACTGGATGTTAGAATTCGCAACTTTTGAACGATAGGGTAGCTGCATGGCTCGTATTGCCGGTGTAAACATTCCAAACCATCAACACGCTGAAATTGCGTTGACAGCCATTTATGGCATCGGACGTACTCGCGCCCGGCAGATTTGTGCTGCGGCCGGCGTCGTTGTCTCGACAAAGATCAAGGATGTCAGCGATTCAGACATGGAAAAGCTGCGTGACGAAGTCGCCAGGTTCACGGTTGAAGGCGATCTGCGCCGTGAAGTGACCATGAACATCAAGCGGCTGATGGACATGGGTTGCTATCGCGGCTTGCGTCATCGGCGTGGCTTGCCTTGCCGCGGGCAGCGCACACGCACCAATGCGCGCACCCGTAAAGGTCCGCGTAAATCCATTGCCGGCGCCAAGAAGTAATTAAGTAGAGGAAAAGAAAATGGCAAAGACCAGCACGAAAGTGCGTAAAAAAGTCAAGAAGAACGTTGCAGAAGGCATCGCGCACGTTCACGCTTCTTTCAACAACACTATCGTCACCATCACAGACCGCCAGGGAAATACTCTGGCTTGGTCAACCAGTGGCGCGCAGGGCTTCAAGGGCTCCCGCAAGAGCACGCCATTTGCAGCCCAGATCGCTGCTGAAACGGTGGGCAAGTCTGCTGTCGAGTGCGGAGTCAAGAATCTTGAGGTTCGCATCAAAGGCCCGGGCCCGGGCCGCGAGTCCGCCGTGCGAGCCTTGAACGCCGCAGGTTTTAAAATCACCAGCATTTCGGATATTACGCCGGTGCCGCATAACGGCTGCCGTCCCCCGAAAAAGCGCCGTATTTAAGGAGTATGGATCTTGGCTAGAAATCTTGATGCAAAGTGCCGTCAGTGCCGCCGCGAAGGCGAGAAGCTGTTCCTGAAAGCTGAAAAATGCTTTACCGACAAGTGCGCGGTTGAACGCCGTGCCTATCCGCCCGGCCAGCATGGCCAGCGTCGCAACCAGCGCCAGTCTGAATATGGTGGACAGCTGCGTGAAAAACAAAAACTGCGCCGTATCTATGGCGTGCTGGAGGGCCAGTTCCGGTTGACTTACAAGCGTGCTGAAAAATCGCGTGGCATCACTGGCGAGAGCCTGTTGCAGATTTTGGAATCACGTCTGGACAATGTTGCGTATCGCATGGGATTTGGCGGTTCGCGTGCCGAGGCACGGCAAACCGTGCGCCATAACAGCATCATGGTTAATGGCAAACGGGTGAATATTCCTTCTTATCAGGTCAAGCCAGGGGATGTGGTTGAGGTGGCGGATAAATCCAGGAATCAATTGCGCCTGAAATCTGCTCTTGAGGCTGCGGAACAACGCGGTTTTCCGGAGTGGATTGAAGTGGACAGCAAAGCTTTCAAGGGTACGTACAAGGCGCTGCCACAACGCTCCGAGTTGCCGGCAACCATCAATGAGCACCTCGTTGTCGAGTTGTATTCCAAGTAATCAACGCGGAGTGAAATATGCCTACCAATAATTTGTTGAAGCCGCGCATTATCGATGTGCAAAATATCTCGGTCACCAAGGCACGGGTGGTGATGGAGCCGTTCGAGCGCGGTTATGGCCACACTTTGGGTAATGCCCTGCGCCGCATCCTGCTATCTTCCATGCCCGGCTATGCAGTGACCGAAGTCAAGATTGCTGGTGTGTTACACGAATACTCGCCGATTGATGGTGTTCAGGAAGATGTGGTTGAAATTTTGCTGAATCTGAAGGGGCTGGTACTTAAATTGCACGGCAAGCAGGAAGCCACTTTGCGCCTCAAGAAAGCGGGTGCCGGTGTTGTTACAGCGGCTGATATTGAGGTTGATGCAGATACCGAAGTGATTAATCCGGAACATGTCATTGCACACTTGACTGCCGGTGGCAAGCTGGACATGGAAATCAAGATCGAGCAAGGTCGCGGTTACGTTTCCGCTATCTCGCGCCAGCAACCCGGCGCGACCAAGTCGGTGGGGCATATCGCGCTGGATGCTTCCTTCAGCCCGATCTTGCGCGTCAGCTATGCCGTCGAGAGTGCCCGCGTCGAGCAACGCACCGATCTGGACAAGCTGATCATCGACATCGAGACCAACAGCGCAATTGATCCGGAGGAGTCGATCCGCTACGCCGCGCGCATTCTGGTGGAACAATTCTCCGTATTCGCCGCGCTGGAAGGCACGCCGGCTCCGGTTGAGAAGCCGCAAGTGCCGAAGGTCGATCCGATGTTGCTGCGCCCGGTGGATGACCTGGAATTGACCCCGCGTTCATCCAACTGCCTCAAGGCACAGAGCATCCATTACATCGGCGATCTGATTCAATACACTGAAGCCGATCTGTTGCGTACCCCAAACCTTGGGCGCAAGTCGCTCAATGAGATCAAGCAGATTCTTGCCGAGCATGATTTGTCGCTGGGTATGAAATTGGAAAACTGGGCGGCAGTGACCGAGAACTAAAGCTTGCTTGGACAAAACCAAGCCAGAAAGTAAGAGAGGAAAATCATGCGTCACCGTTTAGGACTTAGAAAACTGAATCGCACCAGCAGCCATCGCCTGGCGATGTTGCGCAATATGACCGTCTCGTTGCTGCGTCACGAAGTCATCAAGACCACCTTGCCCAAAGCCAAGGAATTGCGCCGTGTCGCGGAGCCGATCCTGACACTGGGCAAGAATCCAAGTTTGGCTAATCGCCGTTTGGCTTTTGCGCGTTTGCGTGATCGCGAGATGGTGAGCAAGTTGTTCGATGAACTGGGGCCGCGCTATGCAGCGCGTAATGGCGGCTACTCGCGCATTCTCAAGTTTGGTTTCCGCAAGGGAGACAATGCACCGATGGCACTGATCGAGCTGATGGATCGCCCGGCTGAAGCGCAACCCGTCGAAGTGGCAGGCGAGTAAATTTCCCGGAACACGCGCAGCAAAGCACAAGGCCGGGTTATCCGGCCTTGTTGTTTTTTCACCCCAGACGGTACAACCTTATTCCAGCAATTTCCTAAGATAAGGCCCGGTCACGCTGTCCTTGTTTGCCACGATTTGCCGCGGTGATCCCTGCGCCACGATGCGGCCGCCGCCTTCGCCGCCCTCGGGGCCGAGGTCTATCACCCAATCCGCGGTTTTGATCACATCCAGATTGTGTTCGATCACTACCAGCGTGTTGCCCTGGTCACGCAATTTGTGGATCACCTTCAGCAGCATGTCGATATCGTGGAAATGCAGGCCGGTGGTCGGCTCGTCGAGGATGTANNTCACGCGCTGCGCTTCGCCACCGGACAGTGTGGTTGCACTCTGGCCCAGGGTGATGTAACCCAGACCCACGTCAAGCAGCGTCTTCAGCTTGCGCGCGATCACGGGGACGGGCTTGAAGAACTCATATGCCTGTTCCACTGTCATGTTCAACACCTTGTGGATATTCGCCCCCTTGTATTGCACCTCCAGTGTCTCTCGGTTGTAGCGCTGGCCGTGGCATACATCGCACGGCACGTACACGTCCGGTAAAAAGTGCATCTCCACCTTGATCACG
>DISA01000075.1:14651-15098 GCA_002421915.1 Gallionellaceae bacterium UBA6222
TCGGCGTGAACAGCCCGGTATAGGTCGCCGGATTGGAGCGTGGCGTGCGCCCGATGGGGGATTGGTCGACATTGATTACCTTGTCGAAGAATTCCAAGCCTTCTATTTCTGCATAAGGAGCCGGCTCGGCATTGCTGCCATACAGATGCTGGGCGACTGCCTTGTACAGGGTGTCGTTGATCAGCGTGGATTTGCCCGAGCCGGATACACCCGCGACGCACGTGAGCAGCCCGACGGGCAGGTCAAGGGTGACGTTTTTCAGATTGTTGCCGCAGGCCCCGCTGATCTTCAGGCGGCGTTCGGAATCGGGTTTGCGAGATTGCGCGGGCAGCGCGATGCTGCGCCGGCCGGAGAGATAGTCGCCGGTGAGCGAGTGCGGGTTGGTGCACACTTCCTGCGGCGTGCCTTGTGCCACCACCAAACCGCCATGCTCGCCGGCGCCCGGCC
>DISA01000075.1:15243-16494 GCA_002421915.1 Gallionellaceae bacterium UBA6222
AATCCAGTCCGACGTTGTTGAGGAAAGTGAGACGATTGGCGATTTCCTGCACAATCTTCTCGGCGATGGCCTGCTTGTTGCCGGGCAGTGTCACGTTCCGGAAGAAAGCTAGTGCCTGTTTTAGCGGCAAGGCATTCAATTCGTAAATGGTGTGATCGGCCACACGCACGTGGCGCGCCTCTTCACGCAAGCGTGTGCCTTTGCATTCCGGGCAGGGGCAGGAATTCAGATATTTCGACAGCTCCTCGCGCACGGTGGGCGAATCCGTCTCCTTGTAGCGCCGCTCCAAGTTGTTAACGATGCCCTCGAACGTGTGCTCGCGTAACATCTTCTTGCCGCGCTCGTTCAGATATTGAAAAGGAATCTCCTCGCTCCCGCTACCATACAGCACCACCTGCTGGACATTCTCCGGCAGACTTTCGAATGGTCGTTCCAGATCAAAATTGTAATGCCTTGCCAGGCTGTCCAGCATTTGGAAATAGAACTGGTTACGTCGGTCCCAACCCTTGATTGCGCCGCCACTCAATGAAAGCTGTGGAAAAGCTACAATCCGCTTGGGATCGAAGAAGCTGATCACCCCTAAACCGTCGCATTTCGGGCACGCCCCCATCGGACTGTTGAACGAGAACAGGCGCGGTTCNNTGCAGATGGGGCAGGCGAACTTCGCCGAGAACAGGTGCTCCTTGCCCGAATCCATCTCCACCGCCAGCGCGCGGCCATCGGCATGGCGCAGCGCCGTCTCGAATGATTCCGCCAGACGCTGTTTGACATCCGGCGAAACCTTCAGCCGATCCACCACAATCTCGATGGTGTGTTTCTGGTTTTTCGCCAGCCTCGGCAGGTTGTCCATCTCGCACACCTTGCCGTTCACGCGCAGGCGCACGAAACCCTGTGCGCGCAGCTCGTCGAACAATTCCAGTTGCTCGCCCTTGCGCTCGACCACGACGGGCGACAGGATCATTACCTTCGTACCCTCCGGTAATGCCAGCACCGTGTCCACCATTTGTCCGACCGACTGTGCCTGCAGCACGATGTCGTGCTGCGGACAGTACGGATCACCTGCGCGGGCGAACAGCAGCCGCAGGTNNCCGTGCCCACAGTGGAGCGCGGGTTATGCGAAGTCGCTTTCTGCTCGATGGCGATGGCGGGGGAAAGCCCCTCGATCAGATCGACATCCGGTTTTTCCATCAACTGCAGGAACTGCCTGGCATAGGCCGAAAGCGACTCCACATAGCGCCGCTGCCCCTCGGC
>DISA01000075.1:16506-19164 GCA_002421915.1 Gallionellaceae bacterium UBA6222
GCAGGTCGAGGCTGATGTTCTTGAGATTATGGGTGCGCGCACCGCGTATTTTGATGTATTCCATGGATCATGCGTCAGGTTGGGCGACCTGCTAATATACGCGACTTCGAAAAAGATTCCAAAGCGCATTCATGCCTGTTTCATCCTCCGCAATGACCCCCGTCGAACGCCGTGCCAGTCTGGGTTTGGCTGGTATCTATGCCCTGCGCATGCTCGGTTTGTTCATCATTCTGCCGATCTTCGCGCTGTATGCCGAGAAGCTTCCGGGCGGGGAAAGCCATTTTCTGATCGGGGTTGCGCTCGGTGCGTACGGCCTGACACAGGCGATTTTGCAGATTCCGGCGGGGTGGTTGTCGGACCGTTACGGTCGCAAGCCGATCATCATCGTCGGTTTGCTGCTGTTCGCGGCGGGCAGTTTCATCGCGGCATCGGCGGACGATATCTACTGGATCATCGCCGGACGGGTGATTCAGGGTGCGGGCGCAATCAACGCGGCGGTGATGGCGTTGACCGCCGACCTTACCCGTGAAGAGCAGCGCACCAAAGCAATGGCCATGATCGGCATTTCTATCGGTATTACGTTCTCAATCTCGATGGTGCTGTCACCGGTTTTGTACCGGCTCATCGGAATGTCCGGCATATTTTCACTGGTCGGCGTGTTGGCCTTTGTATCCATCGCCGTGGTGATCTGGTTCATCCCCAAACCTGGAATCACACGATTTCATTCGGATACCGAAGCGAATACCAGCAAACTGAAGGAAGTGTTGCGTAATAAAGACCTGCTCCGCATGGACTTTGGCGTATTCACCCTGCATGCAATCCTGATGTCGGTATTCATGCAGATACCATTTGTTTTGCGCGCTGCCGGACTGGATGCGCAGCACCAGTGGCAGATGTACCTGCCGGTGATGCTATTCGCCTTCGTATTGATGGTGCCACTGTTTTTCATCGCGGAGAGAAAGGCGATGACGAAGCAGGTTTTTCTGTTCTCCATTGGCATGGCCGCGCTGGCGCAACTGGGTATCCTGTTCATGCATGCAAGCGTGTGGGGCATAGCGCTCTCGTTGATCGTGTTTTTTACCGCATTCAACGTCCTGGAGGCGATGCAGCCTTCCATCGTCAGCAAAATCTCCCCGCTCGCAGCCAAGGGTACGGCAATGGGTGTGTTCAGCAGTGTGCAGTTTCTTGGTGCGTTCTTCGGCTCGGCCATGGGCGGCTTGCTGATGCAATTGTACGGGGGCAATGCGGTGCTGATATTTGCAATGTTCATGCTGCTGCTGTGGCTGGTGATCGCGTCCGGTATGCGTGCGCCCAAGTCGCTGCAAACGAAGATGTACCACCTGCCGCGACTGACTGTCGCCGAGGCGAGCGCATTGCAGGCTAGTCTGGCACAATTACGCGGCGTGAACGAAGTGCTGATCGTGGCGGGAGAACAGATCGCCTGTCTCAAGGTTGAGAAACACGGGTTTGATGAGGAAACGGTGGAAAACGAGCTCGGCGAATTTCGCCAAAATCTAGTGAAAGGAGCATGACATGTCGGTGAATAAAGCGATTCTGATAGGGCGTCTGGGCAAAGATCCGGAGACCCGTTATATGACCAACGGTGAAGCGGTAACCAATGTCTCGCTGGCAACTTCCGAGAATTACAAGGACAAGAGCGGCGAGAAGCAGGAACGTACCGAATGGCACAATCTCGTGTTTTACCGCCGTCTGGCGGAGATTGCGGGCGAGTATCTGAAGAAGGGGTCGCTGATTTATGTTGAGGGCCGTATCCAAAGCAGGAAATGGCAAGACAAGGAGGGTAAGGATCGCTACACCACCGAAATCGTGGTCAACGAGATGAAGATGTTGGGCAGCAAGTCCGGAGGTGGCAGCTTCGAAGTCGTGGAGAATCAATCCACGCCCCCAGAGCGCGGTGCCCAGGCTGCCAAGCCTGCCGCACCGGCAGCCAAGAGTAACTTCGATAATTTTGATGACGATATCCCGTTCTGAAGGGACACGCAGCACCCGTGAGTAAAGCCTTCACCCGCGAAAGCGACACCGATGACGAGGATGATTCGGTATCGTTGCCCGCGATCCCCGCAGGCAGCAAAAACTACATGACCCCTGCGGGTTACCGCCGCCTGAAAGACGAATACATGCATCTGCTGGACATAGAGCGTCCGGCGCTGGTGCAGACTGTCGCATGGGCGGCGTCGAACGGTGACCGCTCCGAAAATGGTGATTACATTTACGGCAAGAAGCGCTTGCGGGAGATTGACCGTCGCCTGCGTTTTTTGGCCAAACGCATGGAAAATTCAGAAGTGATTGACCCGGTCCTGCGCCGGGGCTGTGAGCAGGTATTTTTCGGTGCGACTGTCACGGTGTGCCACAGCGATGGCTGCGAGCGTAGCTACAGCATCGTTGGTATCGACGAAGCGGATGCGAGTAAGGGCCATATCAGCTGGGTGTCGCCGCTGGCGCGGGCACTGCTCAAGGCGCGAGCAGATGACGCTGTCCTGTTGCGTTTACCTGATGGTGTGGAAGAGTTGGTGGTGGTCGAGGTGGACTACCGTGGCATTGATTCTAACTGAAAGCACTCTTTGAAATATCTAAAATCTGAACATCCTATCGCCATCGCGCTCATTATTCTCGGGCTAGCAGCCCGTCGGACTTCCC
>DISA01000026.1:0-626 GCA_002421915.1 Gallionellaceae bacterium UBA6222
TCGCCACCGTGCTGTGCGGCGGCGAGGTCGAAAAGGGCTCCCTGGTGGACGAGGACTGGCTGCTGCGCCTGGAGCGCGAGCACTTCATCGCCCTCGCACAGATGCCCAAGACCCAGGAGCGCGTGATGCACATGCTCAAGACCGGCAAGCCGCTCAGGAACTGAGCGGTTTGCGGGATTCGGGATTGGTAAAAAGCCCTCCCCTCCCCGCTCTCACGAATCCCCAGTCCCCAATCTCTAATCCCCGCTTTCGGAGAAAGCCATGAAACAGATCCAGGACGCCTACATCGTCGCCGCCACCCGCACGCCCATCGGGCGCTCGCACCGCGGCTATTTCCGCCACACGCGGCCCGACGACCTGCTGGCCACCGTGCTGCGCTCGGCGCTGGCGCAGCTGCCGGGGCTCGATCCGCAGGCCGTCGAAGACGTGATCTGCGGCTGCGCGATTCCCGAGGCGCAGCAGGGCCTGAACGTGGCACGGATCGGCGCGGTACTGGCCGGCCTGCCCAAGCGCGTGGGCGGGATCACCGTCAACCGCTTCTGCGCGTCCGGCCTGTCGGCGGTGCAGATGGCCGCCGACCGCATCCGCGTCGGCGAGGCCGACGTGATGATCGCCGCCGGCACCGA
>DISA01000026.1:647-17073 GCA_002421915.1 Gallionellaceae bacterium UBA6222
AGCCGCCAGGCGCAGGACGAGTTCGCCTACCGCTCGCACATGAAGGCGCTGGCGGCGATGAAGGCCGGCCAGTTCTCGGACGAGATCACGTCGGTGGAAGTGGCCGAGCGGTCGGTGGACCTCGACACGGCCACGGTCACGGTCTCCACCCGCACCGTCGGCCTCGACGAAGGCGCCCGGCCCGACACGACGGTGGAGGGCCTCGCCAAGCTGAAGACTGTCTTCGCGGCACGCGGCACGGTCACCGCCGGCAACAGTTCGCAGACCTCGGACGGCGCCGGCGCGCTGATCCTGGCCAGCGAGGCGGCGGTCAAGCGCTTCGGGCTGCAGCCGCTGGCCCGCTTCGTNNGCTCGCAGATGTCCGACGGCGCGGGGGCGGTGCTGCTGATGTCCGAGGCGGCGCTCGAACGCTATGGAGTTCGGCCCATTGCGCGTGTGGTATCGTACGCCGTGGTCGGCGTGCCGCCGGAAGTGATGGGAATCGGTCCGGTGGAAGNNGGCTGCAGCCGCTGGCCCGCTTCGTCAGCTTCGCCGCCCGTGGCGTGCCGCCGCACATCATGGGCATCGGCCCGATCGAGGCCATTCCCGCGGCGCTGCGCCACGCCGGCCTGAAGCAGGACGACATGGACTGGATCGAGCTCAACGAGGCGTTCGCGGCGCAGTCGTTGGCGGTGATGCGCACGCTGGAACTGGATCCGGCCAAGGTGAATCCGCTGGGTGGGGCGATCGCACTGGGTCATCCCTTGGGGGCGACCGGAGCGATCCGTACGGCGACCCTGATGGCGGCGATGCAGCGCGACCCGAAGGTGCGCTATGGCATGGTGACGATGTGCATCGGCACCGGGATGGGTGCGGCAGGGGTGTTTGAAGCGCTGTAATGTGGGTCGGACCCTAGTCCGGCATGTCGGGTTGAAACCCGATCCACATCCTCGGTTTATCAACGATTCGCTAGAGTTGAAAGGGTGAAAATGAACAGGATATTTTTGGCGGGATTGCTGTGTGTGTTTGCCTTGCCCGTTTTTGCAACAGAGGTTGCCGGGGTGAAAGTCAGTGATACGGCACAGGTCGGCGCGCAGATGCTGCTGCTGAACGGCGCCGGGGTGCGCAATAAATGGATGTTCAAGGTCTATGTCGGGGCGCTGTACTTGCCGCAAAAAGAAACTTCGGCGGAAGCGATCATCGCGGATGAGCGTCCGCATCGCGTCGCGCTGCACATGCTGCGCGACCTCGGCAGCAAGAAACTGTATGGCGCGTTCAGCGAGGCGATCGAGGCCAACCATACTTCCGCCGAACTGGCTGTGCTGGATGCCGAGTTGAAACAGATGGCGCAAATCTTCGATACCATCGGCGAGGCGAAGGAGGGCGACATCATCACCCTCGATTATCTGCCAGCCAGTGGCACGCAGATCGGGGTGAACGGTGCCGTGCGCGGCACCATCGCCGGGGCGGCGTTCAGCCGCGCCTTGCTGAAGATCTGGCTGGGCGGCAAGCCGGCGCAGGAATCCTTGAAGAAGGAGATGCTGGGTGGTTGATATGGTGCCGCAAGCGGGCGGTGATGCCGCCCGCTTGAACGGGCAGTGTCAGGATGTGTCGCGCATGGATGAGGCATTGCAAGGCGCGATACGGGTACAGGGAGATGAATGGCAAGCGCTGGTGCAGGAACGCTGCCCGCATCTGTTCGCATCCGCGCCGGTTTTCATCAGCGCATCACAGTTGCGGCAGATGCGCGCAGTGATCGCTGCGGTGGAAGAAGTCGTTGGTGTACCTGCACCGCACAGTGCGCGCGGCGTTTTCTACGGCTACGATTTTCACCTTAATGCGCAGGGTGTCCATCTGATTGAGATCAATACCAACGCGGGGGGCGCATTTCTGAATGCGCTGCTGATCGATAGTCAGCGTGCGGCAGATTTGCCGGGGACAGCAGTTGCCGCAGCAGATCTGGAACAGCGTTTTCTCGCCATGTTCCGCAATGAATGGCGGTTGATGCATGGCGATGCACCGCTCACCTGCATCGCCATCGTGGATGAACGGCCCGAAGCACAATATCTCTATCCGGAGTTCCTGCTGGCGCAGCGCATGTTCGAGCACGCGGGAATCGTCACGCTTATTGCTGGCCCCGCCGATTTGCAGGCGCGCGATGACGGCGTGTATTGCAACGGCCGGCGCGTCGATCTGGTCTACAACCGGCTGACCGATTTCGACCTGCAAGGCCATGTGCCGCTGCGCTCTGCCTGGGCGCGGCAGCAGGTGGTGCTGACGCCGGATCCCGCGCATTACGCGCGCTATGCCGACAAGCGCAATCTGGTGCAGTGGAGCGATGCGGCATGGCTGCATGCGGCCGGGGTGTCGCAGTCAAATATCGATGTGTTGCTGAACGATATTCCGCCTACCAAGCTGGTGCGTGCCGAAGAGGCAGAGCGGTGGTGGACGGAACGCAAGTCATGGTTCTTCAAGCCGGTGACGGGCTACGGCAGCAAAGGCGCATACCGGGGCGACAAGGTAACCAAGAGAGTGTTTGAGGAGATCATGCAGGGCGGTTATGTGGCGCAACGTCTGCAGCCGCCGGGCGAGCGTGTCGTTTGCCTGCCGGATAGCGAACCGCAGTCGCTCAAATACGACGTGCGCTGTTATGTCTATGACGGTGAATTGCAACTGGCGGCGGCGCGCCTGTATCAGGGGCAGACCACCAATTTCCGCACGCCGGGCGGTGGCTTCGCACCGGTTTTGTTAACCGCATGAAACGAATGCGCCGATCCTAACTGCCGGCCATGACAATGGGAATGCGTTGCCGCCCGAACTGCTTCTCAAATTTGCCGAAATGCCCGGCGAGCGGGGTGCCGCAGTGCGGGCACGTTCCGTCTGCTGCCACTTCATAGCTCCGGATGAGATGCCAGTCGCGCACGATCAGCGGCTGGCGGCAATGGGTGCAATGGGTTGTGCCGCCGTCGAGGTCGTGCACGTTGCCGGTATAGACATGATGCAATCCGGCGGAGTGTGCGATTTGTCGTGCCTCGGTCAACTTGGCTGAAGGGGTGGCGGGAATTGCGGTCATCTTGTAGTCGGGATGGAACGCGGTGAAATGCAGCGGCACATCCTCCCCCAATTCTTTTGCGATCCATTCGCACATCCGGCCGATCTCGTGCGCGCTGTCGTTGAGGCCGGGGATCAGCAGGGTGGTCAATTCCACCCAGACATCCGTTTCCCTGCATAAATATTGCAGCGTCTCCAGTATCGGCTGCAGATGCGCGCCGGTCTGCCTGAAATAGAACTCGTCGGTGAACGCCTTCAGGTCCACATTCGCCGCATCCATCCTGGTGTAGAACTCGCGGCGCGGTTGGTCGTGCATATAGCCCGCCGTCACCGCTACCGTCTTCACACCGACTTCATGGCAGGCGTCGGCCACGTCCATCGCGTACTCGGCGAAGATCACCGGATCGTTGTAGGTGAACGCCACGCTTTTGCAGCCGAGTTCGGCCGCGCTGCGCGCGATGGCTTCGGGCGTGGCCTGGTCGGCCAGCCGGTCGAAACTGCGTGCCTTGGAGATGTCCCAGTTCTGGCAGAACTTGCAGGCGAGGTTGCAGCCCGCCGTGCCGAACGACAGGATGCTGCTGCCGGGATAGAAATGGTTGAGCGGTTTTTTTTCAATGGGATCGACGCAGAAGCCGGAACTGCGCCCGTAGGTGGTGAGCACCATCTCGTCATTGATGCGGCCGCGCACAAAACAGGCGCCGCGCTGGCCCTCGTTCAATTTGCAGTCGCGCGGGCACAAATCGCACTGGATGCGGCCGTCGTCGAGCTTGTGCCAGTAGCGCGCCGGGTAGCGTTCTTCGATGCCGATCGGTTCATCCATTTCGCGCATCCTCTGTAAATTTCTGCACGGTGTAACGCGACAGGCGGATGTCGTCCGACCAGAAATCTTCCGGCAGGCCGGCCTTGCGTTTCAGGTGCGCAAGAAAACGTTGCGGTTGCGGCAGGTCTTCCCACACTTGCGGCAGGAAAGTGGCGCGGTGCGCGCCGTATTCCAGGATGATGCCATCCATGCCCGGGCGCAGTTGCGCCAGCGCGTCGCGTTCGTCAAAGAAGTTCACGGGTGCGGCCGGGGAGAGCAGCGAGACTTCGATCTCGACATCGTTCAATTCGGTGGCGCTCAAAGGCGGGAAGCGCGGGTCGCGGACCGCTGCCGCCACGGCGTTATGCACCACATCGTCATACAGCGCCTGCCGTGCCTCGAGCGAGCCGATGCAGCCGCGCAACTGGCCGTGTGCCTTCAGTGTCACGAAACACGCGCCGGTCTTTTCCAGCCAAGCGGCGCGCGCAGGCAAGTCCGCCGTCCGTTCCAGCCGCTGGGCAATCGCGGCGCGCGCCAGTTGCAGCAGGGTGTTGCCGTCAATGGTCATGGTCCGTCCCCTCGGTGAAGGCAAATGCCGCATAGCCCACCACACTGTCATGCGGGCCGGCGGTGTCGCCGGAGTTGCGCAGGTCGAGCAGGTGCGGCTGCAGGTGATGATGGCGCGCGGCCAGCAGCAGGCCGTTGATCGGTGTCGCGCCGCAGGCCTGCTCGTGATCGACGAGCAGGTGCAGGCGGGCGATCTCNNCGTTGATCGGTGTCGCGCCGCAGGCTTGCTCATGCGATGGAACAGGGCGCAGGCGGAGAATCTCATCGGCAGTTCTGCGGTCGATCAGTTGCGCGACTTCGGCGGGCAGATAGTGCGACAGGTCGGAGCTGATGACGATCAGGGTTTCCGCGCCACCCCAGACTGCTTCCAGCACGGCGGCGACTTCCTCTGCGCTGGCGTCCCCCACGGCGAGCGGAACGAGATTGAAATCCTGCAGTACGGTTTGCAGGAAGGGGAGTTGTACTTCGAGCGAGTGTTCCTGCGCATGCACCGCGTCGCTCACCGCGACCTGCGGCAAGCGCGCCAGTTCGCGCATCGCGCCGGTATCCAGTTTGATTTCGCCGAGCGGGGTACTGAAAGTCGTGGCGGCAGGCAGTGCCAAGCCACGCACCGCGACACGGTGGGTCGGTCCCAGCAACACCACGCGCCGGATGCGCGCAACGAGCGGGCGCAGCGTGGCGTAGGCGGAGGCCGCGATGGCGCCGGAATACATGTATCCCGCATGCGGTACGATCAGTGCCTTAACACGAAACTCGCGCGGCGGTTCGTTCGCCCCCGCGCCCTCCGGGAGAGGGTTGGGGAGAGGAAAGCGGGCGGGTTTTGCATCATCCAGAAAGCGGCGCAGATCAAGCGAAAGCCGCCCGGGGTCGGCGGGATAGAACGAGCCTGCGACGGCGGGCGGACGGTTGGTGGACATGATGCGCTCCCATAATGAATGTTGCCGATATGAGGGGGTGGCGCGGGTAAATCAAGTCCGCAGTGCTATTTAACCCAGCAGATGCTTCACCATCTCGCGCTCGCCGAGAAGTTCCTGATAGCTATCCTGCATGTGTTTTTTGCCTGTCTCGCTGATGGGCAAGCCCTGCACGATGGTGTAATGGCCATTGCGGCAGGTGACCGGGAATCCGTACATCACGCCCTCCGGAATGCCGTAGCTGCCGTCCGACGGCACGCTCATGGTGACCCAGTCGTTGTGGTGCGAGCGCAACAACCAGTCGTGCACGTGCGCGATAGCGGAGTTTGCCGCACTCGCCGCACTGCTCAAGCCGCGCGCTTCGATCACCGCCGCACCGCGCTTTTGCACGGTCGGGATGAAGGTGTTCTCGATCCAGTCCTGGTCTTGCAGCACTTCCAGAACCTTGCGCCCGCGAATTTCGCAGTGTGATAAATCGGGATATTGCGTGCCGGAATGGTTGCCCCACACCACCATTTTCTTGATGTCCTGAATCGGCTGGAACAGTTTCAGCGCAACCTGCGCGATGGCACGGTTATGGTCGAGGCGCATCATGGCGGTGAAATTGCGCGGATCGAGGTCGGGCGCATTTTTCATGCAGATAAGCGCGTTGGTGTTGGCCGGATTGCCCACCACCAGCACCTTCACATCGCGCGCCGCGACCTCGTTCAGGATGCGCCCCTGCTCGGTGAAGATGGCGCCATTGGCTTGCAGCAGGTCCTTGCGTTCCATACCTTTGCCGCGCGGGCGGGCGCCGACCAGAATGGCGACTTCCGCATCGCGGAAAGCGACACGCGGATCGTCGGTGGTGATGACTTGTTGCAGCATGGGGAACACGCAATCTTCCAATTCCATCGCCACGCCGCGCAAGACCTGCTGGGCCGGCGGGATGTCCAGCAGTTGCAGGATGATCGGTTGCTCGCGCCCAAGCATGTCGCCGTTGGCGATGCGGAAGAGCATGTTGTAGCCGATCTGTCCGGCTGCGCCGGTGATTGCGACTCGGATGGGAGCTTTCATGGTGTCCTCACTTTGAAATGATCAAAAAAGTATGGCTGCAAAAGTATAGCGAGAAGAAGTATTGGAAACACAACGAGTCATTATTAAATCGCCGCTGCATCATATTCCTTTTGCTTTTCACCCGCCATGCCGAGGTGTAGGATTGCGCCATTCTGTTTTGGCGGGAGATAACAAGCGATGAATAAACCACGTCCCAAGCATCTCGACTTAATCAGAATCAAGTTGCCTCTCCCGGGCTTTGTTTCCATTCTTCATCGCGCTTCGGGCGCGTTGCTGTTTCTGGCCTTGCCACTGGTGCTTGCGGCATTCGATCAAAGTCTGCGCTCAATCGAGACTTATACCTCCCTCACTGAATACCTTGCGCATCCCCTTGTCAAAGTTTTTGTGCTCGGCATGGCTTGGGCGTTGCTGCATCATTTTTGTGCCGGGTTGCGCTATCTTGCGCTCGACCTGCATCTGTTGCACGGATTGGCGGGGTCCCGCGCCAGTAGCAAATGGGTGCTGGCCGTGAGTTTGCTGTTGACCGTGGTGGCGGGAGTTCAATTATGGTGAATCGTATTGTCACCGGCGCGCATTTTGGCTTGAGCGACTGGCTGATCCAGCGCGTTACAGCGGTTGTGATGGCGCTTTATTTGCTTGTTATCGCCGGACTGCTGTTGTGGCAGCGATCTTTCGGCTATGACACTTGGATCGACCTTTTCTCCGGCAATATCATGCGCACGTTCTCCCTGCTGTTCCTGTTGAGCGTGTTCTATCACGCGTGGATTGGCATGCGTGACATCGTGATGGATTATGTGAAACCGGCAGGCATCCGATTACTGAGCCACGTATTGGTGATTCTTGCGCTGTTGCTTTATACGATCTGGTCGGCGCAAATTCTGTGGGGACTCTAAATGGCTATAAGTAAAAGAACGTTTGACGTGGTGGTGGTGGGCGCGGGAGGTGCCGGGATGCGTGCGGCGTTGACACTTTCCGAGGCCGGCCTGAAAGTCGCCGTGTTGTCCAAGGTCTTTCCGACCCGGTCACACACTGTCGCGGCGCAGGGCGGCATCGCCGCTTCATTGGGTAACGTCAACGAGGACAACTGGCACTGGCATATGTACGACACCGTGAAAGGTTCGGACTACCTCGGTGATCAGGATGCCATCGAATATATGTGCCGCGCCGCGCCGGAAGTCGTGTACGAACTTGAGCACTTCGGCATGCCGTTCGATCGCCTGGACAGCGGCAAGATCTATCAGCGCCCGTTCGGCGGGCATATGCAGGATTACGGCAAGAACCCGGTGCCGCGCGCCTGTGCCGCCGCCGACCGCACCGGGCATGCGCTACTGCACACCTTGTACCAGCAGAACGTCAAGGCCAACACCAACTTCTTCGTCGAATGGATGGCGCTCGACCTGATCCGCGATGGGGACGGCGATGTGCTCGGCGTTGTGGCGATGGAGATCGAAACGTCCGAGGTGATGATCCTGCAAGCGCGTGCGACGCTGTTTGCCACCGGCGGTGCAGGCCGTATTTTTCAAGCCAGCACCAATGCCTACATCAACACCGGCGACGGACTCGGCATGGCAGCGCGTGCCGGCATTCCGCTGGAAGACATGGAGTTCTTCCAGTTCCACCCGACCGGTGTGTACGGGGCGGGCGTGCTGATCACCGAGGGCGTGCGCGGCGAGGGCGGCTATCTGGTGAACAAGGATGGCGAACGCTTCATGCCGCGCTATGCGCCTTCCGCCAAGGACCTGGCCAGCCGCGACGTGGTGTCGCGCGCGATGGCGACCGAAATCAAGGAAGGGCGCGGTTGTGGTCCCAACGCCGACCATATCCTGCTCAAGCTGGATCACCTGGGCGATGAAGTTATTCGCCACCGTCTGCCGGGCATCCGCGATATCGCCCTCAAATTCGCCCATGTCGATCCGGCCAAAGCACCGATCCCGGTGGTGCCCACCGCGCATTACATGATGGGCGGCATTCCGACCAACTATCACGGGCAGGTCGTCGCGCCGCACGGCACCGCGCCGGAAGATGTGGTGCAGGGTTTTTATGCAGTGGGCGAATGCGCTTGCGTGTCGGTGCATGGCGCCAACCGCCTTGGTTGCAATTCGCTGCTCGACCTGATCGTGTTCGGGCGTTCCGCTGCGCGCCAGATTATTGAAGACCTCAAGCAAACCCCCAACCCGAAACCCTTGCCTGCCGATGCGGCAGATCGCCCGCTGGCGCGGCTGGCACGCTTGGAGAATCAGAAGAATGGCGAGCATGTTGCGGATGTGTACGACGCGATGCGCCAAACGATGCAGACCCATTGCGGTGTGTTCCGTTTTCCCGATCTGATGGCGGAAGGCGTGAGCAAGATCCGCGAAGTGGCGGCGCGTTCGCGCAACACCGGAATTACGGACAAGAGCAAGGTTTTCAACACCGCGCGGGTCGAAGCGCTGGAGCTCGACAACCTGATCGAGGTTGCGCAAGCCACCATGACCGCAGCCGAAGCGCGCAAGGAAAGCCGTGGAGCGCATGCGCGGGCGGATTTCCCCGAACGGGACGACAAAAACTGGCTTAAACATTCTTTGTACTACAGTGAAGGCCATCGGCTCGACTACAAGCCGGTGCGGCTGAAACCGCTGACGGTGGAGTCGTTCCCGCTCAAGGCACGCGTGTACTAGGAGTTATGAGATGAAATTCAGAATCTACCGCTACAACCCGGAGGCTGACACGGCTCCCTATATGCAGGATTTTGATCTCGACCTGCAAGCGGGTGATGCGATGTTGCTGGATGCGCTGATGCTGCTGCGCCAGCAGGACGACAGCATCGGCTTCCGCAAATCCTGCCGCGAAGGGGTGTGCGGCTCGGATGCAATGAACATCAACGGGCGCAATGGGCTGGCCTGCATCACACCCCTGTCTTCGCTTAAACAACCGATCGAGATCCGGCCGTTGCCGGGTTTGCCGGTGATTCGCGACCTGATTGTGGATATGGCGCAATTTTTCAAACAGTATCACTCGATCAAGCCGTATCTCATCAACAACGACCCGCCACCGGAGACCGAGCGTCTGCAATCACCCAAGGACAGGGCGGAGCTGGATGGATTGTACGAGTGCATCCTGTGCGGCTGCTGCACCACGGCCTGTCCCTCGTTCTGGTGGAATCCGGATAAATTTGTCGGCCCTTCCGGCCTGCTGCAGGCTTACCGTTTTCTTGCCGATACACGCGACCAGGCGACTGCGGAGCGCTTGGATAATCTGGAGGATCCATACCGCTTGTTTCGCTGCCACAGCATCATGAACTGCGTCGATGTCTGTCCAAAAGAGTTGAACCCGACTGAAGCCATCGGCAAGATCAAGGATATGATGGTCAAGAGAGTGGTATGAGCAAGCGTGATGTATCCTGTACCACCGATCCTGTCTATCTGCAGCGTGTGCGCTGGCGTTGTAGGCGCGGGCTGCTGGAGCTGGATATCGTGTTGGGTCGTTTCATTGATAAGTGTTACCTGTCATTGGATGAAGCACAGCGTACAACTTTTGATGAGATGCTTGATTTGCCGGATACCGAGTTCTGGGATTTGATTACGGGTAACAGGGAGCCGATACACCCGCAGCAGCGCGCTGTATTGGAAAGTCTTCAGGAAGTTTGATCTAGTCGAGGAAAAAATGGAAAGCAAGCGCGTAGCAACACTAACTCTGGATGATGGTCGCAGTATCGAGTTTCCCATTCTGTCAGGCACCCTGGGGCCTGATGTGATCGATATCCGGACTTTGGGCAAGCTGGGCGTATTTACCTATGATCCGGCTTTCTTTGCGACATCGAGTTGCACCTCGGAAATTACCTTCATCGATGGCGATGCCGGGTTGCTCTACTATCGTGGCTACCCCATAGAACAATTGGCGGAGCAATCAGATTTTCTCGAAGTGAGCTATTTGTTGCTCAATGGTGAGTTGCCCGATGCAGCGCAAAAGGCCGAGTTTGTTTCACGCATCACGCATCACACCATGGTGCACGAACAGTTGGCACGATTCTTCATGGGTTTTCGCCGTGATGCGCACCCGATGGCGGTGATGGTGGGCGTGGTGGGGGCGCTGTCCGCGTTCTATCACGATTCACTCGATATAACCAATCCAAAACATCGCGCTATCTCGGCGCAGCGCCTGCTGGCCAAGGTGCCAACCATTGCCGCGATGGCGCATAAATACCACGTTGGCGAGCCGTTCATGTACCCAAGGAACCAGTTCAGTTATGTGGAAAATTTCATGCATATGATGTTTGCCACTCCTGCCGAGGAATATGTACCGAACCCGGTTCTGGTACGCGCGCTGGAGCGTATCCTTATCTTGCACGCCGACCACGAACAGAACGCTTCCACTTCCACTGTGCGTTTGGCCGGTTCCAGCGGAGCCAACCCTTTTGCCTGTATCGCGTCCGGCATCGCCGCTTTGTGGGGGCCGGCACACGGTGGTGCCAACGAGGCGGCATTAAAAATGCTGGAAGAGATTGGTGATGTATCGCGTGTCGAAGAATATGTGCAGGGGGTGAAGGACAAGAAATACCGCCTGATGGGATTTGGACACCGCGTCTATAAAAATATGGACCCGCGTGCAAACGTGATGCGCCAGACCTGTTATGAGGTGCTGAAGGAGCTGAAGCTGGAGAACGACCCCTTGTTCCAGCTGGCGATGGCCCTCGAAAAAACAGCGCTGGCCGATCCTTATTTCATCGAGCGCAAACTGTATCCGAATGTGGATTTCTATTCCGGCATCGTGCTGCGCGCGCTGGGTATCCCGACCAATATGTTCACCGTCATTTTTGCCGTGGCACGTACTATCGGATGGGTGTCACAATGGAACGAGATGATCGCCGATGCTGAACAGAAGATCGGTCGTCCGCGCCAGCTGTACCAAGGCCCGGTGCGCCGCGATTTTGTACCGCTGACCAAACGCTCCTGAATACGGATCAAATCATGAATGCGCCCGATGGCAAACCCTATCTGCAGGCGATGCGGGATTCTTCCGCACTGTTCGGCGGCAACAACGTCTTTGTTGAAAGTCTGTATGAAGATTATCTGAAGGATGTGGGCAATGTGGCACCTGCATGGCGCGCCCTGTTCGACCAGTGGCAGGCTGCCGGTGCGCAACCGGATGTTGCCCACACCCCGATCCGCCGGCATTTTCTGCAAACCCCTCCGCCCGTTGCAGCCCCTGCCGCAGCCCCCAGTTCGGAGGTGATGCGCAAACAGGCATCCGTGCTGCAGCTGATCAATGCACATCGTTTTCTCGGGTTGCATGTGGCTGATCTTGATCCGCTGAAGCGGAATCCTCCCCCCGAAGTGGTCGAACTGAATCCGGCCTACTACGACCTGACCGAGACGGATATGGAGCACGCGTTCAATACCGGCTCGCTGGTGGGGGGCGCGCGCATGACCTTGCGCGAGATATTGCAACGCTTGCGGCGTATTTACTGCTCCACCATCGGCGCGGAGTACATGTATCTTTCCAGCGTGCCGCAGAAACGCTGGATCCAGGCACGGCTTGAGGGTGCGGGCGGCATCATCACCTATCCCGCAGAGATCCAGAAACGCATCCTTGAGCGTCTGACGGCTGCGGAGGGACTGGAGCGTTACCTGCATACAAAATATGTCGGGCAAAAACGGTTCTCGCTGGAAGGCGGCGACACCTTGATCCCGCTGCTTGACCATTTGTTACAACGTGCCGGGGCGCAAGGTGTGAAAGAGACTGTGATCGGGATGGCGCACCGCGGACGGTTGAACGTGCTGGTCAACACGCTGGGCAAATTGCCGAGTGAGCTGTTTGCCGAGTTCGAAGGGGTGCATAAGGAGCATCTCGGTTCGGGTGACGTGAAGTATCACCAGGGATACTCTTCCGACATTGATACCCCGGGGGGGGCAATGCACCTCACTCTGGCCTTCAATCCATCGCATCTGGAAATCGTCAACCCGGTGGTGGAAGGCTCAGTGCGCGCACGCCAGCATCGCCGCCGAGACCTCAATGGCAAGCAGGTATTGCCCGTTCTGCTGCATGGTGATGCGGCATTCGCCGGGCAGGGGGTGAATCAGGAAACATTGAATTTGGCGCAGACCCGCGGCTACCGCACAGGCGGCACCGTGCATATCGTGATCAACAACCAGATCGGTTTTACCACTTCCGACCCGCGTGATGCCCGCTCTTCCCGGCACTGCACCGATGTGGCGAAAATGGTTGAAGCTCCAATTTTCCATGTGAATGCAGATGACCCGGAGGCGGTGCTGCGGGTTACCGAGATCGCACTCGACTACCGCATGCAGTTCGGCAAGGATGTGGTGGTGGATATGGTGTGTTTCCGCAAGCTGGGGCACAACGAGCAGGACGAACCGATGGTCACGCAACCATTGATGTACGGCAAGGTCAGGCGTCATCCGGGCACACGCACACTGTACGCGCGGCACTTGGCGGAGCAGGGTGTGTTGACGGCGGATGAGGCGGAAGCCAAGGTGGCGGCTTACCGCGGAGCAATGGATGCGGGGCAGAATCCGGTGCAGCAGGTGCTAACCCATTTCAAGGATCAATACGCGGTAAGCTGGTCAAAATTTGTCGGGGATATTCCCTGGGCCACTGCGGCGGATACACGATTGCCACCGGCGAGATTGCAGCAATTGGCCGAGCGGCTGACGGCCGTGCCGGCGAATTTTGAGCTGCATCCGCGCGTCGAGAAAATCATTGCCGACCGTGCAGCCATGGGCAGGGGCGAGTTACCGCTGGATTGGGGTATGGCGGAAAATCTGGCCTATGCCAGCCTGCTGACTGAAGGTTATCCCATTCGCTTATCCGGCGAGGACTGTGGGCGCGGCACTTTCTTTCACCGTCACGCGGTGTGGCATGACCAGAAGCGGGAACGGTGGGATTATGGCGATTACATTCCGCTCCAACACATCGCGCCCGAACAAGCCGATTTTGCGGTGATCGACTCCATCCTGTCGGAGGAGGCCGTGCTTGGATTTGAATACGGGTACGCCACCGCCGAACCCGACACCCTGACCATCTGGGAAGCGCAATTCGGTGACTTCGCCAATGGCGCGCAGGTCGTCATCGACCAGTTCATATCTTCCGGCGAGGCCAAGTGGGGCCGCTTGTGCGGTTTGACCATGTTGCTGCCGCATGGCTACGAGGGGCAGGGGCCGGAACACTCATCCGGGCGCATTGAACGCTATCTGCAACTTTGTGCCGACTACAACATTCAGGTTTGTGTTCCCTCCAATGCCGCGCAAATTTTTCATCTGTTGCGCCGACAGATGTTGCGTCCCTACCGCAGGCCGCTGGTCGTCTTCACACCAAAGAGTCTGTTGCGCAGCAAGGATGCTTCATCACCCGTCGGCGATTTTACCGACGGGGTATTCCAACCGGTGATCCCTGAAGTTGAAACACTCGACGGCGGCAAGGTTCGCCGTATCATCGCCTGTAGCGGCAAGGTCTATTACGATTTGGTCAAGGGGCGCCAGGAACGCGCTATCGACAACATGGCAATCATCCGGCTGGAACAGTTGTACCCCTTCCCGCACGATGATTTTGCCGCGCAAATCGCCGCCTATCCGAATGCCACCGAAGTGGTCTGGTGCCAGGAAGAGCCGGGCAACCAGGGCGCGTGGCATCGCATCCAGCATTATTTATTGCGCCATCTGCGCCAGGGCATGCGTCTGGGTTACGCCTTGCGCCCGTCTTCCGCTTCACCTGCCGCAGGTTATATGTCCGTCCATCTCGAACAACAAAAAGCAGTGATTGAGGCTGCCTTCCGCCCCGATCTCGATGTCAAGAAAAAGCCAGGAGTCCGCCATGAGCATCATTGAAGTGAAAGTCCCGCAACTGTCCGAATCGGTCTCCGAGGCCACCCTGCTGACCTGGCACAAAAAAGCCGGTGATGCGGTGAGCGAAGGCGAGAATCTGATCGACGTCGAAACCGACAAGGTCGTACTCGAATTGCCGGCGATCAAAAGCGGTATTTTGCGCAAGATTATCAAGGGTGATGGCTCACAGGTGGGTAGCGGTGAAATTATCGCGGAGATCGATACGGAGGCCGCTGCCCAAACCAGTCAAACCACTTCCCCACCCGCTGTCACAGAGGCGGTTCCCGCACCCGCCGTAACCGTGCCGACTGTTGCCGCCCAGGCAACCCCGTCCGCGCGCAAACTGGCGCATGCACTGGAAATTGATCCCGGACAAATACAGGGTAGTGGCAAGCATGGCTTGGTGACGAAAGAAGATGTGCGTGGCACCGTGCAAAAAAATAGTGGTGACAACCCGGTGCAATCAATGCCGGCGGTTGCGCCAGGTGAACGCATTGAACAACGCGTGCCGATGACGCGCATCCGCCAGCGGATTGCCGAACGTTTGCTGCAATCGCAGGCAAACGCCGCCATTCTCACCACCTTCAACGAAGTCAACATGCAGCCTGTGATGGAACTGCGCAGCCGCTACAAGGACAGATTCGAGAAGAAGCACGGCGTCAAACTCGGCTTCTCATCCTTCTTCGTCAAGGCGGCCGTGCATGCCCTGAAGCAGTTTCCCATCGTCAACGCCTCGGTCGATGGCACGGATGTGATCTACCACGGCTTCTTCGATGTCGGCATGGCGATCGGCAGCGAGCGCGGTCTGGTCGTGCCGATCCTGCGCGATGCCGACCGGATGTTGCTGGCCGACATCGAAAAGCGTATCGCCGATTTCGCCGCACGCGCCAAGGACGGCAAGATCACCATGGAAGAACTGACCGGCGGCACTTTCTCCATCACCAACGGCGGCGTATTCGGTTCCATGCTTTCCACCCCCATCATCAATCCGCCGCAAAGCGCCATCCTCGGCATCCATGCCACCAAGGACCGTCCCGTGGCGGAGAACGGCCAGGTCGTCATCCGCCCGATGAATTATCTTGCGCTATCCTACGACCACCGCATCATCGACGGGCGCGAAGCCGTGCAGTTCCTTGTCGCAATCAAGGAGTTCCTGGAAAACCCGGGGCTGGTGCTGCTGGATCTGTGATGAACAACTTTCGTGCCTATCGCATCTTTGATGAAGGCGGCAAGTCGCAGGGGCGCTTTGTCGAGTTGACGCTGGATGATCTCGATCCAGGGGATGTGCTGATTCGCACTGCTTATTCCGGCGTCAATTACAAGGATGCGCTGGCCGCCACCGGGGCGGGCAAGGTGATCAGGCGTTTCCCCTGTGTGGGTGGCGTGGATGTCGCCGGAGTGGTGGAAGAATCGTCCGATATACGCTTCAAGGCAGGAGATGAGGTGCTGGTGACCGGCTACGACATGGGTGTGGCGCACGATGGGGGGTTTGCCGAGTATGTGCGGGTGCCGGCGGATTGGGTGGTGCCCCTGCCGCAGGGGTTGTCACTGTTCGATGCGATGGCGCTTGGCACTGCCGGCTTTACCGCTGCCCTTGCCATCCATCGCCTGGAGCAGAACGAGCTGACGCCGGATAGCGGTAAAGTAATTGTGACTGGCGCCACCGGTGGGGTATCCGGTTTGGCCATTCAGATGCTGGCACAGCTTGGTTATCACGTAGTGGCACTGACCGGCAAGGAACACGAAGGTGCCTACCTGGAATCGCTCGGTGCACGCGAGATTTTGCTGCGCAGTGCGGTCGATTTGAACAGTACGCGCCCGCTGGAAAAAGCGCAGTGGGCCGGTGCACTGGATGCGGTGGGCGGTGCAACGCTGGCTTGGCTGACGCGCAGCATGCAGCAGGACGGTGTCATCGCCAGTTTTGGCAATGCCGGCGGCGCCGAATTAAATACATCGGTGTTCCCTTTTATCCTGCGCGGGGTCAAGCTGCTGGGGGTGGATTCGGCGGCGACGAAGATGCCGTTGCGCAAGATGATCTGGCAGCGGCTGGCCAACGATCTGCGTCCGCTGCACCTGCACGACATGATACGGTGCGTACCCTTGGCCGACTTGGCACAAGTATTTCCGGCGATGATTGCGGGGCAGTCCCGCGGCCGCACTGTGGTGGAAATCGCAGCAGGTTGAACACCCCGCCGCTATAATGCGCGCCTCCCACGCGGAAGTGGCGGAATTGGTAGACG
>DISA01000085.1 GCA_002421915.1 Gallionellaceae bacterium UBA6222
GATGTCGGTCACTTCACCGATGGCGTGCTTGAACAATGCCGTCTGCTCCAGCAGCGGCATGCGAATGTTGCGGTAGCCGTAGCCCTCCAGCCAGTCGCGCACCACATCCTCGAACCACAGCCAGAATCCCGCCTCGTCCGGCAGGATGTCATTCATGCCGCGCACGGCTTGTACAGGGGAATTGCTCATTGAATACCAGGTACTTCTAAAAATTGGTTCTTCGGGCGAATCGCGGTGTTGCGCGGTGCCCGAGTCCTCGCTTATCTACATGACATGTCTCGACTTCTGCACTCCGTGCGCTTCATCCCGCATGAGCAATTTTAGAAGCACTCTACCGAAAGTTATCAGCGCAGCTGCAGCAATGCGCCCCGGGGATTTATCGAGGGCGCGATGGTAGCAGGAAAGGCTCCGGCGAACCAGTGCGAGGGTGGCTTCGCCCAGCGCTCGGAATTCCACCCGACCGCTTGGGCAGAAAGTTACGCCAGGCACATGTGAGGCTCTACCAGTCGTCGGCTCGCCGGGATGGAACCGGAATGTGATTTTTGGAATTGGCGGGGCGATATTGCAAGGTTCGCTGATCCAGCAGCTTGGTCAACTCATAGAGTTGGACCTCCCGCCCAAGCTTGGCGCCACCGTCACGAATGAGCGGCTTCCAGTTGAAGTTTCCAACCTGTCCAGAAGATCTGGTCAACATCGTATCGAAGGGGATCCTGACATACAAGCCCTTGTCGAAGCTCCCCTCGCCAAACTGTTCGGCCGAGACGTTTGTCTTGGTGAAATATCCGCCAAAGCGCACCCCGTTCCGGAACACGCGCGAAAGCTCCACGGTCACCCCCACATCACCCGCCAAATATCGCCCGGCACTCAAGTTTGCCAGCACATCGCGCCACCCGGTATCCCAGTAAAGGGTGGCATGGCCCGTCTCCACCTGATAGTCGCGCAAGGCAAGATCCTGGTTGAAATCGCGCTGCCGAACCCGGTTCAGATCGACACCGACAGCGATTGGGCTACCCAGAGACCGATACATCCACTCCACTCCGGCGCCGACAAACATTGGCTCCAGATAGCCGCCATACACGCTGTAATATTGGTCGTCCGACAATTTTCCCGTATGCGTGAATTGCAGATTCGGCATGGTGACTGCTGAGCTGGTGGTGTATTCGCGGATATAGGTGCGAACACGGGGCAGATTGCTGGGCGCCGTGTAGTTGAAGTTGTCGTAGTTGTCGATCAAACCCAGCTGCAGGCTGCCCTGCAGCCAAGTGTCTTCACGCAGGCTCAGTCTGGCACGTCCTTCGGCAAATATCTGGTAGAGAACGAAAGAATCCGGCCCGCCCAGGTTGTAGCGCAGTCCGATGTTTGGAGCCATTTCCAGCCCGGAGGGTATCCCGCGATATATCGATTGCCCAACTTCTCCCGCAGGCTGTGCCGGTTCAACCTGTTGCGCAATGATGCTCTCCCGCTGCTCGCTTGGCGGTAACGGTTCCGTTTGCGCCCGCACCCACGCCGCCCGGTCGACTTTATGCACCACCATTGCGGTGCCGCGTTGACGCTGCACAAAACTGAAAAAATCAATCCGGCTCGGCGCATCCCGGTGCAACACTGCATTTGCCCGCCCGGTACGTTCACGCCAATACGTTCCCTCCGCGTCTCTCACATTGACTCTCAAGGTGTTGGCATTTTGCTCGATCGAGTCAACCGTCCAGCCCGACTGGTTCTCAAAGTCCCTCACCGTGGCGATGCCGATGGCCGATCTTTGCGGACGTTCGCTTGCAACGGGCACCGGAGCAGGGTCATCAAGCTTCGGCGTGGCCATCTTCTTCATATCCGTTTGCATTGTGATGCCCAGGGTGAACGTATTGCCCCTTTCAAAGCCAAGCATCACCTCAAAGGAGTCTCCCGGGCGATAGACAGCCCCGAGGTTGAACGGGGAATCCTGCGGCAGATTATTACCCTGGGGTTCATGCTGATAATCGTTGCCATCGTATTCCAGCTTCAGGATCAAAGGATCCCATGGGCTTTGGAATTGCACTCCGCCGAACAGGGAAACAGGGCCGCGAAAATAGCTGCTTGTGGAAAAATTCCCCCCCTCGCCAACATCCACTTTGCGTGTTTCAAAAGTATCGCTCATCAACGTCAATGGATTGTTCAAATTACCGCGCCCGCCCGAGTATCCCCAACCCATGCCGATGCTCCAGTCAAACTGGCCGGTTCGTTTGTTCGCAACGAGATATTCACCGGAGAACAGACCCGTTCCGGTGATGTCGCGCATGCCAAGCGCCACTTGTGGCCAATATGCCGATTCATCCAGCAGGCCAAATTTCACATCGGTGCTCTTGTCCTTGTATGCCTGGTCACCCGCGATTCGGGGACCATACAATCTGTTGCTGACACTGGTATAGCGGAAGCCAAATTCCATCCAGTCCATCGGCTGCAGGAAGAAATTTACATACGAATAGGGATAGGCTCTGCTCAGCGTCATGGAGCCATATCCAACTGTGCGCATCCGCGCGGTAGGGGTCTGCAACAGGCCAACCCCGCCCCAGTCATTGGCCGTCAAAACGAGGGATGGGATAGTGTCGGCCCCGGGAGCGGAACGTCCGGACTCGCTTTGTTGGGCGCCTAAGCCGGGGTCAAACGAAACCCCCTGCGTTGCAAGAAAATCCGCCATTTTTCCGGATAGGTCGTTGGCCCACTGATCATCGCGATAGGGCACCCAGATCCAGGCACCGGGTGCAGGCAGATCCTGCCTCTGGCTGTTCCAATTTGAGATTCCGAAACGGGCCGTTTTGCCGTCGGCCTGAATGACCCACGCCCAATCCGCCATCCTGTGCCGGTCACCGGCACAGCGATAAAGATAATCGGCCGCCATGTTTCCCGGCAGGTGCGGCAACTGGCAGCGCACCCCGTCGGAAGTAATAAGCTGCACGGTTTGCGGCCGCTTGGGCAAGACCACCTGATGTCCGGCCTGAATCACCGGGTCATGCAGTGGATTGGCACGCAACCAGTCCGCATCGACGATGGACACGGGAACGCGGCCCGTAACCGGCATGCTTGAGATCCAATCGGCCAGGAGACGAATCGCCGCCGGGTCTCCGCGGCTGCGCAGGATCGATTGAACAAGGTCAGACCGGTCCTGTGCCTGAACAGGTTCCTCGGCGGGCACTTTCCAGAGCAATCCCGGCGGGTAATCTCCACTGGATGGAGCTTGCCTCAACAGCCAATCACTCAATCGATTCTGGACCTCCTCCGCACTGGAAGGAGCTGTGGCCAACATCAGGACAAAGGGGAGGAAAAACGATATCGCACACGCACCGGCGCGCGCAGAAGAAAATATCCTGCATGGATTGTGAAATAGCGTGCTCACTGCTTGCCAGCCTTTACCGGCCAGCGTTGCCAGGTGAAGCAGAGTTTTGCCGAAACACACTGTTCCGCATAGACCACCGACGCGTTTGCGCCGTTGACCCTGACCGCGTAACGGGCCGGCGGCAAATCCTCCGGTGGTCGGATGGCTTGCACTGCCGGCCCGTTTTCGAGACTCTCCTCGAACCATACCAGCGTATGCGGATCGATTCCTGTCAGATTGCTCTGTACCTGGGGGGCGATTTTTTTCAATGACAGATGATCCGGGATACCGTACAAATAGCCCGGCATGACATCCCGGATACGCACCCATTTGAAGGATTGATCTCTGCCAGCCAATTCAGACCACGCGGGCAATTCAGGCAGAACGACATTCCGCCATTCCGTGGGCAAACCGACTGCGGCAACCAGCCGGCCATTGCGGAAGCGCAAAACCTCCCTCCCGGCACTGAACCAGACCGCATCCTGATCGGTTGCTTCCACATCCGGGGAATCCGAGGCCAGAAAAGCAACGCCACCCTCGACCACTACCCGTATGTATTGATACCTCGCGTCAAGCCGCACTTGATCCGTATTGCTTTCCTGCGGGAACAGGTGGCGCGCCATCTTGAATGTCGGATTTGATGCCCATGACGAGCAACCCGCCAGGGGAAACAGGAATAACAGCGCATACAACGCGCTTTTCAAGATATTCATAGGCAAGCTGGCAGACGGGAATCTGTACAAGCTGATTTATTGAATCGAGTAGGGGACGAAGTTACCC
>DISA01000080.1 GCA_002421915.1 Gallionellaceae bacterium UBA6222
TACATCCGCCGCAACTACGGCATGCTGATCGGTGAAACGACTGCCGAGCAAATCAAGAAAGAGATTGGCTCCGCTTTTCCCGGCAGTGAAGTGCGCGAGATGGAAGTAAACGGTCGCAATCTGGCGGAAGGCGTGCCGCGCAGTTTTACTATCTCCAGCAACGAAATTCTTGAGGCATTAACTGATCCGCTCAACAGCATTGTCAGCGCGGTGAAGACCGCACTGGAGCAGACCCCGCCCGAACTCGGCGCGGATATTGCCAGCAAAGGCATGGTGCTTACCGGCGGCGGCGCTTTGCTGCGTGATCTCGATCGTTTGCTGATGGAAGAAACCGGCCTGCCGGTGGTGATCGCCGACGATCCCCTGACATGTGTCGTGCGCGGTTCCGGCAAGGCGCTGGAAAGCATGGATAAATACACCAACATCTTCACCACAGATTGATTCCGCAGTGCTGGAAGACACGCGCGCCCTGCATTTCTTTAACCGCGGTCCGAGTTCGGTCGCACGGCTGGTGTTCTTCTCGATACTGTCACTGTTGTTGTTGTTCGTGGATGCGCGCTACCGCTATCTGGAATCGACGCGCCAGATTATCGCTATCATCATCTATCCTCTGCAGCGCCTGACTGCATTGCCGGGCGAGTTATGGCGGGATACCGCGGAATACGTTTCACTGCAAAGTCATCTGGTTGCCCACAATGAACAGTTGCGTCTGCAACACGATGCGGATGCGGCACGGCTGAAACAATTCGAAGCGTTGCTGAATGAGAATGCGCAGTTGCGCGCCCTGCTGGAGGTCAAACAGCGCGTGGATTACACCGTCCGGGGCGCGCACATCGTCTATCTGGAGCGCGATGTCTTCAAGCGCAAGCTGCTGGTGGACATCGGCGAGAAGGCGGGGGCGCTGGCGGGGCAGGCGGTAGTCGACAATCAGGGGGTGGTGGGACAGATCACCCGCACATTTCCGTGGTTGTCCGAAGTCACGCTGGTGACCGACAAGGACAACGTGGTGCCGGTACAAGTGGTGCGCAATGGCTTGCGTGCGGCGGTGTTCGGTTCGGGCAACATCGGCGAGATGGAATTGCGTTACCAGCCGGTCGGTGTGGATATCGAGGTGGGTGACGAGCTGGTGACATCCGGTCTGGATGGCACCTATCCCGCCGCGCTGCCGGTGGCGAAAGTCGTCCGTATCGAACGCGATCCCGCCTATCCGTTTGCGCAAATCGTTTGTGTGCCTTTGGCAGGGGTCGATCGCCACCGCACCTTGCTGGTTGTGGCAGCCGAATCGTCTTTGCCGCCACGCCCGCAGGAAGAAGCGGCCATGGACGGGCCGCGCGGCAAGAGAATGGTCAGGCGGGGTGCGCGATGAAATATGCCATAAGCACTGACCGCGAATTCCTGCTGCCGGCCAGCCGCCGTTTCATCTTTGCTTCGTTCATTGTTGCCGTGCTCCTCGAATGGCTGCCTTGGCATGGCTGGGCGCTGGTGGTGCGTCCCGACTTTGTGGCACTGCTGCTGCTGTATTGGTGCACACACAAACCGCACCGGGTCGGAATCGGCATCGCCTGGGTGTTGGGGATACTGGTTGATGTGGCCGATGCGAGCCTGTTCGGGCAGCATGCGCTGGCCTATTCCGTATTGGCGTTCGGGGGGCTGGTACTGAACCGGCGTGTGCAGATGTTCAATCTTAGGGAGCAGTCGGTGCATGTGTTCGGCCTGCTCCTGGTCAGCTATGCCGTCTACGCATTGGTTCACTGGCAGGTGCGCGGTTTCGTGGTTTGGGAATATTTTGTCGGCAGCCTGACCTCCGCACTATTGTGGGCGCCACTTACCTTGCTTATCCAGACGCTGCGCCGTCCGCGCCGCAATCCCAACGAGCTATGATCCAGAAGGTCGAGCTGAAGAATAATCAGCGCGAGATCCATTTCTTCCGCCAGCGCCTGTTTATGGGCCTGATTTTTGCCGGTTTGCTGATGCTGCTCCTGCTGGCACGGGTCTTCTATCTGCAGGTGTTGCGCCATGACCATTTCGATACCCTGGCGGAAAGCAACCGCATCTACGTGGTACCCATTATCCCCAACCGTGGTGTGATCACCGATCGCAACGGGGTGGTGCTGGCGCGCAACTATGCGGGCTACACTCTGGAAGTCACACCGGACAACATCCGCGATCTGGACCACACCATCACCGAGATCGGCAAGCTGGTCGAGATCAAACCAAAGGATTTGCGCCGATTCAAAAAATTGCTGGCGGAGCGGCGCTCATTGCAGACGCTGCCGATCCGTACCAGGCTGACGGACGAGGAGGTGGCGCGTTTTGCCGCGCAGCGTTATCGTTTTCCGGGTGTCGAGTTGAAGGCGCGCCTGTTTCGGGAATATCCCAACATCGAGATGACCTCTCACCTGCTCGGCTACATCGGTCGCATCAATCAACAGGAGCTGGATGAGCTGGATAAAAACGAGCTGTTGGCCAACTACATGGGTTCCGAATACATTGGCAAGACCGGTATTGAACAGCATTATGAAAAAGAGCTGCACGGCGTGACCGGTTTTGAACAGATCGAGGTGGATGCGGGCGGGCGGGCGGTGCGGATGGTGTCGCGCACACCGCCACAGTCCGGCAGGAATCTGATGCTGACGATTGACGCGGGCTTGCAGGAAGTGGCGGTGCAAGCCTTCGGCGATTACCGCGGTGCGCTGATCGCCATCGATCCCGCCAGCGGTGAAGTGCTGGCCTTCGTCAGCAAACCGGGTTACGACCCCAATTTGTTCATCGACGGTATCGATACCGAGAGCTGGGATGCACTTAACAACTCGCCGGATGTGCCGCTCAACAACCGCGCCCTGCGCGGGCAATATCCGATGGGTTCGACCATCAAACCCTTTATGGCATTGGCCGGTTTGCATTTTGACACACGCTCGCCCGACTTCAGCATCAGCGATCCCGGCTACTACACCCTGCAGGGCAGCAGCCATCAGTACCGCGACTGGAAAGTGGGCGGCCACGGGCGCGTGGACATGTTCAAGTCGGTGGTGGTGTCGTGTGACACCTACTATTACGGGCTGGCGACCGAGCTCGGTATCGATCGCATGCACGACTACCTCGACCAATTCGGCTTTGGCAGGCGTACCGGCATCGATCTGGAAGGCGAGGTTCAGGGCTTGCTGCCCTCCACCGCATGGAAGATGAAACGCCATAAACAGATTTGGTATCCGGGCGATACAGTGTCGGCCGGCATCGGACAGGGCTACCAATTGGCCACCCCTTTGCAGATGGCGCACGTTACAGCCACATTGGCCAACGGCGGGGTGGCCTATCGCCCGCACTTGGTCAAGGAGGTGCAGCACAACGCCCCAAGTGTGCCGCAGCCGCTATTCGATCTGAAAATTCCGGCACAGCACGCCGATCTCATCAGGCGTGCCATGGTGGCTGTCACCCATCCGGGCGGAACTGCGGCCGGTTCGTTTTACAGTGCGGCCTATCCGGTGGCAGGCAAGACCGGCACGGCACAAGTTATCGCAATCAAGCAGGGCGAGAAATACGATGAGAACAAGATCTCGGAATACAATCGCGACCATGCGTGGTTCATCGCATTTGCCCCGGCCGACAAGCCACGCATCGCGCTGGCGGTGCTGGCGGAGAACGGCGGGCACGGCAGTTCGACCGCGGCGCCGATTGCGCGCAAGGTGTTGGATTACTATCTGCTGGGCAAACGGCCGCAGCCTTTGAAGAGGGCACGGATGAGCGACGAGGCCGAGGGGGATTGATGAATCTGCGCCAACTCAAACAGCGTTTTTTGCTCCACCTCGATCCGGTCCTGTTGTCGGGATTGGCGGGGTTGCTGCTGGTCAGCCTGCTGACCCTGTATAGCGCCAGCGGCGGCAGCGGCGCGCGCGTGCTGGCACAGTTGGGCAATATCGCGGTCGGTTTCGCCGCGCTGTGGATCATTGCCAACATGCCTCTGCACTGGCTGATGCGGCTGGCATTGCCGATGTATGTACTGGGCATGGCTTTGCTGGTTGGCGTGGCGCTGTTCGGCGAAATCAGCCACGGCGCCAGGCGCTGGCTGGATGTCGGTGTGGCCAATATCCAGCCCTCCGAGCTGATGAAGATCGCCGTGCCGCTGATGATGGCCTGGTACTTCGAGAGGCACGAAGCGACACTGACCTGGCGCAACCATCTCATCGCGGCACTATTGCTGGTGATGCCGGTGGCGTTGATCCTGCGCCAGCCTGATCTTGGTACGTCCATCCTCATCATGGCCAGTGGTTTTTTTGTGTTGTTTCTCGCCGGCCTTCCCTGGCGCATCATTGTCAGCCTGATCGTCACTGCGGCTGCCAGCGCCCCATTCTTGTGGCATGCACTGCACGACTATCAGCGCCAGCGCATCCTGATGCTGTTTGATCCCTCGCAGGATGCCCTGGGCAAGGGCTACCACACCATTCAGGGCATGATCGCGGTCGGCTCCGGTGGACTGATGGGCAAGGGTTACTTGGCGGGCACGCAGACCCATCTGGATTTCCTGCCCGAGCGCACCACTGATTTCATCTTCGCGGTCTGGTCGGAAGAATTCGGTTTCATCGGCAGCCTGTTGTTGCTGGCACTGTATGTATTCGTTATCGGGCGCGGCTTTTTCATCACCGCCAATGCTTCCACTTATTTCACGCGCCTGATGGCCGGCAGTATCACGCTCACCTTTTTCATTTACACTTTCGTCAATATCGGCATGGTCACCGGCATTTTACCGGTGGTTGGTGTGCCGCTGCCTCTGGTGAGTTATGGCGGCACCTCGCTACTTACCCTGATGCTCGGTTTTGGCGTACTGATGAGCATCCACACCCACCAGCGTCTGGTCAAAACCTGAAGGAATCAATATGAAAGAATCCACGCCCGCCCTTCTCCTCGGACTTTTGTTGTTGAGTGCGTGTTCCGGTCCGCCACAGCGCAGCAGCATGCCGGCAGCGGCGGGCACCACAGCCACCAAACCCGCAGCCGCACCGGGCGGTGGCGGCTATCTGGCGGGCGACGGTCCCGGCGCCGATATCCCGGCCAATCTGGACAGCCTGCCAGATGCCGTGCCCCGTGCTGAGCCCTTGCACCGCTACGCCAACCGACCCTATTCCGCGCTGGGCAAGACCTACACTCCCTTGGCCGCGCCGGGCAACTACAAGGAACGCGGTGCAGCCTCATGGTACGGCAAGAAGTTCCACGGCCAGCGCACGTCGATCGGCGAGACCTATGACATGTACGGCATGACTGCCGCGCATCCCACACTGCCGGTTCCCAGCTACGCGCGCGTGACCAATCTTGCCAACGGCAAGTCGGTCGTGGTGCGCGTCAATGATCGCGGCCCGTTCCTGCATGATCGCATCATAGATTTGTCATATGCCGCCGCCCACAAATTGGGCTATGTCAACCAGGGCAGCGCCGAGGTGGAAGTGGAAAGCCTGGTGGCCGAGGGCAATGCGCCGATCGCTGCGGCGGTTGAGCCGGTCAAGGTGGAGACCGTTGCCGCGACCACGGTGATGCCTGTAATGCCGCCCGACCGCGCGGGCAAGGTCTATCTGCAACTGGGCGCATTCAAGGAACAGCAGGGTGCAGAAAGCTTCCTCGCCAAAATGCGCGCCGAACTGGGCGACAGCGGCAAAGACATCATTTTGTTACAACAGGGCGGACTCAACCGTATCCATCTCGGCCCGTACCGGAATGCCGACGATGCGCGCCGCGCCGCTGACGTGTTCGCGGCGAAACTGGGTTTTAAACCGTTTGTTAGCCTGCACTGAACAAACGAACGGTCATTGCGTTCAAGTCTTTTTCTTCGCGCGGGGATGCGCGCCGTCGTAGATTTTGGCGAGATACTGGAAGTCGAGGTGGGTATAGACCTGGGTGGTGGAGATGCTGGCATGTCCCAACATTTCCTGCACCGCGCGCAGGTCGCCCGACGATTGCAGCAGATGCGTGGCGAAGGAGTGGCGCAGCAGGTGCGGGTGCACGCCGCTGGCGATGCCTTGAGTGATGCCGCGCTGGTGCAGTTGCCGCTGCACGGTGCGCGGACTGATGCGGCGGCCGTTTTTGCCGACGAACAAGGCAAGCTCATCCGGCGTGGCGATCTGTTCGCGCACCGCCAGCCAGGCATGCAGTGCGGCGACGGCATGGCTGCCCATCGGCGCGATGCGCGTCTTGCTGCCTTTGCCGGTGACACTCAATTCATGCGAGGCCAGGCTATCGCGCACCACCGCGCAGTTGAGGCTGACCAGTTCCGCCAAACGCAAGCCGGAAGAATAGAGCAGCTCGAACATTGCCTTGTCGCGCGCATCCGGCGGCGTTTCCACTTTCATCTCCACCAATTGCACGGCTTCGTCCGGCGACAGCGCATGCGGCAGGGCCTTGGGCGCTTTCGGCGCGCGCAGGCCGGCGCAGGGGTTGCTCTGGCAGCCGTGATCGCGCATCAGATAGTTGTAAAAGCCGCGCCAGGCGGAGAGCACGCGCGCCAGCGAGCGCCCGGACAAGCCGCTGCCGTGCAATTGCGCGATGTAACGGCGGATGTGATGGCTTTTTAAGTCCGGCAGCGGCGTCGTGCCGGCAAGGGTGAACAATCGGCGGAGGTCGCGCGCGTAGTTCTCGGCGGTGAGCGGCGAATAGTTGCGCTCGTTGTTGAGATAGGCGAGATAACCCGCCAGCGTTGCAGGCTCGTCAGACATGCAATCTGAAAGCGCTGCCCAGCGTTTCGCCGATGCGTTGCAAAAACAGTGTGCCCATTTCGGGATAGAAGCGTTCCTTGTCTTCGCTGGCGAGAACGAGCAGGCCGATGGTCTGGCCGTTGGCGCGCAAGGGAAGGTAGGCGAAGGAGCGCAGATGCCGGCCGGCCTCACCGAACCACGCCAGCGTGTCGGCGATGGCGTGGTGCGCACAAACGGGTTGCGCGTGCCCATCGGCGAAGGCGAGCACTTCGGCACTGGGCGGCTCGTCGCGCCACAGATGCAGGGCGCTGTGCGGCACGGCGAAAATGTCGCGCAGATTGTGCGTCACCAGGGATTGCAACGCGGCGCGGTCGTAGGGGCCGAACAGCGCGCAGTTGAACTGGTGCACCTTGAGTTGCAGCGCGTCATTCTCTTTGGCGAACGCCAGCAGTTCGCGCAACTGCTTTTCCAGTGCCTTGACGCGCTCGCGCAGGGTGAGAAGCTGGCGCTCGGCCAGGGAGATGGTGCGCCCGCCGTGCGGATGCGGCAGATTGATTTCGGCCAGCAATCCGGCATGTTCCTCAAAGAATTGCGGGTGATTTTGCAGATATTGGGCAACGGCTTCTGGATTCATCTCGGGTTCCTATAGTTCAATACTGCCTTCGAATACGGTCAGCGCCGGGCCGGTCATCAGCACCGGCGCATTGTCGCCCGCCCAATGGATGGTCAGCACGCCGCCGCGCGTGGCGACGTGCACGGTATCATCCAGCAGGCCGCGGCGGATACCCGTCACCACGGCGGCACACGCGCCGGTGCCGCAGGACAGGGTTTCACCGGCACCGCGTTCATGCACGCGCAGCTTGATATGCCCGCGATCAATAACCTGCATGAATCCGGCGTTGACGCGATTGGGGAAGCGCGCATGGCGCTCGATCAGCGGGCCTTGGCCGGCGACGGGCGCACTGTCAACATCAGCCACCACTTGCACCGCATGCGGATTGCCCATCGAGACGGCGCTGATTTCGATCACCGCATCGCCCACTTGCAATGGCTGCACCGCGACATCGCTATCGCTGATGAAGGGAATGCGCGCGGGTTCAAAGATCGGCGTACCCATGTTGACCGTGACGCGCCCGTCATCCTCCAGCCGGGGTGAGACCAAACCGCTCTTGGTCTCGACCACGATCTCCTTCTTGCCGGTGAGTTTCTTGTCATGCACGAAGCGCACGAAGCAGCGCG
>DISA01000050.1 GCA_002421915.1 Gallionellaceae bacterium UBA6222
CGGCTTTGCCGGAGGTCATTTAACTTGTGACCGTCCGTGCGCTTCCCTACCCACGATCTCCTAATCCAGGAGTGGCTGGGTGTGAGGTATGTTTTCGCTATAGCTTGTTTGGCCTGTCGTGGAGTGATAGCATGATATCGTTTCAGACCTTATGACAGGGAAATCTCATGGCACAGGTAATCGTTCGGAATATCGATGACGACATCAAAGCGGGCTTAAAGCGGCGTGCCAGCCAGCATGGCTGGAGTATGGAAGAGGAAGTTCGCCAAATCCTGCGCCGCGCCGTTACTGAAAAAGCACAAGCCCGACCCAGGCTTGGCTCGCGCATCGCGGCACGTTTTGCAGGGGCGGGCTTGGATGAGCCATTGCCCGAATTGCACGGGGAGAGCATTGTCCCCATGGACATTGGCGCATGATCCTTCTGGACACCAACGTCATTTCAGCACTCATGCAGCAACAACCCGATCCGGTTGTCGTGGCGTGGCTGGATGACCAACCCGCCGAATCCATCTGGATTAGCAGCGTCACATTGTTTGAGGCGCGTTATGGGATTGCCCTGTTGGCATCCGGCCAACGAAGGACAAATCTTCAGGAACGATTCAACCAATTCCTGCAAGAAGACCTGGAAAATCGCGTGCTGCTATTCGATACCAATGCCGCAGACCAAGCCGCCCAACTTGCAGCTCAAAGAAAAGAGCGTGGCCGCCCCGTGGATATGCGCGATACCTTCATTGCCGGAATCGCCCTCGCAAAACGAGCTACGCTGGTCACGCGCAATCTGCGCCATTTTGACGACCTCCCCATCACCGTTGTCAGTCCATGGGTGGAAAACAAACCCTGAAAGCCGGTTGTTCAGGTGAAGGCTGTTTTCAGCGCATTGAGCCGGCAGGCACTACCGGGCCCTGCAAAAGTCCTGTAAGGGAACGATTCCGGCCCAACTTGCGCGAGCAAATGCTTTCGCGATCCGCGGTTTTCCTTTACAGTGGCGGCGTTACAATCACCTCGCGAGCCGACAAAATGACAACCAAAGGGCAACAACTACAAGACCCGTTCCTCAACACCCNNCAGGGCCAGGTCGAGTCGTTCGACCAGTATGTGGTGCTGCTGAAGAACACCGTCACCCAGATGGTTTATAAACATGCCATCTCCACCATCGTTCCCTCCCGCGCCGTCTCGATCCCTGTTGATGCAGAGTGATGTCTGAGTCAACCATGGTCGCCAATACGGCGATATTGGTCAGTCTTGATTTTGGCGCACCGGATTACGCGGAAAGCTTGGAAGAGCTGAAACTGCTGGCGGAGAGTGCCGGGGTCCGGGTGCTTGCGCTGGTGGAAGGAAAGCGGCAGCGTCCCGATGCAGCCACCTTCGCCGGCAGTGGCAAGGTGGACGAGATCGCAGCGCTGGTCGAAGAGTTGGAAGCGCCGCTGGTCATTTTCAACCACGACCTGTCACCCGCGCAGATGCGCAATCTCACCGCCAAAATCCAGACGCGCGTGATCGACCGCACCATGCTGATCCTGGATATCTTTGCCCTGCGCGCGCGCAGCCACGAGGGCAAGGTGCAGGTCGAGCTGGCGCAGCTCAAATACCTGTCCACCCGGCTGGTCGGCATGAACATGGATATGGGGCAGCAGAAATTCGCGGTGGGCGCGCGCGGTCCGGGCGAGACGCAACTGGAACTGGACCGGCGCAAGCTGGACCGGCGCGTGCACCTGCTGAACGACCGGCTGAAACAGATCAAACGCCATCGCGAGCAGCAACGCCGCAGCCGCAGCCGTTCCGATGTGCTGTCGGTGTCCATCGTGGGCTACACCAATGCGGGCAAATCAACCTTGTTTAACCGCCTGACCCATGCCGACACCTACGTCGCCAACCAGTTGTTCGCCACGCTGGATACCACCGCGCGCAAACTGTTCCTGCCGGGCGACAGCCCGCGCCAGGTCGTGTTGTCCGATACGGTGGGATTCATCCGCCATCTGCCGCACGGCCTGGTGGCGGCCTTCCGCAGCACGCTGGAAGAAACGGCGCAGGCCGATCTGCTGCTGCACGTGGTGGATGTGAACAGCCCGGAACGCAACGACCAGGTGGCTGCAGTGAACAAGGTGCTGGCGGAGGTCGGCGCGCAGCATATTCCGCAGATCGTGATCTACAACAAGATCGACTTGCAGGGGCTGTCAGCGGGCGTGCGGCGGGATGAATATGGTAATATCGCCGCCGTTGATTTGAGTGCAAAAACCGGTGCCGGTCTTGATCTGTTGCGCGGCGCATTGGCCGAAGTGCGCGATGCGGCGCAGCCGCAGACACCGACCGAAGTTTGGCATCCCTTGAACGATCACTAACGAAAAAAGGCTTGAGAGATATGGGATTGAACGACCCGCAATGGGGTAAGAACAACAGTGGCGGCCCGCCTGATCTGGAAGAGGTGGTGCGCAATCTGAACCGCAAGGTCGAGTCCATGTTCGGGCGTTTCGGCGGCGGTTCCGGCAACAAGACCGGCGGCGGCACCGGTGGCGGCTTCAACATCAGCCTGGGCCTGATCGTTCTGGTCGTCGCCCTGATCTGGCTGGGCAGCGGGTTCTATATCGTCGATGCGAGCCAGCGCGGAGTGGTGCTGCGCTTTGGCAAGCTGATCGAAACGACCGAGGCCGGCCCGCGCTGGCACCTGCCGTATCCGATCGAGACGGTGGAAATCGTCAATCTCAGCCAGGTGCGCACGGTCGAGGTCGGTTATCGCGAAAACGTCAAGAACAAGATGTTGAAAGAGTCGCTGATGCTGACCGATGACGAGAACATCATCGACATCCAGTTTGCCGTGCAGTATTTCCTCAAGGATCCCGGTGCCTACCTGTTCAACAACCGCGCGCCGGACGAGAACGTGCGCCAGTCGGCGGAAACCGCGATCCGCGAAGTGGTCGGTCGCAGCAAGATGGATTTCGTGCTGTACGAGGGGCGCGAGCAGGTCGCGGCCGAGACGACCAAATTGATGCAGGATATTCTCGACCGTTACCAGTCCGGCATTCTGGTGAGCAAACTGACGATGCAGAACGCGCAACCGCCGGAGCAGGTGCAGGCCGCGTTTGACGATGCGGTCAAGGCGGGACAGGATCGCGAGCGGCAGAAGAACGAAGGCCAGTCCTATGCCAACGACGTGGTGCCGAAAGCCAAAGGTGCCGCAGCGCGCCTGATGGAAGAAGCATCGGGTTACAAACAGAGTGTGATCGCGAATGCGGAAGGTGATGCCAGCCGCTTCAAACAGGTTCTGGCCGAATACGAAAAAGCGCCGCAGGTCACGCGCGAACGCATGTATATCGACATGATGCAACAGATCATGACCAGCAGCAGCAAGGTAATGATCGATCAGAAGAGTTCAAATGGCAGCTTGCTTTATTTGCCGCTGGATAAATTGATGCAACGGGGAGGGGCGGATGCGGCAGTGTCCGGGCAGGCCGCGAAGCCTGCCGAGCAGGGCGGATTGCCTGCCAGCGAGTTTGCGCCGGCAACGCGCGCACGCGAACCGCTCCTTGGTCGTGAAAGGGAGGCACGTTAATGAACACGAAAATCAGAAATCTGCTGGTGGGCACGATCATTGCCCTGATTTTGCTCAGCATGAGCGCGTTTGTGGTCGATCAACGGCAAGCGGCCATCGTCTTCCAGCTGGGCGAGGTGATGCGCGTGGAAACCGCGCCGGGGCTTAATTTCAAGTTGCCGCTGGTACAGAACGTGCGCTTCTTCGATTCGCGCATCCTCACCATCGATACCCCCGACCCCGAGCGCTTCATCACCGCCGAGAAGAAGAACGTGCTGGTCGATTCCTACGTCAAATGGCGCATCTTCGACGTCAAGCAGTATTACATCAGCGTGGGCGGCGACGAGGCGCGCGCGCAGACGCGTTTGTTGCAGACGGTGAATGCCGCCCTGCGCGAGGAATTCGGCAAGCTCACCATCCATGACGTGGTCTCCGGCAAGCGCGACGACCTGATGCGCATCGTGCAGGGCAAGGCCGACGGTGACGCGCGCAAGATCGGCGTCGAAGTGCTGGACGTGCGCCTCAAGCGCGTCGATTTCCCGGTCGAGATCAGCGACTCGGTCTATCGCCGCATGGAAGCGGAACGCAAACGCGTGGCCAATGAATTGCGCGCCACCGGCAATGCGGAAAGTGAAAAAATTCGCGCCGATGCCGACCGCCAGCGCCAGGTGACCCTGTCACAAGCCTACCGCGATGCGCAGAAAATCAAGGGTGAAGGGGATGCCAGGGCAACGGCACTGTACGCCGCCGCGTTTGGCCGCAACTCGGAATTCTTTTCCTTCTACCGCAGCCTGGAAGCCTACAAACAGACTTTCAAGGACAAAGGGGATGTGATGGTGCTGGACCCCAGTTCCGCATTCTTCAAGTACCTGAAGAGTTCCGGCAAGGGCGGACAGTAAACGTCGATGCTCGATTTCTGGCTGGCTGCGCTGGGCTTGATGCTGGTGCTGGAAGGATTGATGCCTTTCATCTTTCCCAAACCGTGGCAGGAGACCCTGCGCAAGCTGGCGCAGTGGCAGGACGGGCAAGTGCGGTTTCTGGGTTTATCGCTGATGTTGAGCGGATTGTTGCTGATTTACTGGATTAGATGATGAAACTACAAACCCCTGCGGTGAGGATGGCGGCATGAATTGGTTGTTGCCCGAATACATCCAGGACATGCTGCCGGAAGAGGCATGGCGCATCGAGGCGATGCGCGGTGAAATTTTGCAGGGGTTGCGCCTGTCCGGTTATCAGCTGGTGTCGCCGCCGCTGATCGAATATGCCGAGTCGCTGCTGATCAACGACAGCACGGACATGGACCTGCGCACGTTCAAGCTGGCGGACCAGTTGAGCGGCCGCACTCTGGCGTTGCGCGCGGACATCACACCGCAGGTGGCGCGCATCGATGCCCATTTGCTCAACCGCCAGGGTGTCACGCGGCTGTGTTATGCGGGCAGCGTGGTGCATACGCAACCGGCCGGACTGATGAGCACGCGGGAGCCGCTGCAAATTGGCGCCGAGCTGTACGGCCATGCGGGCATCGAAAGCGACCTCGAGATCCAGCGCCTGATGCTGCAAGCGCTTTCCCTGCTTGGCATCCGCGATATCCATCTCGATCTGGGGCATGTCGACGTGTTCCAGGCGTTGATTGGGGATGGAGTCATTGGCAGCGAACTGGAACAGGCACTGTTCACCGCGCTGCAGCACAAGGATGTGCCCATGCTGCAAAGCCTGGTGGGCACACTGCCGGCAACAGTGCAGTCGTCGTTGCTGGCGTTGCCGCAACTGCACGGCGGAGTAGAAGTGATCGCGCGGGCGCGCGGCCTGTTGCCGCAAACGCCCCGCATCATGGCGGCACTGGCACAACTGGAACAGGCATCGCAACAGTTGCAACCGCTGGCCGGCAGCATCGGCATCGATCTGGCTGAACTGCGCGGCTACCACTATCACAGCGGCATGGTCTTCGCCGTCTATCATCCGCGCAGCCACGATGCCATCGCGCTCGGCGGCCGTTACGACAACGTGGGCAAAGCTTTCGGGCGCGCGCGTCCGGCCACCGGTTTCAGCATGGACCTGCGCCAGCTGTATCCCCTGCTGCCGAAACGGGAGCAAGCCCGGGCGATCCTGGCGCCGCATCGCGCCGATCCCGCATTGCAAGCCGCGATAGATGAACTGCGTGAGCGGGGCGAGATCGTGGTGGTCGACCTGCTGGGCAAAACCGAATATCGCGCTGAATTGAACTGTGATCGCGAACTGGTATTGCGTGACGGCAAGTGGATCGTTGAAGCAAACCGGACGGATCGTTGAAGTAGAAGTAGATTATGGACGGCCGGCCACACGGGTTTGGTCGAATGGCCGGTAGCTCCAGCAGAGGGGTTGGGGAGAGGGTAGTTAAGCAGTCTCTTTAGGCATGAAAGCAATCAACAACAATCGGGAACTGGAAATGTCGAAAAACGTGGTGGTGATCGGTACTCAATGGGGCGATGAAGGCAAAGGCAAAGTGGTCGACTGGCTGACCGACCATGCGCAGGGCGTGGTGCGTTTCCAGGGCGGTCACAACGCCGGACACACGCTGGTCATCAATGGCCAAAAGACCGTGTTGCACCTGATCCCCTCCGGCATCCTGCGCGAAAAAGTGAAATGCTATATCGGCAACGGTGTGGTGCTTTCGCCGTCCGCCCTGCTCAAGGAAATGGACATGCTGGAAGCGGCCGGTGTGCGGGTGTATGACCGCCTGCGCATCTCCGAAGCCTGTCCGCTGATCCTGCCGCACCACGTGGCGCTGGATCAGGCACGCGAGATCGCCAAGGGCACCGGCAAGATCGGCACCACCGGACGCGGCATTGGCCCCGCCTACGAAGACAAGGTGGCGCGCCGCGCCATCCGCCTGCAGGACCTGTTCCACCGCAAGCGTTTCGCCGCCAAGCTGGGCGAAGTGCTGGACTATCACAATTTCGTGCTAAAGAATTACTTCAAGGCCGAGATCGTGGACTTCAACCAGACCATGGACGCCGCGCTGGCACTGGCCGAGCGCATCCGGCCACTGGTGCTCGACGTGCCGCGCGCCTTGTACGAAGCGAACAAGGCGGGACAGAATCTCCTGTTCGAAGGCGCGCAGGGCACCCTGCTCGACATCGACCACGGCACCTATCCTTTCGTGACTTCCAGCAACTGCATCTCCGGCGCAGTCTGCGCCGGAGCCGGAGTCGGCCCGCAGGCACTGCATTACGTGCTGGGCATCACCAAGGCATACACCACCCGCGTCGGCTCGGGACCGTTCCCGACCGAGCTGTACGATGCCGAATTGAAGCAGGATCCGATCGGCAAAATGCTGGCGGAAAAAGGCAATGAGTTTGGCTCCACCACCGGGCGCGCACGGCGCTGCGGCTGGTTCGATGCGGCCGCGCTCAAGCGCTCGATCCAGATCAACGGCGTGTCCGGTTTGTGCGTGACCAAGCTCGACGTGATGGACGGCATGGAGACCGTGCGCATCGGCATCGGCTACAAGATCGACGGCCAGATCAGCGACATCCTGCCGGTCGGCGCGGACTCGCTGGACGGCTGCGAGCCGGTGTACGAGGACATGCCGGGCTGGAGCGGCAGCACGGTGGGCGTGAAGCGCTATGAAGAACTGCCGCAGGCGGCGCGCAACTATTTGCAGCGCATCGCCGAAATCTGCGAAGTGCCGGTCGACATGGTTTCAACCGGTCCGGACCGCGACGAAACCATCGTGCTGCGCCACCCGTTCAAGGCATAGGTCCGGCTGGCCAACATTATGGGTGTTTTGAGTGTTCTTGATAGCATGGCGAAAATAGCATAGTCAATAATGGAATTAGTTTCCGTTATTGACTGCTTGACTGAATGGAATCAAGAAGAAGTTAACAATTCTTAAACGCGTTATCGGACTTGATGGCTTGTTGATGCGGGATTTGTGGGTGATCTGTCGCGGGGTGTTAGAAACTGGATGAACGCATTCTCGCTATTCCGGCAGCTTGTCTTTGACTGTGGAGCCGTTACTGTCGAGAAATCAGTATGTTAGGAGTTCTTCGTTTGGATTGTTGATGGGGCAAGGGGCAAGGGGCAAGGGGGGAGTGTGGGGGTGTGGGGGTGAGTAAAGCATGAGCTTCGACTTTACTTTGATGGGCGTCCGTGTTTAAATTTACTCATCTTATTGAGTAATTTGTATATGGCTTATCAGCGCCCTAAATTTCAAATACTAATCAACCGGTTGGCAGAGCCGCGTCGCTTCATTCAGGTTGTGGCAGGGCCGCGCCAAGTTGGCAAAACCACCTTGGTGCAGCAGGTGTGCGAAGGTATCGGTCTGCCCGTTCAATTCTCGAGTGCGGATGAACCCACGTTGCGCGGGCAAGAATGGATCGCGCAGCAGTGGGAGGTGGCAAGGCTAAAACGAGAAAGCCAGGGCGCTATTCTGGTGCTGGATGAGGTGCAGAAAATCCCCGGTTGGTCCGAAGCCGTTAAGCGTCTTTGGGATGAGGACACCCGCAAAAAAATCCCCCTCAAGGTGGTTTTGCTTGGTTCGTCACCGTTATTGATACAGCGCGGGCTTTCCGAAAGTCTCGCCGGACGTTTCGAGGTGTTGTACTTGCCCCATTGGTCAGCAGAGGAGATGCATCATGCCTTCGGCTGGTCTGTGCAGCAATGTATCTTCTATGGCGGGTATCCCGGTGCTGCTGCGCTGATTGCAGATCATGACCGCTGGGTGCGTTATGTGCGAGATTCGTTGATCGAGACGACGTTGTCGCGCGATGTTTTGCTGTTATCGCGTGTGGACAAACCCGCCTTGATGCGTCGGATGTTCGAATTGGGATGCCGTTATTCCGGGCAGATTCTTTCTTACACCAAGATGATCGGGCAGCTGCAGGATGCGGGGAACACCACCACGCTGGCCCACTATCTGGAGTTATTGAGTGCTGCCGGTATGCTCACCGGGATCCCAAAGTATGCGGGTGAGGTGGTGCGCAGCCGGGGTTCCAGCCCAAAATTGCAGGTGCTCGATACCGCATTGTTTTCTGCTATGGCGGGCTATCGCTTTGAGGAAGCTCAAGCGGATCGGGAACATTGGGGGCGGCTGACCGAGTCCGCTGTGGGTGCACATCTTGCCAACGCAGCGGCGGCCGGTAAGTGCGAGCTGTTCTATTGGCGGGAACGCAATCGCGAAGTGGATTTTGTGGTGCGTGCCGGGCGTAAGCTGATTGCGATCGAAGTGAAAAGCGGCCGCGCTCAGGATGTGCTACCCGGCATGCAGGCATTCAATGCAGCATTTAAGCCGGATAGGCTTTTGCTGGTGGGCGGCGATGGAATTCCCGTGGATGAGTTTTTGCGAATGCCGGTTGAAAATTGGATGGGCGGGGCTGATGGGAATTCTTAAGATGCAATCCGCACACGCCGATCATACGATTTGGCAGGATGTGTACCGCACCAGCACGCAGGCGGGGGATGTGTATCTGTATCTGAAACTAACGGTCATTGATGATGTGCTGATTGTGTCATTTAAGGAGCTATGAACATGCTGGGTGGCGGTGATAAATCCACGCAGACCGCAGATATTGCCAAGGCCATCAAATTGGCCGCAACCTATGGGGAATGAGCTATGACCAAGAAAATCAAAATTGCCGGCTTGCCTGACTTCGATCCTGCCGAACATCTCAAGGATGAGGCGGACATTGCTGCTTATCTGACACTGGTTATCGAGGAAGGCGATCCTTCCGAATTGCCTCACGCGCTGGGTGTGATCGCCCGTTCGCGCGGCATGACTGAAATTGCCAAGGATTCTGGTCTCAACCGTGAGGCGTTGTATCGTGCGCTGCGTTCTAATGCACAACCGCGCTTTGACACGGTAAGCCGTGTCTGTGCGGCACTCGGCGTGAAGCTGGTGGCGCAACCCGTTCACTCCGTTTGAGTTTGACATCCTCCCCGCCCACAGCCTGAGGCTGCCGCTTACGCGGTAAGGGCGGGGGAGGATGTCAAGGCGCAAATCTGATAAATGGGGCGCGACCCTCCGTGCGGTTGTGGCGATTTAAAGAATGCTTGGCAAGTCCCGATTTCCATACGCTACCCGCTCAATCCGAACGCTGTCACCCATGCTCGGAAGAGAATAGCGTAGTTGCCGACGGTTGCCATACGTGCTTCATCTTGATACTTACGCTCAAGCCGATCAAGGACTTCATCTGGCGAGATGTCAGATGTATTGTCGTTCAGTGCATAAATGATCTCTCGCCATATTCAGTTTCATCTGCAAACATTGCTGTCTCACTTCCCGTGCGTTGTGTTAACTGGGGTGGGGGGCTGAGCCGGTTGTTTGATTGGAATTTAACCTTTGTTAGCTAAGATTGCCTTCAAGTCCTTGATGCTACTTATCTTGACTTGGAGCTGCCCTCGGCTCAGCGGTAGTTGGATGATCCTGAAAGTTTTCTTCTTGCCCAGCGTAATCGGCTGGTTATCCTGGACGAGGTACAGCGCTTACCTGAGTTGTTCGCGGTGCTGTGTGGGGTCATTGATATTCGTCGCCGGGACGGTGAAGCGTCAGGGCAATTCCTGTTGCTTGGCTCTGCCACCGGCGTGTTGCTGCAGCAGGCCAGTGAGAGTTTGGCTGGGCGGGTTGCGCAACTGGAACTCACGCCTTTCCAGGCACGCGAAGTGTTGCCCGCAGACGCGCCGGGATCTGCACTGAACCCGCTCTGGGTGCGTGGTGGCTTTCCCTTGTCCTGGTTGGCACGTGATGAAACGAGCAGTCTGCGCTGGCGCGAGGCATTTATCGCCACCTATCTGGAGCGTGACATTCCAGCGCTGGGCCCGAAGATTCCGGCCACTACGCTGCGTCGTCTGTGGACCATGCTGGCCCATGTGCAAGGCGGATTGCTCAACCAGTCGCAACTCGCTGCATCGCTTGCCGTGAGCGGACAGACGGTGTCGCGTTACATTGATGTATTGTGCGATTTAATGTTGGTCCACAACCTACCCCGTGCGCGACAAAATAGAGGTGATGAATCCCCTCGCAGCGGCAACGCTGTTGGCAAGATTTTGTGACACTTATTCGGGAAGTGTTATCCAAACCCAAGCTGTTCATCAGGGCAATGAAAATGAGCTAAGGAATCTCTGATTAAGTCCAG
>DISA01000090.1 GCA_002421915.1 Gallionellaceae bacterium UBA6222
TCTGGTCGTCCATGCGTGTCGCGCCACGTTCGGTGATGCGTGTGGTCGCGGTCTCGGCGATGATCTCGTCCACCGTGCGTGCGGTGGATTCCACCGGTGCGGTACAGGTCATGTCGCCCACGGTGCGGAAGCGAACTGTCGCCACTTCCACTTTTTCACCCGCCCTGGGCTGCACCAGATGCGACACCGGGATCACGTTGCCGCCGCGCCGGATCACTTCGCGGTCGTGGGCAAAGTAGATGTTCGGGATGTGCAATTTCTCGCGGCCGATATATTCCCAAATGTCCATCTCCGTCCAGTTGCTGATTGGGAACACGCGGATGTTCTCGCCGGNNTTGGCGCGCGCCTTTTCCTCGTCGCGCCTCGCGCCGCCCAGACAGGCGTCGAAGCCGAACTCGGTGATGGTCTCGAGCAGGGTCACCGACTGGTACGGATTGCGCGGCTTGCTCTCATCCCTGATCACGATGCTGCCGCGCCGGATGGAATCTTCCAGCGAACGCACGATCAGCCTCTCGCCCAGATCGGCGGCCAGTTGGTCGCGGCACTCGGTCACCTCGGGGAAGTTGTGCTCGGTGTCGATGTGCACCAGCGGGAACGGAAACTTTGCCGGGCGAAATGCCTTCTCCGCCAGGCGCAGCATCACGATGGAATCCTTGCCGCCAGAGAACAGCAGCGCCGGATTTTTGCACTCCGCCGCCACCTCTCGCATGATGTGGATGGATTCTGACTCCAGCGTATCCAGATGGGACAGGGTGAATTTGCTCATATTGTTTTCAGCCAGTTTCATTCTTTAACTCCGCAACTACGCGATTGCTTTCTGCTTCACATCAACTTGCACGGCAATCTTGGTTAACTTTTCGCGGCTCGCCTGCAAGGAAGTCCTGCTCACCCCCTGCACACCGGTGCCATGCGCCACTTTCAACCCTTTGCTCACATGCAGGCCGCACTCCTTGCTTGCGGGGTCTTCCCACCACCACCGTCCGGCACGGATATCTTCGCCCGGCGTCACCGAACGGGTGCAAGGTGCGCAACCGAGGCTGGGATAGAACTGATCGTGCAGCTTGTTGTAGGGCACATCGTTCTGGCGGATGTAGGCCCACACATTGTTGTTCGACCAGTCCAGCAGCGGGTTGATTTTTTGCAGGCCGTTATCGCTGTCGAAAGAGGACACTTCCAGCGTGCCGCGCGTCACCGCCTGGTCGCGGCGCATGCCGGTGATCCATGCGCCCTTGCCCTTCAGGGCGCGGCGCAGCGGTTCGACCTTGCGCACGAAGCAGCAGCCTTTGCGGTTTTCCACGCTGTCGTAAAAGCCGTTGATGCCGTGCTGCGCGACATATTCCTCGACCAGCTTGCTGTCCGGGAAATAGACTTGCAGCGGAATCGCATAGCGCCGGTCCACTTCCTGGATCAGGTCGTAGGTCTCTTTCGGCAGACGGCCGGTATCCAGGCTGAACATGCCGATGTCCGGCTGATATTTGGCGATCAGGTCAGTCAGCACCATGTCTTCCGCGCCGAGGCTGTTGGCAAACACCACCGGCGCAAACTCGCGCGCGGCCTGTTGCAATACGACCAATGTAGCGGCGATCTTCAGATTCAGTTCGGTATTCATTTTGGCAATGCCTCCTTCAAGTCCAGTTGTCCATTTTTTCCGGTGGCGAATTCCGCCACCCTGATCGTCCATGCATCCACCCTGGCATTGGCGGAAACGACTGTGTCGTTGTCGACTTTGTCGCTGCTGGCTGCCGCACTCGCGGCGTGTGCAAATTCGGCGGCGATCTCTTCAGGGGCCAGCAGATTCAGTTGCTCGGCCAGCTTGGCCAGATCATCCTGCCGCGCTCCGCCCAGCAACTGCGCCACACCCGATCCGAGTAAACGCAGAATGGATTCGTTGCACTGCGCCGCTTCGGTATATTTGCGCTGGAACACCAGCGCATCGCGGTATTCGCGTTCGTGTGCCGCCTCGAAAAAATTTGCGCCGATCAACACCTGCGATGCACCCGCACACTCGCCGCCGCCCAGATTCAGCACACGGAAGTCGGTCTTGTCACCGAAGTCATGCATCACGGACTGCAATTCATCCGCCTTCACCTCCGCCAGATCAGCCAGCAATTCCTTGAAATACGCCGGTGCCTGCCGGCGTGCCCACACAAAGAAACTCGGCTCGCCGCTATTCAGATGCGCCTGCTGCACGCGCCCGATCGCTGTTGTGATGCGCGCCGCAGGTAGTGCCGGGCCTTTCAGTGCCAGCGCGCCGCCCGCCGTGCCCTTGCCGGCAAAATACATCTGGTAATGCGGCACCAGTTTGCCGTGCAGACGTTTGGCTTCACCATAGATGCCGATGTCGCCGGTCTCCGGTTGCGCGCAACCGTTGTGGCAACCCGACACGCGAATGTGCAGATCGGCACGGCCGCCGGACAACAGCGGCGTGACCACCATGCTGCTGGTAATACCGAGGCGGCAGGTCGAAGAGCCGGGGCAGGCCACCACGTTGTCGCCGGTTTTCGGTTCGGACAGACCGAGCGAGGCGATGCCGCTGCGCAATACCGCAACCTTGTCCTGCGGAACATTCAGCACGGCCAAGTTCTGATCCTGCGTGGTGCGCACTTCGTTCAATCCCATTTTTTCCAGCAATGCCGCCAGCCCGCGCAACTGCTCCGCCTTGATATCGCCGACGGCCAGCGCGATGGGAAATACGAACAGTCCGTTCTGCTTCTGCGCGAACACCTTGCGCGGTGCGCCCTGGCCGGGAGCGTTGAACAGAATTTCGCGTAGCGATTCGTTTACTCCCTCGCCCGCCTGCGGGAGAGGGTTGCCATTCGGCGTGCGCCACGCTCCCTGCGGATACGGCTGACCGGCCAGTGCCTGTCTGGTGCGCTGGAATTCTTCGCGATACTTTTCCCGGAAACCGTCCGCACCAAAACGCTCGACCAGGAACTTGATGCGCGACTTCGCCCGTTTGGTGCGGTCCGAGTATTTGTTGTGCAATGTCACCAGCGCTTCCAGGGCGAACAGCAATTCGGGCTCGCGGATGAATTCCTCAACCACGATGGACTCGCGCGGTTTGTGCCCCAGCCCGCCGCCGGCGCGGATGCGGAAACCCTGTCGGCCATTCTGCTCCGTGGCGATCACGCCGCAATCGTGCAGCAGCGATTGCGCGCAATCCGCCTCGCAGCCGGAGAAGGCAAACTTGAACTTGCGCGGCAACTGCTGGTTGAGCGGATTGCGCAGGAAATGCACGACCGCGCCGTCGAGATGGCGCGACACGTCCACGTGTTCCTTCGGGCACACGCCGGCCAGCGGGCAGGCGGTCATGTTGCGGATGGTGTTGCCGCAGGCTTCGCGCGTGGTCACACCCGCCTCGGCCAGACGGCGCATCGCTTCGGGTATGTTCGCCAGCGGGACGTAATGAATCTGGATATCCTGGCGTGTGGTCAGATGCGCGATCTGGTGCTGCGAGAATTCAGCGGCGATTCCGCCGATGACATCCAGTTGTCGCGCAGTCAACCGACCGCCCGGCACCTTAATGCGCAGCATGTGCACACCCTGCTGGCGCTGGCCGTACACGCCTTGCTGCAGGCGGATCGCGGTGAAGCGGTCGGGGTCGACCTCGCCGGCGTTAAAGCTGGCGATGGCCTGTTCGAAGCGATCGATCTCTTCCAAGTCGGACAGGTTGCGGGTGTTCAGGCTCATTTCATATCCCTTTCAATCAAAACCATATTTAAGCCACAGAGATCACAGAGCACTCAGAGAAAACCCGCGAACTATTTGTGTGAGCTTTTTGCCTTTCTCTGTGATCTCTGTGTCCTCTGTGGCTAATTCGTTTTCTCAATTCAAAACCAACCGCGTACCGATGACCAACAGCATCACTGCCAGGATCGGACGCAAAACTTTTTCCGGGACTTTCGCGGAGAGATGGCTGCCGAGATAGATGCCGGGCAGCGAACCCAGCAGCAGACTGCCGAGCAACACCAGATCGACCGTGCCCAGCGCCATGTGCCCCACACCCGCCACGGCGGTGAGCGGCACAGCATGCGCGATGTCGGTGCCCACCACTTTGGCCGCCGACAGACGCGGATAGAGGAATAACAATGCCACCGTACCCAGCACCCCGGCGCCAATGGACGAGATGGTCACCAGCACACCGACGATGCCGCCGGTGACAACCGTGGCGGCAGGCAAATGGTGATGGTGCAGTTCGTAAACCGTGCCGTCGTCGCGCAGCGCGATTCTTTTGATCCAATTCTTCAGCAGCAAGGCGGCGGCAGTCAGCAACAGGGCGACACTCAATACGCCGGTCATCAGGCCACTTAATGCCCTCTCATCCAGCCCCAGAAACTTGAACAGGGCGATGGTGAACAGCGCCGCGGGCAGGCTGCCCAAGCTCAACAGCTTGACGACTTTCCAGTCCACCGTGCCGTTGCGGCTGTGCACCCAGCCGCCCAGCGACTTGGTGATGGAGGCATACAAAAGGTCGGTACCGACAGCCGTCGCGGGCGACACGCCGAAGAACAGCACCAGTAACGGCGTCATCAACGACCCGCCGCCGACCCCGGTCACCCCGACGATCAAACCGACTACAAAGCCTGAAATTGTGTACAGCCAATCCATTGCGCCACACCTTAATTTTTGAATATGGGGCGCATTCTAGGTGGGCAGCTTTATATTACTAAATACTTTTATGTTAGTATTTTATAACCAAATGACATATACGGAGCCTCACTATGAACTTGCAGCAACTGCGTTATTTGAATGAGATCGTGCGTTGCGAGCTGAACATCTCGGATGCCGCCGGCGCGCTGTACACCTCGCAGCCAGGTATCAGCAAACAGATCAAACTGCTGGAGGAAGAACTCGCTATCGACATCTTCGTGCGCAACGGCAAGCGCATCGTCGCCCTCACCGAGCCGGGTAAGGCGGTGCTGGAAATCGCCCGGCGCATGCTGCACGAAACCGACAATCTGAAACAGGTCGGGCAGGAGTTCAGCAGGCAGGACAGCGGCAGCCTGACCATCGCCACCACCCACACCCAGGCACGTTATGCCCTGCCACCGGTGGTCAAGGCATTCACGCAGACCTACCCGGAGGTCAAACTCAGCCTGCACCAGGGCAGCCCGACGCAAATCGCCGAGCAGGTTCTGAGCGGCGAGGCGGACATCGGGATCGCCACCGAAAGCCTGGCGCTGTACGACGAGCTGGTCACCCTACCCTGCTACGAATGGCATCACTGCGTGGTGGTGGTGCCCAAACACCCGCTGCTGCTGGAAAAACGGCTGACCCTGAAGAAGCTGGCACAATTTCCCCTCATCACCTACGACTTCGCCTTTACCGGGCGCAACAAGATCAATCAGGCGTTCAGTGAAGCCGGGATCGAACCCAACATCGCGCTCACCGCCATCGACGCCGACGTAATCAAAACCTATGTCGAACTCGGGCTGGGAGTTGGCATCGTGGCGCAGATGGCGTTCATCCCGGATCGCGACCACCACCTGCGCATGCTCGATGCCGGGCATCTGTTCCAGCCCAGCACCACGCGCGTGGCTATCCGCCAGAACCAGTATCTGCGCGGCTTTGCTTATCACTTCATCGAACTGTTCGCCCCCCGGCTTAAGCATGACGTGGTGGCGCAAGCGCTGCACCTGACCCGTTAAAACTATATCGCGCGCCGCATGCCACAGGCAGATGAACCCTGTGGGTCGGGTTTCAACCCGACGGCGAACTACACGATCAACCCGACCCACATCACCCGCATATTTTTCCGGGGTGCGGGCATGTGGCTGGATTAAAATGCGGTCCGTCAGCATTCCACTCGATCCCGCTTCAAAATGAACCTTATCCTGCAATCCTTGCACGACATCCCCGCCACCCAGGTCGAGCATCTTGCCCGGCTTTCCGCCGCCGCACGCATTGAGCAGGTCAGCGCGCAGGTGTATCGCCTGCACGATACCTGTCCCAAGCCCGTCGAAGGAACGAAACTGCACGCAGATATCGCAGCCTATTGCCTCGAACACCAGATCGATTTTGGTTTCGTGCCGCAAGGCAGGCATCTGTCCGATTTTGGCCTGCTGGTGATGGACATGGACTCGACCCTGATCTCTATTGAATGCATCGATGAGATTGCCGACATGCAAGGGCTGAAACCCCAGGTGGCAGCAATTACCGAGGCGGCAATGCACGGCGAGATCGACTTTGCCGAAAGCCTGCGCCGCCGCGTGGCCCTGCTGGCCGGGCTGGAGGAAAGTGTACTGCAACGCGTGTATGACGAACGCTTGCAGTTGAATCCCGGTGCGGAAATGCTGCTGGCAACATTGAAACAGCACGGCATCAAGACATTGCTGGTATCCGGAGGCTTTGTATTCTTTACCAAACGCCTGCGGGACCGGCTTGGCCTCGATTTCGCCCACGCCAACGAACTGGAGATTGTGAATGGCAAACTCACCGGCGAAGTCTCCGGCAAGATCATGGATGCACAGGGGAAGGCGGATTGGCTGAACCGCATCCGCGTCGAACTGGAACTGAAACCGGAGCAGGTCATCGCCATGGGAGACGGTGCAAACGACCTGAAAATGATGGCACAGGCGGGTGTGAGCATTGCCTACCACGCCAAGCCCGTGGTCAGGGCAGAAGCCAGCTATGCGTTGAATTTCGTCGGACTGGATGGACTCATCAGCCTGTTTGGGCGTTAAACCCTTTCAATCATTTGGTCAATGCCAAAATTGCGATAATTGTGCTTGCCAAAATCCACCTCACCCCCTAGAGTTAGTAAAAATTGCAACAGACAACCACTACCTGTAGTGGTTTTTCCTTACCACCCAAAACAAGCTGTACCGTTACCAAGGGAGCCACACCGTGCCTGATACCAAAGACGTTTTGCCATCCGCCGCCGCCTCCAAGACACACCTGACCGGGCAAGAATTTCTGGACAAACTCACCCGCAATCCATCGGGCCAGACTGCCTCGGGAGAAGTGATTGTGGCAGCACAGGAGATCAGCACCGAAGTCCTGCTGGAAAAATATGCCGAATTGGATGAGAAAACGGTACAGGATGTGCGCCGCCGCGTGGCACGCGGCCTGGCGCAGGCAGAAAAACCGGAACAGCGCGCCAAATGGGAAGAAGCCTTCTTCCTGGCACAGGAAAACGGCTTCGTTCCCGCCGGGCGCATTAACTCTGCCGCCGGTCTGAAGATCCAGGCCACACTTATTAACTGTTTCGTGCAACCGGTGGGTGATGCCATCTCCGGTGTCAGCGAGGGCAAGCCCGGCATCTACGACGCTTTGCAGCAAGCCGCCGAGACCATGCGCCGCGGCGGCGGTGTCGGTTATGACTTTTCTTCCATCCGCCCCGAAGGTGCCCATGTCAAAGGCACCAACTCGCGCGCCAGCGGCCCCATTTCCTACATGCGCGTATTCGACCGTTCCTGCGAGACGGTGGAATCGGCGGGTGCCCGGCGCGGCGCACAGATGGGGGTGTTGCGCTGCGACCACCCCGACATCGAAAAATTCATTCGTGCCAAGGACCAGGGCGATCTGCGCAACTTCAACATCTCGGTCGGCGTGACCGATGCACTGATGCAGGCGGTGGAAAAAGACGATGAGTTCGAGCTGGTGCATCGCGCGGAACCGTCCGCTGCGCTGAAAGCAGCGGGTGCGACAAAACGTGCCGACGGCAAGTGGGTTTATCGCAAGGTGCGTGCAACCGACCTGTGGAAACAGATCATCGAAAGCACTTACGACCACGCCGAACCGGGTGTGCTGTTCATCGACCTAATGAACCGCGACAACAACCTGTCGTATTGCGAATTGATCGAGGCTACGAACCCGTGTGTCACTGCCGACACCTGGGTGATGACCGACCAAGGCGCGCGCCGGGTAAGCGAGCTAATCGGCAAGCCGTTTACAGCAATGGTGGATGGCAAGCCCTACACCACCGAATCACAAGGCTTCTTTTTCACTGGCACAAAACCTGTCCTGCGCCTGAACACGACCGAGGGCCATTCGTTGCGCCTCACTGCCGACCATCAAGTGCTGCGTGTTGCAAAGCTGACGCGTTACGCGCGTGAAACGGAATGGATCAAGGCGGGCGAACTCAAAGCCAACGACCTGATCGTGTTGAATGACCACCGCGCTATGCCCGCATGGAGCGGCAAACACAGCGAAGCGGAAGGTTATTTGATCGGCCTGTTGATCGGCGATGGCACCCTCAAGAATGACAAAGCGGTATTGAGCGTTTGGGATGCCACCGCATTGAAAGTTGCCAACGGCGCGGACAGTCTTCCCTCCGCCGGAATCGCCGCTGTCATGCGCGCCGCCGAACAAGCCGCTCGCAGCTTACCGCACCGCGCCGATTTCAACGGCTGGCAGAAACCCGTTGACGGACGCGGCGAACATCGTCTGGCGACAGGCGCACTGCGCACGCTGGCGCTGGAACTGGGCCTGACACCCGGCAACAAGCGCTTCACCCCGGCAATGGAATCCGCCTCGGCCGATTTTTATCGCGGCGCGTTGCGTGGCATGTTCGACGCCGACGGCTCGGTGCAAGGCTCGCAGGCAAAAGGCATCAGTATTCGATTGACCCAGATCGACCTTGGCAATCTGCAGGCTGCACAGCGCATGCTACAACGTCTCGGTGTCGTCTCCACCATTTGCCAGAATCGTCGCCCCGGGGGCCTGAAGACTTTGCCTGACGGAAAGGGCGGTGCAAAAGAATATGAGTGCCAGGCGCTGCATGAACTCATTATCAGCGGTGAAAATATCGTGCGTTATGCCGATCTGGTCGGCTTTGCGGATAGTGACAAGATGGACAAACTGAACGGCCTGCTGGCTGATTATCAGCGCAAGCCGAATGCGGAACGTTTCGTCGCCACCGTACTGTCGCTGGAAGAGGATGGCGTGGAAGACGTGTATGACGTCACGGTTGCCGATGTGCACGCTTTCGATGCCAATGGCTTGTATGTCCACAACTGTGCCGAACAACCGCTCCCCCCCTACGGCTGCTGCTGTCTCGGCTCCATCGACCTGACGCGCATGGTCAAGAACCCGTTCTCGAACCATGCCGGTTTCGACCACGAGCCATTCCGGCAGATCGTGCGCACCGCGGTTCGCATGCTGGACAACGTGCTGGACGTGACCGCATGGCCGTTGCCGGAACAGCAGCAGGAAGCTGCAAACAAGCGCCGTGTCGGTCTGGGCTTCACCGGCCTCGGCGATGCGCTGGTGATGCTGGGTCTGCGTTACGACAGCGACGAGGCACGCGACTTTGCCGCCGACATCACCCGCGTCATGCGCGACGAGGCGTACCTCGCCTCGGTGGAACTGGCACAGGAACGCGGCGCATTCCCGCTGCTGGATGCGGAAAAATATCTGGCCGCCCCGCGCTTCGCTTCGCGCCTGCCGGACGAGATCAAGGACAAGATCCGGGCGCATGGCATCCGCAACAGCCACCTGCTTTCCATCGCGCCCACCGGCACCATCTCGCTCGCCTTTGCCGACAATGCCTCGAACGGCATCGAACCGGCTTTCTCGTGGTTCTACACGCGCAAGAAACGCATGCCGGACGGCACCAGCAAGGACTACTCGGTGGAAGATCACGCCTGGCGCGTGTTCAAACAGCAAGGCGGCGACGTGGACAATCTGCCGCCCACCTTTGCCTCCGCGCTGGACATCTCCGCCATCGACCACATGAAAATGGTCGCTGCCGTCGCACCCTACATCGATACTTCGATCAGCAAGACCGTCAATGTGCCTGGCGATTATCCGTACGAGGATTTCAAAGACCTCTACACCGAGGCCTGGAAAGCAGGATTGAAAGGTCTGGCAACCTACCGCCCGAACAGCGTGCTCGGCTCGGTATTGTCGGTCACACCGGAAAAGAAAGAAGACCAACCGCAGGACTTCGTGTTCGACCAGGACCGGCGCATCCTGCTGGAAGCCGCCCCAAAACCGGCACTCGCCTCCCTGCGCTGGCCGGGTCGTCCAGCCCTCACTACCGGCAGTGAAGGCTGGACATCGCCTGTGGTGAAGCACGCGCTCGGCAGTTTTGTCGCGTTCGTTTCGCACACCAGCAACGGTTGCAACCACCCGTTCGAAGTATGGGTGAACGGTTCGGAGCAGCCGCGCGGGCTTGGCGCACTGGCAAAATCGCTGTCGATGGATATGCGCACCCAGGACCCGGTATGGATCCGCATGAAGCTGGAAATGCTGATGAAGACCGCCGGCGACGATGCTTTCGACATGCCAATGCCGCCCGATGGCGAGATAAAACGCATGCCAAGCCTGGTGGCCGCCTTTGCGCACTTGCTGAAATACCGTATCGAAGCCCTGGGCGCGCTCGAAGTCTGCGACGGCGCGACCACGCCGATGATGGATGCGCTGTTCGCCAAGAAAGAACCCAAGACCGGGGTCGATGGCACCATGAGCTGGACGGTGGACATCGCCAACGCGGGTAGCGGTGACGACTTCGTGCTTGGCTTGAAAGAACTGATCCTGCCCGATGGCCAGCGCCGCCCCTATTCGATGTGGCTGTCCGGCGTGTATCCGCGCGCGCTCGATGGCTTATGCAAAGTGTTGAGTCTGGACATGCGCGTGATCGACCCGGCCT
>DISA01000001.1 GCA_002421915.1 Gallionellaceae bacterium UBA6222
GATGCAGTCACGGAATATCTGGAGCCACTAGCGTCCCAACGTTGCCCGTCGAGTTGATTGTAATAGATTGAAGGAACGAAGATATTTCATGGTTAAGTCTGGTCTCGATTTGAACTTGGCACGTAGCATTCGGGGTATCTCCAACCCGATTGCGAGGAATGCCAATGAACACGGGCAAACTTGTTTTTGCGCAAGTGATGTCGCACTTGCCGCTGACCACTTTCCGCAGATGTGTCGCTCGCTACGACGGAGAGCACAAGGTCAAACACTTCACTTGTCTCGACCAGTTTCTGTGTATGGCGTTCGCCCAACTGACCTATCGCGAGAGTTTGCGCGACATCGAAGCCTGTCTGCGCAGTCAGTCTGCCAAGCTCTACCACATGGGCTTTCGCAGCACGATGTCGCGCAACACGTTGGCCAACGCGAATGCGATTCGCGACTGGCGCATCTATGCCGACTTCGCACAGAGCTTGATCGGTATTGCACGACCTCTCTACGTGGACGAACCATTTGGCGTCGATCTCTCCGAGACGGTCTACGCACTGGAAGCGACCGGCCACCCGGAGCGCCTCCAAGCGCGTGGGCTGGATGAAATGCGAGCATGGAAATCGGCAAACAACGGACGCGGCCCTTGGTGGAACGCCGGAGCGAGCCACATGAACGAGGCCTATCCAAGGCGCTTCTTTGATGCACTGGGGTTGGTTTCGTTGCTGAACACCCGGCAGCGCTTCCAGCATGTTTAATGAACCGCCGTATGCGGAACCGCATGTACGGTGGTGTGAGAGGGCGACGAGGGTAACTTCGTCCCCTACTCGATCCTTAACTTGCGCTGCGATACTCCAGTTGGTGCGTGCAATCCAGCGCGGCCAGTTTGTAGCATTCTGCCAGCGTCGGGTAGTTGAACACGTTGCTGATTAGGTCGTGCACGCTGCCGTTCAGATTCATCACCAGTTGGCCGATGTGCACAAGTTCGCTGGCCTGCTCGCCGACGATATGCACCCCCAGTAATTTCCCGTTACGCGCATCTACGACCAGTTTCAGTAGGCCGTGCATGTCGCCGTTGATCTGTCCGCGCGCACTATCCTTGAAAGAGGTGCGACCGATTACGTAGGGGATGTTTTCCTGCTGCACTTCCTTTTCGGTCTTGCCGACGTAGGATATCTCGGGGATGGTGTATACCGCCATCGGCAGGTTCCCGGCGGACTGCTGCTCCGCGCCGCCGAACGCGTGCAGTACGGCGATACGGCCCTGTTCCATCCCGGTCGAGGCGAGCGCGGGGCGCCCGATCAGGTCGCCCACTGCGTAGATGTGCGGTACGCTGGTTTGGAAATGCGGGTTGACCGTGATCCAACCCGCATCCATTCCGACACCGGCACGTTCCGCCAGTATGCCCGCGCTGTTGGGTTCGCGGCCCTGCGCGAACAGCACTGCATCGGTGCGGAATTCCTTGCCACTCGAAAGATGCGTGACAACACCGTTTTCTTCGCGGCGGATCTCGGCCACGCGTTCTTCCATGTGGAAGCTGACGCCCATGCCGAGGAAACTGTCGACCAGCACACCAACCACATCATCGCTTAAATAATCCAGCAATTGTGCATGGCTATCCACCACCGATACCCGCACGCCGAGCGCGGCGAAGATGGAAACGAATTCACAGGCGATCACGCCGCCGCCGACCACCAGCAGGCTGTCGGGCAGATGGCGCAGGTTGAGGATGGAGGTGGAATCGAGCACCGTCTTCTTGTCGAAGGGGATGCTCGCCGGGCGGCGCGGCCGCGAACCGGCCGCGAGCAGGATGACCTGTGCCGAGAGCGTGCGCGTGTTGCCGGAGGCGTCGGTGACTTGCAGCGTGTGTTCGTCGATGAAGGATGCTTCGCCGGGGATTAGCACCACGCCGTGTTTCAGCAGGCGTTGCAGGATGACCGATTCCTGCTGCGCGATCACATCTTCTTTGCGGCGCACCGCATCGGCCAACAGACCGTGACGGCTGCGACTGTCCGGCGCGATAGCGGAACGCATGCCACCGGAACGCGACAGCAGATAAGCCACTTCGCGCATCGCTTTGCTGGGGATGGTGCCGGTCTGCAAGCCCGCGCCGCCGATCTTCGGTTTACGCTCGATGATCGCCGCGCGCTTGCCCATGCGTGCCGCCTGCCAGGCCGCATGCTGACCGGCGGGGCCGGAACCGATGATGAGGATGTCGTAGTCCATGTCGAGCTCCAATGGGTGAAGCAACTTCGTCATTCCCGCGCAGGCGGGAACCCAGTTTATTCATTCAACTAGATTCCCGCCTGCGCGGGAATGACGGGGTGCTTACTTGATGCGCATGCCCGGCTGTGCACCGTCATCCGGCGACAGGATGAACAAGCCCGGTGTCTCACCGGAAGCCGCCAGCACCATGCCTTCGCTCAAGCCGAACTTCATCTTGCGCGGTGCAAGGTTGGCGACCATCACCGTCATGCGGCCTTTGAGTTTCTCCGGATCGTAAGCCGACTTGATGCCGGCGAACACCGTGCGCGGCTGCGCCTCGCCGATGTCCAGCGTCAGCTTCAATAACTTCTCCGCGCCTTCCACATGCTCGGCATTGGCAATGCGCGCCACACGCAGATCGACCTTGCTGAAATCGTCGATGCTGATGGTCTCGGCGATCGGTGCGATGGCATGCTGCTGATGTTCGGCGTGGCGTGTTTCGGAATGAGATTCGGTCATGGGTTTCAGATTTTCCTGGTTGGCGGCAACCATCGCTTCGATCAGTTTTGGATCGAGGCGGGTGGCGAGGTGTTTGTATTCGTTGATGGTGTGACGCTGCAAAATGGTTTGCGCATCGCTCCATTGCAGTGGAGGAATATTAAGGAATTGCTCAACCTGATGGGCCAGTTCCGGCAATACCGGTTTCAAATATAGCGTAAGCAGGCGGAAGAGATTGAGGGCACTACTGCATACAGTTTGCAGCTTTTCCTCCTGACCTTCCTGCTTGGCCAATACCCAGGGGGCCATTTCAGCAATGTACTGATTAGCCTGGTCGGCCAAAGCCATGATTTCCCGAAGCGCCTTGGCGTAATCGCGGCTCTCATACAGTTCGGCTATAACAGATGCTCTTGATGCAAACATAGCCTGCAGTGAGTCTGACTCGACGCCTTGGGATTCGCTCCCATAATTGAACATATTTTGAGGAAGAACGATCTTGCCGTCGAACTTCTTGCTGATGAATCCCGCGCAACGGCTGGCGATGTTGATGTATTTGCCGATCAGATCGCTGTTCACCTTGGCCACAAAGTCTTCGAGGTTGAGGTCGATGTCTTCCATCGTGCCGTTCAGTTTGGCAGCGTAGTAGTAGCGCAGGTATTCGGTGTTCTTGATGTGGTCGACATAGCTGCGCGCGGTGATGAAGGTGCCGCGCGATTTGCTCATTTTCTCGCCGTTGACGGTGAGGAAACCGTGGGCGAACAGTTTGGTCGGCGTGCGGAAACCAGCGTGCTGCAGCATGGCAGGCCAGAACAAGGCGTGGAAGTAGAGGATATCTTTGCCGATGAAGTGGTACAGCTCGGCGCCGGAGCCTTGTTTCCAGTAGTCGTCGAAATTCAAGGGAGCACCCTCTCCCCCAGCCCCTCTCCCGCTCGCGGGCGAGGGGAGGTTGCAGAGTTGCTTGAAGCTGCCCATGTACCCCACTGGCGCATCCAGCCACACATAGAAATACTTGCCCGGCGCATCGGGGATCTCGAAGCCGAAATAGGGCGCGTCGCGCGAGATGTCCCAGTCGGTGAGTTTGTTCTCGCCTTCCGCACCCAGCCATTCCTGCATCTTGTTGGCGGCCTCGGCCTGCAGCGAGCCGCCGCGTGTCCATTCGCGCAGGAAGTTCTGGCAGCGCGGATCTGAGAGTTTGAAGAAGTAGTGGTCGGAGTTACGCAGTACCGGCGCTGCGCCGGACACGGCGGAAAACGGGTTGATCAAGTCGGTGGGCGCGTAGGCCGCGCCGCACACTTCGCAGTTATCGCCGTATTGGTCTTTGGCGTGGCACTTCGGGCATTCGCCCTTAATGAAGCGGTCCGGCAGGAACATGTTCTTGACGGGATCGTAATACTGCTCGATGGAGCGCACTTCGATCAGGCCGTTGGCTTTCAGCGTGCGGTAGATGCTCTGGGCGCTTTCCTTGTTCTCGGCCGAGTTGGTCGAGCCATAGTTGTCGAACTGCACGTGGAAAGCGGCGAAGTCATCGAAATGCTCCTGCCAGACGCGGGCGATCAGCTGTTCCGGCGTGACGCCTTCCTTCTCTGCGCGCAGCATGATGGGCGTGCCGTGGGTGTCGTCGGCGCACACGTAGTGGCATTCATGGCCGCGCATCTTCTGGAAGCGCACCCAGATGTCGGTCTGGATGTATTCGACCAGGTGGCCGAGGTGGATGCTGCCGTTGGCGTAGGGCAGGGCGGAGGTGACGAGGATTTTGCGCGACATGGGGGGGGCAAGGCTTTAAAGGTAAAGCGGAATTTTACCGCGAGGAAGGCCGGCGCGGGTTCCCGTTGGCCCGGTGCGTCAGTCGGGGTGAAATGTTTGGGAAGCTAAATGAGTGCCCGCGCTTGGTAAAAGACGCCGTTGGCATTGTTGCCGAGCGCTGATGTTCAGCGCAGAATTCGCGCGACATGGGAGGTAATATGATTTTCGCAGTGGTGGAAGATAGTCGCAGCCAGGCCGAGGTGCTCAAGGCGCTGTTGAGAAGCGAGGGGCATCAGGTCGAAGTGTTTGCCGATGGGGCCTCCTGCCTGGAGGCCTTGAAGAGCCGCAGCTTCGACTTTTTCGTCATCGACTGGAATCTGCCCGACATGGGGGGCGACGAGGTGCTCAGGCAGGTTCGCGAACGGTTCGGATGGGAGGTGCCGGTGGTCTTCTGTACCGCTCGCACCGACGAGGAGGCTGCCTCGGACATTCTGCGTATGGGGGCCGATGACTATATTCCCAAGCCGGTTCGCTACATGGAGTTCATGGCCCGGGTCCATGTCCTGTTGCGGCGTCGGAGGCCGCGCCAGAGTCTGCTCCAGTTCGGCAGTATCGAAATCGATCTCGAAGGTCGTCGAATCCGCCTGGGCGGCGCCGAAGTCGATCTGACCCAGCGGGAGTTCGAATTGGCCGTCATCCTGTTGCGCAATGTCGGCCGTGTTCTGTCCCGCGAGGAGTTGCTGGCCGGCGTCTGGGCGCGCGAGGTCGATGTCGATACGCGTACCGTCGATACCCACGCCAGCCGCTTGCGCAAGAAGCTTGGCCTGGCCGGCGAGAGCGGGTTGATGCTTTCTTCGGTCTATGGGCAGGGCTATCGTCTGGATACTGTTCAGGCTGCCTGATCAGCGTGCTGGTTTAGGGTATACTGGACAAAATCGCTCGGGTATTTCCCGGCGGCCATCCTGAACCCGGAGCTTCCATGAGTCTTACAGAACAGCAGATCAGAACCGCGCTATCCGCAGCGGTTGACCCGAATACAGGCAAGGATTTCGTCGCTGGCAAGGCGGTGAAGAACATCAAGTTCGACGGCGACGATGTTTCCTTCGATATCGAGTTGGCTTACCCGGCCAAGAGCCAGATTGACGCCATCCGCAAGCAGGTGATTGCAGCCGTGCGGACGGTGCCGGGTGTTGGCAACGTTTCTGCCAACGTCTTCAGCAAAATCGTTGCACACTCCGTGCAGATGGGGGTCAAGCTGCTGCCGGGGGTCAAGAACATCATCGCCGTTGCCTCCGGCAAAGGCGGCGTCGGCAAGAGCACGACAGCGGTCAACCTGGCCTTGGCGCTGGCCCAGGAAGGTGCCCGGGTCGGCATTCTCGACGCCGACATCTACGGTCCGTCGCAGCCGCAGATGCTGGGTCTGGCCGGGCAGCAACCGGAGTCCCGCGATGGCAAGAGCATGGAACCGCTCGAGGCTTACGGCCTGCAGGCGATGTCCATCGGTTTCATGGTCGATGTCGAGACGCCGATGGTCTGGCGCGGTCCGATGGT
>DISA01000095.1 GCA_002421915.1 Gallionellaceae bacterium UBA6222
TGGTTCGGCCACAGCTGCTCGGGCAAGTCCTGGTATCCGTATTTCGCTTCAAAGATATGATTGCCGCCGCGGAACGCCAGTCCCAGCGTATGGTTGCGCGTGTCGTAGGCGGTTGATCCGACCTCGTTGAGTGGCAGGGTGTGGCCGGGACGGCCGGTGAAGTAGGGATCGTTGCCTGCCCCGAAAATGTTTTGCTTGAAGTCGCCACCGGCATCGTAATTGTCGGATTTCGCGATGCCGCCGGTGTAGGAAATATTGAAGCTCTCGGTCGCGAGGGTGGCGGCCAGGTTCCCGCCCATGGCATCGCCGTTGCTGCGGTAGAATGCGCCGACTTCACCACTGGAAATGCTGCCCTCGCCGGGTGCGGCAAACACGGGGGCGAGTGTCTCAGCGATGATCGAACCGCCGATGCTGTCGCCGCCGACGCTGACGGGGGCAAGGCCGGCGTAGACCTTGATCGAGCCGACCTGCGAGGGATCCAGATACGACAGTGCCGGGTTCATGTGGTTGGGGCAGGCGGAGAGCAGGTCCATGCCGTCGACCTTGACACGCAAGCGGTCGTCGGCGAGGCCATGGATCGACGGCAGGCTGGAAACGCCGCCGGCACCGTAGAGGCTCACGCCCGGTACGTCGCGCAAAAGGCTGGCGCTGTCGCTGGTGGCCGCGCGGGTCGCCGCGAGGTCGGCGGCGTCAAGGACGGCGCTGGCAGCCGGCGCGGTGTCTGCATCGCGCGTGGCGCTGACATTGACTTCCGGCAACGAGTCTTCCGCCGCTTGCGCCGATGAACCTAATGCCAGTGCCACGGCCACCACACTCAATTTTATTTTCATCCTCATGCTCATATCCTCCCAAGGGTTTTCGTTCACAAAAATAATAGATTCATATTCGAAGCATGATTCTATAAAATTTTCCCGGCGCAACCCTGCGGCATTTTGTCGCACGCCAGTAACGGCGGGCTTCCGGTAGAATCCGCACCATGCACGCCTCCCTCCTTGCCACCCAGACCGGGCACTCACATCTGCGCCGCCTCATGCTGCTGCGCAACGCGGCGATCCTCGCGCAAGTGACCGCGCTGCTCTTCGCATACCGTTTTGTCAGCCAGTCCTTCGACTGGCTGCCCATGCTTGTCACTGTCGGCCTGCTGGGGCTCGTCAACACCCTGACCTGGTGGCGGTTGACGCGCGACTATCCGGTGGGCAACCTGGAACTGTTTGCGCAGTTGTCACTGGACGTGCTCGCCCTGACCGTGCTGCTCTACTACAGTGGCGGCTCGACCAACCCCTTCATCTCGTTTTATCTGCTGCCGCTGGTGCTGGCGGCGGCCACGCTGCCACGCCGGCACACTTGGGCCATGGCCGCACTGACGGTGAGTTGTTACAGCCTGCTGATGCTGTGGCATGTGCCGTTACCCCTTGTCGGCCATGCACAGCACGGTCCGCAAATGTCCCAGACACTAACGCCGATTGATCACGCCCGGCATCTGGCACAGCCGGAACTGGCGGATGACGATTACTGCCGCGCACCGGCGGAAGACTCGCCGCTCCCGGTCGAGGCGGCCGCCAGCACCGCGCCACCGGTCGATGACGCATTCGGCACCCACGTGCTGGGCATGTGGCTGGGCTTTGTCATCAGCGCAGTCGTGATTGCCTATTTCGCGGTGGAAATGGCGGCGGCGATCCGCCTGCGCGAGGCCCAGCTCAACCGTTTGCGCGAAGAGACGCTGCGCAACGAGCGCATTGTTTCACTCGGCACGCTGGCCGCCAGTGCCGCGCACGAGATGGGCACGCCGCTGTCCACCATGGCAGTGGTCATCGGCGAGATGCGCAACGACTGCCGCTCACCGGAGCAGAAGGAAAATTTGTCACTGCTCGATGATCAGGTAAAGAACTGCAAACGCATCCTCGATACCCTCATCCGCCAGGCGCAGGAAGTCCCGCATGAAGTGAGCATCGACAGTTTCATTCCCGATGTGCTGGATGAATGGCAGTTGCTGCGCCCCGCCGTGCACTACCGCTATCAAGTCACAGGCTCACCCCCTGCGCCACAACTGCGCGGTGATCCCGCCCTGCGCGCCGCGCTGCTGAATCTTTTCAACAACGCGGCAGATGCCTCACCGGACGAAATGGACATCCTGCTGCACTGGGACGACAAGCACACCGTGCTGGAGATTCGTGACCACGGCCCCGGCCTCACCCCGGAAGCCGCCGCACGCGCCGGTGCCGCTTTTTTCACCACCAAACAGGAGGGGCGCGGACTGGGATTGTTCCTGGCCAATGCCACCCTGGAACATCTGGGCGGCAGCGTGCGCCTGTTCAACCGGGAAGGCGGCGGTGCAACCACCGAAGTCATTCTGCCCTGCCACAAGACAAACGCGTGAGACGCCCATGAATGACTTGCCGACCTTGCTGCTGGTCGATGACGATGACACTTTCCGCGGTGTCCTGAAACGCGCGCTGGCGAAGCGCGGTTACACGGTGGAAAGCACAGACAGCGTGGAGAACGCATTGCCGCTGGCCGAAGTGAATCCGCCCGAATACGCGGTGATCGACCTCAAGATGCACGGCGCGTCCGGCCTAGTGCTGGTGCAGCGCCTGCACGAACTCGACCCCAACACGCGCATCGTGATGCTGACCGGCTATGCCAGCATCGCGACTGCGGTGGAGGCAATCAAACTGGGCGCGACCCAGTATCTGTCCAAACCGGCCAACGCTGACGAGATCGTCGCCGCTTTCGGCCACCAGGCCAATCCTGACAGCGCGTTCGATGCACAACCTGCCACGGTCGAACGCCTGGAATGGGAACACATCAACCGCGTGCTGCAGGAACAAAATGGCAACATCTCGGCCACCGCGCGCCTGCTCAACATGCACCGCCGCACCCTGCAACGAAAGCTCAATAAAAACCCTGCGAAAAAATAGCTCAAGCGGCTAAAATCGCGGCATCACTCCCCAAGAGGCAAGTTCACATGAGCACCCCCATCGATCTGCGCCAGGCTTTGTGCAACCTGCAGGACTTGCCCGCCTTTCCGGTCATCGCGCAAAAGCTGCTCTCACTCAAGCTGGATACCGAGCAGGGTGAGCAGCAGATGATGTTGCTGATCGCGCAGGATCCGCTGATTTCGGCACGCCTTATCGGCCTCGCCAACTCACCGTTGCTTGGCACCTCGCGCAAAATCATCTCGGTGAACGAGGCGGCCGTAATGCTCGGGCTCACCCGCGTCAAATCGGTTGCCACCGGTATCGCCGTCATGTCATTGACCAGCCAACCCATCGGGCGCTTCGATCCACAAGAGCTGTGGTTGCACAGCATGTGCGTTGCGTTTGCCATGCTGCCCGTGGTGCGCGCCATGCCGCCGGCCAAACGCCCGCCCGACGACCTGATTTTCCTGGCCGGCATGTTGCACGACATCGGCTATCTGGCCCTGGCTTATCTGGACCCGCAACGCAGCGATGATCTGCACACGCGGCTGGCCATCGAAACGGAACGGCTGGCCATCGAAGTAGAGCGTGATTTACTGGAAATTACCCACGACGAATTGGGTGCTGAACTCGCCAGACACTGGAACCTTCCGGAGCAGCTCGTTGCCGCGATACGCTGCCACCACGTGCTTGATGCGCAGGACGCGGAAGAAATACTCCCGTTGGCGCACATCATCCACATCACCGAAAAATTGATCCCCCTGAACGGCCTGTACGAGCCGGTCGGACGCGAAGTCACTGCAGAAGAATGGATCGCGCTGGGCATCGACCCCGGCATGGCTGACCAGATCACCGCCCAGGCTCAAGAACAGGCTGAGCAGGCAGTCCAATGCGCCATCACCGGTTAGCGGGCTGTCGCACCGAGGCCGACTGTAAAACATTTAAACCATCCCCGGCCATGGATGAGCCCAGACAAGTCTTCAGATTATGCCGGGTTGATGTTTCAGCCCAATAGCGATGCAGGCATGAGGGTTGTTCGTATTTTATCTGTGGCTCAACCGCTCTTTTCTCGATCATCAGTGCACTCCTATTCCCCACCCTTATGAAGCTCTTCCTGCCACTGTTACTCGCCCTATCGGGTCTGCTCACCCCCGCCCAGGCACTGCCGACGGAACCGCAATTGGCCGGCAAGGCATATATGCTCTACGACTTCAGCAGCCAGCAAATACTGGTCGAGCACAACGCAAATGAACGCGTGGCTCCGGGGGCACTGACCAAGTTGATGACCGCCTATCTGGTGTTCGGCGCGTTGCGCGACGGCAATCTTTCCCTGCGCCGGCAAGTCACCCCCACCCAATATGCCCTGCGTTTGCAAAGCAAGGAGCCGCGCATGTTTCTGCAGGCCGGGCAGGAGGTGACGGTGGATGACCTGCTGCATGGCTTGATCGTGCAATCGGCCAACGATGCCGCACGCGTGCTGGCAGAGGCGGTCGCCCATCACGAGCTTGCGTTTGCCGATCTGATGAATGCCGAGGCCAGAAGGCTCGAGATGCGTGATACCCATTTCGTCAATGCCAGCGGCGTCGATGAGGCAGGGCACTACAGCAGCGCGCACGATCTCATGCTGCTGGCGACAGCGCTGCTGCGCGATTTTCCAGACCTCATTCCCAGGTACGCCCGGCGCCAATACACTTACAACGGCATCGAGCAATACAACGCCAACCGTTTGCTGTGGCTGGACCCGCACGTGGATGGGCTGCAAGCCGCCCAGGTCGACGGGCTGGGATTTTCCCTCATCACCAGCGCCCAACGCGGGCAGCGCCGCCTGCTCGCGCTGGTCATCGGTGCGGCAACAGCGGGGCTGCGTGATAGTGCGAGCCAGCGCCTGTTGAACCACGGTTTTCGCGAGTACGAAGCCATCCTGCTCTACCGCAGCCAGCAGCCGGTTAAAGCCATGCGGGTATGGAAAGGCACGGCAGACCAGCTCGACATCGGCTTTGTCGCCGACCGCTACGTGACCATTCCCGCCGGCGCGCGCGAGCGCTTGAGCGCCCGGCTGGAAACGCTGGAGCCGCTGGTCGCCCCCGTCAACCGCGAACAACAGGTCGGTATCCTGCATCTGGCGCTGGATGGCAAGCCTTGGCTCGACGCACCGGTGGTAGCATTGCAGCGTGTGCCGCTGGCAAACGTGTTTGCGCGCGGCGTCGATACAATCCGTTTGCTGTTCAGATAAGGAGGTGTGCGATGACCATCTATTTCAACGGTAGCTTCATGCCCATCGAACATGCAAAGGTGCCGGTGCTGGATCGCGGTTTCATCTTCGGCGACGGTGTGTATGAAGTCATCCCGGTCTATTCGCGCCGCGCCTTCCGCCTGCGCGAACACCTGGCTCGGTTGCAGCACAGCCTGGACGGCATCCAGTTGCCCAATCCGCACACGGAGGATGAATGGGTCGCCATCCTCACCGAGCTGATCGCACGCAACACGCTGGAAGACCAATACCTGTACCTGCACATTACGCGCGGCGTGGCGCCGCGCGACCACGCCTTCCCCAATCCGCCGGTGGCGCCCACTGTATTCGCCATGAGCAACCCGCTCGTGCATCCGCCCGCCGCGCTGTTGCAAAGCGGCGTCGCCTGCATCACCGCGCAGGACAACCGCTGGCTGCGCTGCGACATCAAGGCCATCGCGCTGCTGCCCAATGTGTTGTTGCGCCAGTCTGCCGTCACCGCCGGCTGTGCCGAGGCCATCCTGATCCGCGACGACAGCTTCCTCACCGAAGGCGCGGCCAGCAACATCTTCGTGGTCAGGGACGGCGTGCTGCTGGCGCCGCCGAAGGACAACCTGATGCTGCCGGGCATCACTTACGATGTGCTGCTCGAACTTGCCGCCGCCAACGGCATCCCGCACTTGGTGCGCCGCATCCTGAAGGAAGAATTGTTCAGCGCGGACGAGTTATTGCTGACTTCTTCCACGCGCGAAGTGCTCGCCGTCACCACCCTCGACGGCAAGGCGGTCGGCGACGGCAGACCGGGTGCGATGTTCACCAGAATGTATGAGCTGTATCAGACCTTCAAGCGCGAGGTGATGCGCAAATGAACGAAGCAGAAGCCTCGCTGATCAATTACCCGTGTGACTTCCCGCTCAAGGTGTTCGGTTTCACCGAGCCGGGCCTGACCGAAGCCATCGCGCGGGTGGTGCGCGCGCATGCGCCGGACTTCGATGCCGCCTCAATCACCACGCGCCCCAGCAGCACCGGGCGCTACCTCAGTCTCACCTGCACCGTGCGCGCCACCTCGCGCGAACAGCTCGACAATCTGTACCGCGACCTGTCATCGCATCCAATGGTCAAGATGGTGTTATGAATTCCCATCCGCCGCTGCATATCCGCGCCCTCGGCCTGGTCGAATACGAACCGACCTGGCGCGCCATGCAGCGCTTCACCGCCGCGCGCACGCGCGACACGGCGGATGAAATATGGCTGGTGCAGCACCCGCCGACTTACACACTGGGACAGGCCGGCAAGCCGGAACATCTGCTGCAGGCGACCACGATCCCGGTGGTCAAAATTGATCGCGGCGGGCAGATCACCTACCACGGCCCCGGCCAAATCGTCGCCTACCTGCTGCTCGATCTGCACCGCTGGCAGATCAACGTGCGCGAGCTGGTGCGCCTGATGGAACACGCGGTGATCGGTGTGCTGGCGGAACATGGAATAAAAGCAAGGGGACGCACAGATGCCCCCGGTGTATACGTCGAAGATGCGAAGATCGCCGCACTCGGTCTGAAGATCAAAAACGGCTGCTGCTACCACGGCCTGTCGTTCAATGTGGATATGGACATGACACCGTTTGCCAACATCAATCCCTGCGGCTATCACGGGCTGCGCGTCACGCAGTGTATTGAACTTGGCATCACCGTGCCGCTGGAAGAATTGCAGGCCGAACTGACGCAGAACCTGGTGCACGGCTTGCAGCGCCATCTGGCGGAGCGATATGCCCTGCCGGGCAATCAGCCGAATTAAAACCCTGTCGGGTTAAAACCCGACCCACAGGGAAAGTAGTGACGATTTTGTGGGTCGGGTTTTAACCCGACGGAGTTGATCTTTCGCTGCCAGGATTCAAAACGACAATACCAATCAGTTCGGCCCGGTTGAAAGCGGCGCTTCCGGCGGCGCGGCCAGCACGGTGACAGTGACGCGGCGGTTGCGTGAGCGACCTTCGGCGCTGTCGTTGTCGGCAACCGGATTATTGTCGGCATGACCGATTGCCTTCAACCGGTCTGCATTAATGCCCTGCTCGATGAACAGGCGCACCACACTGCTGGCACGCGTCGCGGAAAGCTCCCAATTGGACGGGAATTTGGCCGTACTGATCGGCAGATTGTCGGTATAACCCTCGACTTCCACCGGCAACTCCTCACTCAACAGGATCTTTGCGATGTCCCGCAGCGATGCCACCGCTTCCCGCTGCAGAGCGGCATCTCCCGGCAAAAACAGCATATTGGCACTGATATCCAGCGTGACGCCGCGCTCGGTCTGGCTGATGCTCATCGTGCCCTTGTTCACAAAACCTGCCAGCTTGTCATTCAGGCGCCGGGTCAAGTTTTGCAAGCGCTCGTTTTGTTTCCGCTGTTTTTCCGCCAGCCGCGCGTTGCGTTTGTCCACCAGCGCCTTGAAATACATTTCGTCCCCGGTCAGGCGGATTGCGCCGTCTTCCGCGACCGCTCCTTTCTGTCCGAACACCTGGCTCATCGACACGCTGAAATCCTTGTACTTGCCTTCGTTCACCGAGGAGATGCCGTACATCACCACAAAAAAGGCAAACAGCAGAGTGATGAAGTCGGCGTAGGAAACCATCCAGCGCTCGTGATTGTCCGGTCCCTGTCTTTTTGCCCGGCGCGCCATTTCAGGAAATATAACCCTTCAATTTATTTTCAATAAAGTGCGGGTTTTCGGCGTTGGCGATCATGCACAGGCCATCGATCACCATCTCGCGCAGCGTCACTTCTTTGGCAATGAGTATCTTCAATTTTCCGGCAATGGGGAGAAACACCAGATTGGCAAAACCCACACCGTAGATCGTGGCAATGAAAGCAACGGCGATACCGGCCCCCAGCTTGGAGGGATCGCCCAGACTTTGCATCACATGCACCAGCCCCAGCACCGCGCCGAGGATGCCGATGGTTGGTGCATAGCCCGCAGCCGCCTCCCATACCCGCGCCGCCTGCCAGCGCTGTGTTTCATAAGTGTTCAAGTCGATGTCGAGCACGGCGCGAATCTTCTCCGCACTGTTGCCATCCACCAGCAGTTGCAGCCCTTTTTGCAAAAATGGATCCCCCGCCGACCTGATCTGACCTTCCAGGGACAGGACGCCATCCTTGCGCGCGGCATTGCCCCAGGCGGTCATACGGTAGATCAACCGCTGCTTGTCGATCTTGGGGGTGACGAACACCCAGCGCGCCATCTTGATGCCGGTCACAAACACACTCATCGGATGTTGCACCATAACCGCACCCAGCGTACCACCCATCACGATGAGAAATGCCGCCAGTTGCAGCAGCACATTGATCGAACCGCCTTCCAGAAACTGGCCGCCGAGGATGCCGCCCACGGCAATGACCAGCCCCATCAAGCTGAGGATGTCCATCAATATCCCCGCAGCGAGGTGCGCAAACGCGCCACGGCCTGGCTATGGATCTGGCAGATACGCGATTCCGACACCCCCATTACTTCGCCAATCTCGCGCAGGTTCATGTCCTGCTCGTAGTGCATACCCATCAACTGCCGCTCGCGCTCCGGCAGGCGTCCGATGGCCTGCACCAAAGCCGCGCGGAAGCGCTCATCCTGCAATAACTCCAGCGGGTTCGCTTCGGTGCTGAAATCGTGCCGATCAAAGAAACTTTCCTGATCTTCGTTGTGAAAATCTTCGTAATACATCAGCTGCGAGCCGCGCGATTCCTGAAGCAACTGCTGATAGTCCTGCAGACTCACTCCCATTTCCTTGGCGATCTCGGACTCACTCGGCGCGCGCCCCAGCCTCTGTTGCAGGCGGCTGATTGCATTTTCAATACGTCTTGTGTCACGGCGCAAACTGCGCGGCAGCCAGTCCGCCCCGCGCAACTCATCCAGCATCGCGCCACGGATGCGCTGCGCGGCATAGGTCTCGAATTGTGCCCCGCGTAGTTCGTCATAACGGCTGGCCGCATCCAGCAAACCGATCATGCCGGCCTGGATCAGGTCGTCCACCTCCACGCTGCCCGGTAATTTCAGCATCATGTGATGCGCGATGCGCTTCACCAGTACCGCATGTTCCTGCAGGCACTGGTTTTTGTCGTTCAATCCGTTGGCGGTGTACATGCTTGTCTTTTTCCCATTCCTGCCCACTCCCGAACCAGAGGGCTCCGCCCCACCGCGTCGCGGGCGCACCTCCGACACGTTACCGACGGAGTCGGCCGATTGCGGGAGGAGGTGCGATGCGCCCGCTCCCGAACCAGAGGGCTCCGCCCCACCGCGTCGCGGGCGCCCCGACTCGGTGCGGAGGGCGACAGCGGTGTTCATGTCAGGGCGACCAATCCGCTCTGTATGTCGGATTTCAGCCCGTTATACCGGACCGACCCCCGATCCACAGTCCGATTGCCAAACAGCCGTCGCATCACGCCGTCCAGCCCGTCCTGCCCATGTACTGCGGGTACACACAACATACCCTGCACCACCTCGCGCAGCGCCATCGAGGCTGCCGCGTCAGGAAAAGCCTCCACCACCGGGCGGTGCAATTGTGTCGCACGTTTCAGCTTTTCATCAACCGGAATATAGCCCAGATATTCAAGGCGTACCTGCAAATGATGATGTGCCACCCGTGCCATGTTATCGAACACGGCCAATGCCTCACGCTCGCTGCCGACCCGGTTCACCACGATGGCGAACGCCTGGCGCCCGTGGTGCAGCGCCATCTGCTTCAACAGCGCATAACTTTCAGTGATGCCGCTGGTGGTCGGATTCAACACCAGCAACAGCGGCTCATCGCCGGACAGGCTGGCACACAGCGAAGCGCCGCCGCGTGCCGCATCGACCAGCACCATGTCACGACTGGCCGCCGCCGCCAGCAGAGACTCGAGCAGACGCGCGCGTTCCGCTGTCCCCATCTGCGGCAGGGCCGCCATCGCCCGCGCAAGGGGCAACACCGCCATGCCATCGTTGCACTGCAACAGCACGTCATGCCAGGTCTTGTCCCCGCGCGCCGCATGCAGCAAGTCATAGCGCGGATGCAAACCCAGGGTCTGTGCCACATTGGCGTGCGACTGGTTCTCATCCAGCACCAGCACATCCTTGCCGGTACGGGTGAATACCGCCGCCAGATTGATGACCAGACTGGTTGCCCCCAGCCCGTCGCGCGCGCCGAGTACGGTGATCACCCGGGCGCTGCTGCGTGCCAGCAACTTGCGCAAGCCTGCCGCCTGATCGGTGATCATCGTGTCAGAGCGCATATTCACTCCGTGCCACCGTGCCTTTTTCCAGCCCCGCCATGAACGCCGGGAATTCCATATCCTGCAGGGCAAATGCGGATGGCTTGCCGATATCCTTGAATGCACGGTGCAGCAGATAGTCCACGTTCACCTCGTGCAAATCCTCCGGCACACGCTGGCCGCTGGCGATGTAGTGCAGCAACAGTTTGTGCCGTGCCACCACATCCAGCACCGTGCCGAGTTGCACTGCCTCGTCCAGCTTGGTCGGGATGCAACCGGCCACACCGCTTCCGCCGTACATCTTCACCACATCGTCCAGCGTGCCGCCGGCGGCGGTCGCATTCAACAGCAACAAACGTTTGATTCCCGCTTCATCGAACATGCGGGTCTGCTCCGCCACGCGGCTGTCGCGCTGGCCGACACCCATGGTGTCGATCAGCACCAGATGTTTGTGTTTCAGGCCGGACAAGGTCAGCTGCAGATCGTGCGCATCGCGTACCGCGTGCACGCTGACGCCGAGAATCTTGGCGTAAATGCGCAGTTGCTCGAAAGCACCGACACGGTAGCTATCGGTGGTAACCAGCGCCACCTTGTCCGCACCGTAGCGCACCACCGCACGCGCCGCAAGTTTGGCGGTGGTGGTGGTCTTGCCGACCCCGGTGGGCCCGACCAGCGCATACACACCGCCGCGCGCTACCACATCCTCGCGTGCCGATGCCACGCACAGGTTGTGCGCCAGAATCCGTTTCACCCATGCGATATCGGCAGCGGGTGGCATCTTGTCCAGAAGCAGGCGCGACAGTGCCGGGCTGAAACCGACATTGACCAGATCGCGCAACAGACCGCTGCGCTGCGGATCCTGTTGCTGCAAAGTGCTCCATGCCATGCCGGCCATCTGCGCCTGCATCTTGTCGTGCATGGACTTCAATTCCCGCATCATCTGTTGTGTTTCATTGTTTGCCGGCGTTGCAACAGCGTGCGGCGGCACGGCCCGCTCCACCTGCGCCGTGATCACTTTCGCGCCCAATGCGGCCGCCTGATTCAGGGCGCGCGCCGACACGCGTTCACGCGGCGCGGGAGCTGTCTGTTCGACGTGGTGCGCCACCGCGCGGGTTTCGTTCAGATGTGCCAGCTCACTGCCCGCCATCGCCACGATCTCGACCCCGCCCGCCACCTTGCGGTTGGACAGGATCACCGCTTCGGCACCCAGCTCGGCACGCACCAGTTGCAAGGCCGCGCGCGAACTGGCCGCGATGAATTTTCTTGCGTTCATGCTCTACCCCCCACCATGGATGTCACCCGGATGGTTTTGAAGCCGGGCACTTCTTCCTGTGAAATAACCTTGAGTTGCGGCAGCGCGCGTTTAAGGAAACGCGCCAGCAGGTCGCGGATGCCGCCGGGCACCAGCATCACCGTGGGCAAACCCAGCCGTTCCTGCTTTTCAGTGGCCACGCGCGTCTCGTTCAGCAGCGTATTGGCCAGCCCCGGCTCGATGGCGGCCCCCCCCGCCTGCAGGGCTTGTCCCAGCACATATTCCAACTCCTTGTCCATGCCGATGACTTGCAGCTCCTGCGCCGACGGATAGAACTGCTGCACAATGGCGGCACCGAGCGCGACGCGCACCAGCGCGGTCAGCACGCTGGCATCCTGGGTCTTTGGCGCGTGCTCTGCCAGCGTTTCCAGAATGCTGCGCATGTCACGGATGTGCATGCCCTCATCGAGCAGGTTCTGCAACACCTTCTGCACTGTGGTCAGCGGCAGCAGATCGGGGATCAGGCCCTCGACCAGCTTGGGCGCGATCTTGGCGAGGTGGTCAAGCAATTGCTGCAACTCCTGGCGTCCCAGCAATTCCGCCGCGCTCTGGTGGATCAGATGGCTCATGTGCGTCGCCACCACCGTGCCCGCATCGACCACGGTGTAGCCCATCGCCTGCGCCTGCTCGCGCAGGCCGCTATCGATCCAGATCGCCGGCAGGCCGAATGCCGGGTCCTTGGTCGGCGTGCCCGGCAAGGTACCGCTGACATTGCCCGGATTGATCGCCAGCAACTGTTGCGCGTGCGCCTCTGCCGCGCCGATCTCGGCGCCCTTGAGGGTGATGCGATAAGCGCTGGGCGGCAGATCCAGATTGTCGCGGATGTGCACCGCCGGCGGCAGAAAACCCATGTCCTGTGTGAATTTCTTGCGGATGCCCTTGATCCGCCGCAGCAGGTCGCCATCCTGCGCCTTGTCCACCAGCGGAATCAGGCGATAGCCCACTTCCAGCCCCAGCACATCGACTTGCGCCACATCTTCCCAGCTTGCTTCGGCCGCTTCGATGACCGGCGGCGGAGCCGCCGCGGCCGGCTGTTCTTGGGTGGCCGCCGCATTGGCGCGACGGATCAATGAATAGGCGAACCAGCCCAGTGCCGAAGCCAGCAGCAGGAAGGCGAAATGCGGCATGCCGGGAATCAGGCCCAGCAGACCGATGATGGCAGCGGTGAGAATGATGACTTGCGGACTGGAAACCAGCTGCTTGCCCAGTTGCTGGCCGATGTTGTCTTCGCTGGCGACGCGGCTGACCACCATGCCGGCGGCGGTGGAAATCACCAGCGCCGGAATCTGCGCCACCAAACCGTCGCCGATGGTGAGCAGCGTGTAATTTCTGGCGGCGGTCGCCAGATCGAGGTCGTGTTGCAGCACGCCGACCACCAGCCCGCCCACCACATTGATCAGCATAATCATGATGCCGGCTACCGCATCGCCGCGCACAAACTTGGAAGCACCGTCCATCGCCCCGTAGAACTCCGCTTCCTGCGAAACCTCGGCACGCCGTTTGCGTGCCACATCCTCGCCGATCAACCCGGCATTGAGATCGGCGTCAATCGCCATCTGCTTGCCCGGCATTGCATCCAAAGTGAAGCGCGCACCGACTTCGGCGATACGTCCGGCGCCCTTGGTGATGACCACGAAATTGATGATCACCAAGATCACGAACACCACGATCCCGACCGCGAAATTGCCGCCCACCAGGAAATGGCCGA
>DISA01000051.1 GCA_002421915.1 Gallionellaceae bacterium UBA6222
GGGCGTCGCTCTTTTTCGGTCGTGCCATGCTGATTGCTCCGCCGGTCTGGGCTACATAGACAGTCCATGTAGCCACCATGTAGCCAAAAATCCTCAATTTTGAGGAATTTCAATCAACGTTTTGGCTGTGCACTTATCCAGTGGTTTGCGTCTAAGTTGTTGATTTGTATTGATTCTATCAGCATCAATCAACGTTGTGAAATATGGCCTTGGTGGGACTCATAATCCTTTGGTCGTTGGTTCAAGTCCAACAGGGCCCACCAAAAAACAACGAGTTGCGCGTAGTGCATCTCGTTTCAATGTGAACCATGTCAACAAACAGTCAACGCTGTTTATTTTGTTGTCTGTTGGTTGGCACCCCAGGGTTTCATCAGGGTCTGCGGCACGCCAAGGTGGTCGAGGATCCTCGCTGTGACGAAGTCCACCAAGTCCTGCACAGTTTGTGGATGATGGTAGAAGCCGGGATTGGGCGGCATGATGACGGCACCGGCGTGCGACAGCTTGAGCATGTTTTCCAGGTGGATGGCGGAGAAGGGCATCTCGCGCGGTGCGAGGATCAGTGTGCGCTTTTCCTTCAGCATCACATCGGCGGCGCGGGCGATGAGGTCGTCGCTGATGCCGCCCGCGATCTTGCCTAGCGTGCCCATGGTGCAGGGGCAGACCACCATCGCGTTACCGGGGTTGGAGCCGGAGGCCATCGGTGCATACCAGTCCTGGATGCCGAACACTTTGAGTTCCCCGCTGAATTGGCCGAAGCGTTCTTTGAACATCTGTTCCGCATCCTGCGGGCGGGCGGGCAGGGTGAAATCCAGTTCCTGCTTGGCCACAATCTGCGCGGCCTGGGTATAGATCAGATGCACGCGCTGCCCGCCCTGCAACAGACATTCGAGCAAACGTATGCCGTAGGGCAGACCGGAGGCGCCGGTGAAGGCAAGGGTGATGGTTTTCATAAAACCTTACACCACAGAGACGCGGAGACACAGGGGAAACCAAACCAGAACCTTTCGCAGGCAGGCTGGATGACGGGTTGGGGCGATTTATGTTTTGGCATTTCTCCGTGTCCCTGTGTCTCGGTGACGGGTTGTTTCTTCATCCATGAATTTCATCGCGATGATGCCGTTCACTGTACCAAATACCAGCGCCGCTGTGGCGAAGACGGGAATCAGATAGGCGATGCCGCTGTGCGGAATGAGCCACAGATAGACCACGGTCATCTGTCCGGCGATGTGGGCGAAGGCGGCGAGGATGCTGTGGGTGACAGCGCCGAACCAGTGCACCGGCAGATGGCGGGCAAGGGCCAGCGCCAACAGGCTGAGCAGGGCGCCAGCCAGACTTAAAAAGAATCCGGGCGCGAGGAAGTTGCCGAACAACAAACTGCCGGCGACCACGCGCAGGAGCGAGACCCACGCTGCCGCGCGCCAGCCGAAGCGCGCCAGCACGATCAGCGTGATGATGTTCGCCAGTCCAGGCTTAACCCCGGGCAGTGGTGACGGGATGGCGTTCTCCAGCACGGTCAGTCCGAGCGCCACCGCCGCCATCCTGGCGATGTGGTGGTCCTCGGCGGTGGTGTTTAGCAGGATCGAAGACGGGCTTCCCCCTTCTCTAAGGTTTTCAGTAGTTGAGACTGTCATATTTTTTTTGCCCCCCCGTCAATTCCACGCTCACCTGGTTCGGCAAACAGAGCGCGATCTCGCCCGCCTGTTGCAGCCAGCCCTGGCGCACGCAGTACTGGCGCGGGCTGGGGTCGCTGCTGATGCGCGCGCGCAGTTTTTCGATGGTGACAATGCTGGTGCCGAGCGGGCCGGGCACTTCGATCTGCTGGTCGCGCGACAGCGGCACTTCACGGAATACCTTGCCGCCGCTGCGGATGACGGCAGTGTCGGCAACACCGCCGTGCCACAGCTTGAGCGTGAGCAGGACGACACAGAGCGCACCCGTCAACAGGGTGAGGTAGTCGCCGGGTTTGATGTGCGAATGTAATGGCATGAAGTTCAAAACCACAAAATCATGAGCCACAGAGTACACATAACCAGCGACTTAACGAAAGTCCTTTTTTCGTTTAGTCGAATGGCTGGTAGTTTCATCAGAGAACACAGAGAAAACCAGCAGTAAGCATGTGAGAAGCGGCCTTCTCTGTGCACTCTGTGATCTCTGTGGCTGAAGGGGTTTTCAGCGTGTGAGTTCGCGATGCCGCACCAGCACCTGCTGTTGCGCGTTGAAATATTGCGCGAGATGTTCGGCGAAATACACCGAGCGGTGCTGCCCGCCGGTGCAGCCGATGGCGACCGTCAGATAGCTGCGGTTGTCGGCCACAAAACTGGGCAGCCAGCGCGCGATGAAGTCGCGAATATCGGTGAACATCTGTTGCGCGTCTGGAGCGGCATTGAGGAAATCGATCACCGCTTGGTCGCGTCCGGTCAGCGGGCGCAGCACGGGGTCGTAATGCGGATTGGGCAGGCAGCGCACGTCGAACACGAAATCGGCATCAAGCGGGAGGCCGTGCTTGAAGCCGAAGGATTCGAACAGCAGGGTGAGGCGGGCGCGGTCAAGCCTGATAAATTCCTTGACCCAGGCGCGCAGCGTGTTGGCGCCGAGGCCGCTGGTGTCGATGTGATGGCCAATGTCGCTGATCCCGGTTAGCAGTTCGCGTTCATAAGCCACACACTCGGGCAGGGTGCGCGCCCCGTCGCTCAAAGGGTGCAGACGGCGCGTTTCGGAGAAGCGCTTCACCAGCGTTTCGGTGTGCGCTTCAAGGAACAGCACATGCACATCCAGTCCCTGCGCCTTGATCGCTTCGATATGCCGGGGCAATTGCTGCACGCTGCCGCCGCTGCGTACGTCGATGCTGACCGCGATGCGGGCATAGCCGGTCAGGCGCAGGTTATCCACCAGAGTCGGCAACAGTTCGGCCGGCAGATTATCGACACAGTAGAAACCGGCATCCTCCAGCGTCTTCAGGGCAACGCTCTTGCCGGAACCGGACAGGCCGCTGATGAGGAAGAGCTGCATCAGTCTTCGGTCAACTGCTGCGCTTGCCGCGTGATGAAATCCTGCATGGAATCGATGCCGCGTTGTTGCAGGACAAAATTTCGCGCGGCGGCCTCCACCAGCACGGCGAGGTTGCGTCCGGCGAGTACCGGGATTTCCACTTTGCGGATAAGAACCCCAAGGATGTCTTCCTTGCCGGATTGGGGCAGACGATCCAGTTTTGCCAGGTCGTCGGTTTGCGGCCGGTAAAGATGGACGATCAGCTTCAGGCTTTTTTTGCGGCGCACGGCGGTTTCGCCAAACATGGTTCGGATGTTGAGGACACCCAATCCGCGCACCTCGAGAATGTCGCGCAGCAGCTCGGGGCAGCGCCCCTCGAGTGCTTCCGGCGAAATGCGGTAAAGGTCGACCACATCATCGGCAACCAGCCCGTTGCCGCGCGTGATCAGTTCCAGTGCCAGCTCGCTTTTCCCCACGCCACTGTCGCCGGTGATCATCACACCCACGCCAAGCACATCAAGAAAGACGCCGTGGCGCGAAGCCGAATCTGCCAGCGCCTTGACCACATAGTGACGCACCATCCACATCAGATGCACGCTGCCCAGCGGGGAGCGGAACAGCGGGGTGCCGCTGCGATCGGCAAAATCAATCAATCCCTTTGGGATCCCGGCATCGCCGGCCACGATCAGGCAACTGGGTTTGTGCCTGCCCAGCGTGGCCAGCGCACCGGCCAGCTCGGTCGGAGAAAGTGAATGCAGATAATCCAGCTCGGTGTTGCTGAACACCTGGATCCAGTTGGGATGCACCAGATTCATATGCCCGATCAGCCCCCAGTTGCTGGCATTGATCGTGGCGCTGTCGAGCGTGCGGTCGGCCCCCTCCGATCCGCCCACCCAAGTCAAGCCGAGGCGTTCCTGCTTATCCTGAAACAGTTGGCGGATGTTGACCTGGGCCATGGCAGATTAAACCGGAGCTCGTGTAACGGTTCGTTCGTCTCCCCGCCCGCCTGCGGGATAACCGGCGACTTGGTTGCCGTTTTTTGGCGACCTGGTCGAATGGCTAGTAGTTACACCAGAGGATTGGGAAAAGGGGGGAAAGGCAGGCTTCAATGTCAAAAGCGGGATGATTGCCATGACCGTCAGACCTTCCAGTCGGTGAATAACCGGTGGATCGCGGCCGGGGTACCGCTTGCCTGCAATTTCTCGCGGAATGAGGCTTCGCTGAACATTTGCGCCAGTTCGCCCAGAAGCTGCAAATGCAGATCATTGGCGCGCTCCGGCACCAGCAGGATAAAAATGAAGCTGACCGGCAGTCCATCCGGTGCATCAAATGAAATGGGATGTTCCATCTTGACGAATGCGGCTATTGCTTCCTTCAGGCCTTTTACGCGGCCGTGCGGAATCGCCACCCCTTGCCCCAGTCCGGTGGAGCCCAGTTTTTCGCGGGCGAACAGACTGTCGAATACTTGCGCGCGACCGATTCCATGCGTGTTTTCGAACAGGATGCCAACGCGTTCAAACACCCTTTTTTTGCTGGCGGATTCGCTGTCCAGCAACACACAATCCACTGTCAAATATTTGCCGATCAGGCTCATGTTGATTTACCCAATAAGTAAAGGGGCAACCCTCCGGTTGCCCCGTGCCGTGCATTATTCCGCGACTTGTTGCTTTCCGGACTGATCGTGGCGGCGGGCCTCGAATTTTTCCTTGTGCTTCAGGACTTGGCGATCCAGCAAAGCGATGAGGGTATCGATCGCCACATACAGATTGCTGTCCTCGGCTTCGGCAAAAATATTCCTGCCGGAAACGTGGATGGTGGCCTCGGCCTTTTGCACCAGCTTTTCCACGGAAAGAATGACGCTGACATCGATCACGTTATCGAAATGGCGTTTGACCTTTTCCAGTTTGCTTAACACGTGCTCGCGAATGGCGGGGGTGATTTCCAGATGATGCCCGGTGAGGTTGAGGTTCATTGCCTGCTCCTTTATGGTTAGAGTGATTTACGAAGATTGACCGGGGGAATGTTCATGGACTCCCGGTATTTTGCCACGGTACGGCGGGCGACGATAATGCCCTGCTGTGCCAGGATTTCTGCCATGCGGCTGTCGGAGTGAGGATGCCGGGCATCTTCCTCGCTGACCAGCTGCCGAATGAGCGCGCGGATGGCGGTGGAAGAACAAGCGCCACCCGCCTCGGTAGTTAATCCGCTGCCGAAGAAATATTTGAATTCATAGATGCCGCGCGGGGTATGCATGAACTTCTGCGTGGTCACGCGCGAGATGGTGGATTCGTGCAGTTCCAGTTGTTCGGCGATCTCGCGCAGCACCAGCGGGCGCATGCCGATGTCGCCATGCTCGAAGAATTGGTGCTGGCGTTCAACGATGGCTTGTGCCACCCGCAGGATGGTATCGAAACGTTGCCGCAGATTCTTGATGAACCAGTGCGCTTCCTGCAACTGTGTGGACAATCCCTGCGCATTGGTCTCGCCGCGTTGCTGCAGGATGTTTGCATACACCTGGTTGACGCGCAGCCGGGGCATGGCTTCTGGGTTCAGGCGCGCGCGCCAGATCCCCTCTTCGCGTTCAACCAGCACATCGGGCACGACATAATCCGACGCGCGTTGTTCAAATGCCATGCCCGGGCGCGGTTGCAAGTGGGTGATGAGTGTCTGCGCACCGCGCAAGGCATCGTCATCACAACGCAGCAATTTCTTCAGTTTGCTGAAATCGTGTGCGGCCAGCAGCTCCAGGTGATCGGTCGCGATCGTCAGGGCCAGCTCGCGTCCGGGCGTATTTTCCGGCAGGACGCGCAGTTGCAAGGCCAGACACTCGCTCAAGTTGCGGGCACCGATACCCGGCGCATCCAGGTGTTGCAGCTGCACAAGGGCGGTCTCCAGATCGTCCAGCGACACCTCCAGTTCGGGGGGTAACATTTCACTGATTTCGGCCAGCGACTGGGACAGGTAGGCATTCTCGTCCAGCGCGTCGATGAGCAGGGCGACCAGCTTCTTGTCCCGCGCCTCCATCAGACTCATGTTCAATTGCCACAGCAAATGTTCGCGCAAGCCGGGACGTTCGGCGGCGACTTCGGCATAACCCTCATCCTCGTCATCGGGTGCGTAAGGTGCGGCACTGAAGGAAGGCTCCGGCCATTCGCTGTCTCCATTCTGCTCGTTGCGTGATTCCGTGTCGGCCGGGGTCTGCTCGGTGCGGCTGGCGGCGGTCTCACCTCTGTCAATGTTTCCGGCATGCAGCAGGACCGAGCTGGCCTCGTCATCCACGCGCTCCAGCAGGGGATTCTCCTCCAGCATGCGCTCGCTTTCCTGATTGACTTCCAGGGTGGAGAGTTGCAGCAGGCGGATAGCCTGTTGCAACTGCGGGGTGAGCAGAAGTTGCTGGGATTGGCGGAGTTGGAGAGCAGGTTTCATCGTTGTGGGCAGGGCGTTTATAGTTTGAAGTGCTCGCCCAGATACACTTTTCGAACGCTTTCATTATAAATGATTTCATCCGGCCGCCCCTCGGCCATTACCGAGCCGGCGTTGATAATGTAGGCGCGGTCGCAGATGCCCAGTGTTTCGCGCACATTGTGGTCGGTGATCAGGACACCGATATCGCGCGACTTCAAAAATCCGATGATGCGCTGGATATCCAGCACCGCGATCGGATCGACCCCGGCAAACGGCTCATCCAGCAGGATGAAATGCGGACTGGTGGCCAGCGCGCGCGCAATCTCGACCCGCCGCCGCTCGCCGCCCGACAGGCTGATCGCCGGATTGTTGCGGATGTGCGTGATATGCAGATCGTTGAGCAGGGCTTCCAGCCGTTCGGCACGCTCTTCCGGGTTGTAGCCGTGCAATTCCAGCACCGCCTCGATATTCTGGCTCACCGTCATGCGGCGGAAGATCGACGCCTCCTGCGGCAGATAAGCGAGGCCGAGGCGGGCGCGGCGGTGGATGGGCAGATGCGTGATCAGTTCGCCGTCGATGCTGATATCGCCGCCGTCCGTTGCCACCAGACCCACGATCATGTAGAAGCTCGTGGTCTTGCCCGCGCCGTTGGGGCCCAGCAAGCCGACCACTTCACCGCTATTCACCGTCAGAGAGACGTCATGCACCACGGTGACCGCACCGTAGCGCTTCTTGAGAGAGGTTGTGCGCAGTTCGCTCATAATCAGGGTGTTGTGGAGGCGGGGGACGACAGCGACTCGCTTGGTTGTATGAGCAGGGGCGCCGCCCCGGAATCTGGCGGGGTTACGGTTTTTTGACTTTTGGGTTGCAGCACGGCGCGCACGCGACCTGCCTCCTGCTCGGGGGTGGCAGGATCGCCGCGCGCCTCGAACACCTCGGTACTGGTGCTGTAGGTGATGCGCGCACCGCGCACCTCGTTCGTGCCGCGTTTTACCTGTGCCTGGCCGAAGAAATCCACGGTTTCGGCGCGCATGTTGTACTCGATACGCTCACCATAACCCTCGGCGTATTCCTGCGTGCCTTCATAGCGCTGACGAAAACTCGCCGGCTTGCCGAAGGCGGTCAGATGCTGGTAGCCCTCGGCATCTTCACGCGCCTCAACCTTGTCTGCCTGAATCAGCAAACTTCCTTGCCTGATCTGCACCCGTCCTTCGAAGCGGCTGAACTGCCGCACCTCGTCAATCAACACGTGGTCGGCCTCAAGGTGGGTGGGTTGTTCGCGGTCGGCAAGCTCGGCCTGCGCGCCCGCAGCCACACTTAACAGCAGCAGCACGCCGATAAAATGTTTACTCTTGTACCGGTGCATACAGTCCCCTGACCTGGCTTAACAATTTGACGGTACGCGCATTTTCATCCAGCTCCATGCCGACTGCGTCAATCGATCGATTCCGATCGAACACGCGTACCGGCCGGTCGGTTACCGCCCAGCCGCGATCCGGCTGCACGTGGAGATACTCGGTCTGGAAACGGCGTTCGTGCATGGCGTTTTCGCTGCGGTGCAACACCTCCACTCCATCCTGCAGAAAGACATCCTCCCCCCGACTGCTCAATATGCCGCGCTGTGCCGTAATCTCGGTCGGCGGCCGATCAGTGAAAAAACGGGTCAAGTGGGGCTGCTGCAAATGTGTGCTGTCATCATCCGGGAAATGCCACATTTTCTCGGAGGAAATAACAAAATGCGGGGTGCCCTGCCGGTCGAGCACAGTCGCACTCAAACGATCCACGACGAAGTCCACATCATGGCGCAGCTCGGCGGTCACCGGCCGCACCGGCTGTACCTGCCGGTTGAGCCAGTAGCTGCCCAGCAGCAGCAGGAGCACAGGCAACAGCGGCAACCAGCCGCGCAGTTTATTGAGTGGCGTTTGGCTGGTCATCAGTTGAGATAAGGCGCCAGTTGCGCATCCAGCGTGCCCTGTGCCGCCATGATCAATTCGCACACCTCGCGCACCGCGCCGAAACCGGCGGCGCGCTGGCTGACGTAGTGCGCGTGATCGCGCACCAGTTGCGGCGCGCCGGGCACGCTGAACGCCGCACCGGCATGCCGCATCACCGGCAAGTCGATCACATCGTCGCCCATGAAAGCCGCCGCCTGCGGAGATAACTGCAGCATCGCCAACAGCGACTGCATCGCCGCCAATTTGTTTTCCACACCCTGATAAAGATGTTTGATGCCGAGATTCGCCGCGCGCAGGGTGACGCACTGCGATTTGCGCCCGCTGATCAGCGCCAGTTCGACACCCGTGGCCTTGAGCATCTTCAGGCCGTGCCCGTCGAGCGAATTGAAACGCTTGAATTCCTCACCCGAATCGGAAAGATACAGCCCGCCATCGGTGAGCACGCCATCCACGTCGAAGGCGATGAGGCGAAGGGGCTGGAGGCGGGCGGTGAGCGGCATTAAATTACTTTCGCCTTCAGCAAGTCGTGCATATTCAGCGCGCCCACCAGCTTTTTCTGCGCATCCACCACCAGCAACTGGGTGATGCTGTATTGCTCCATCAATTGCACCGCTTCCACTGCCAGTGCATCGGGGGCGATACTGTGCGGCGTTTTTGACATCACGCTGCTGATCGGCGTGCTGTTGAAATCCAGTTTCTTTTGCAGGGTGCGGCGCAGGTCGCCGTCGGTGTAGATGCCGAGCAGACGATGTGCCGTATCGACGATGCCGGTCATACCCAACCCCTTGCGCGACATTTCCAGGATAGCTTCCGCCAGCGTCGCGTTCTCGCCCACGGCCGGGACGCTGGCATGAGTGTGCATGATGTCGCTGACATGGGTGAGCAAGCGGCGCCCCAAACTGCCCCCCGGATGTGAGCGGGCGAAATCGGCCTCGCCGAAACCTTTCGCGTCGAGCAGGGCGACAGCCAGTGCGTCGCCCAACGCCAGTGCCGCCGTCGTGCTCGCCGTCGGTGCCAGCCCCATCGGGCACGCCTCCTGCGCCACTGCGCCATTCAGATGGGCGTCCGCTTCGCGCGCCAGACTGGATTGCGGGTTGCCAGTGATACTGATGAGTTTTGCACCTTGGCGCTTGAGAATCGGCACGATAGTGAGCAACTCCTCACTCTCGCCGGAATAAGAGATGCCAATGAATACGTCATGCGCGGTCACCATGCCCAGATCGCCATGGCTCGCCTCGCCCGGATGGACAAAATAGGCGGGTGTGCCGGTACTGGACAGGGTTGCGGCGATCTTGCGCGCGATGTGGCCGGACTTGCCCATGCCGCTGACGATCACCCGGCCCTGACAGGCAAGAATCAGATTGAGTGCATTCAAAAAATCCGTATCGATACGGGCAACCAATGCCTTGACAGCGTCGGCTTCGATGGTCAGAACGCGGCGCGCCAGTTCGAGCGCGTGCGAGGCGGCGGAGAGAGGTTTGTTCATGGGGCGAATTATAGGGGAAATGGCGGGCCTTGTCGGTCTGGCTTTTGCGGGTCGCACAGGGTGCGGCAGGTTTTGTGGGTCGGACTTCAGTCCGGCAAGGAACTTCAGAAAATCTGTCGGGTTGAAACCCGACCCACAGGGAGCGGCGAGGGTTTTGTGGGGCGGGATTTATCCCGACGCGGCCCGGTAGGTTGACACGGCATGTCGGGTTATACCCGCAAGGGGTAGGCCGTGGTTGCCTCGAAGAGGTTCTCGCCCCCTTTGGGGGTACGGGGCTAAAGCCCCAACAACACACGCTCAAACCAGACCCACAGGGAGCGTGGATCACGATGATTTTGCAACTTGCCCGAGATAAGGCATCATCGGTGCCATGACTGATTCCCTGCAGTTGATCCTGGTTCTGCTGGCTGCCGCGGTTGGCGTGGTCGTGCTGTTTCGCCTGTTGCATCTCCCCGCCATGCTGGGCTACATCCTTGTGGGCATCCTCATCGGACCGCACACGCTGGGCTGGTTGCCGGACGCGCCGGGCACCCGCCACCTCGCCGAATTCGGCGTGGTGTTCCTCATGTTCAGCATCGGCCTCGAATTCAGTCTCGCGCGCCTGCGCGCCATGCAACGGCTGGTGTTCGGGCTGGGTACCGCGCAGGTGGTCGCCACCATGCTGCTGGTGATGCTGGCCTCGTTTTTCTTCGACCTGGGATGGGGCGCCGGACTCGCGCTGGGCGGCATCCTTGCCATGTCCTCCACTGCCATCGTCAGCAAAATGCTGGTCGAACGCGCGGAGTTGAACACCTCGCACGGCCAGAAGATCATGGGCGTGCTGCTGTTCCAGGATCTGGCGGTGGTGCCGCTCATCATCCTGATCCCGGCGCTGGCTGTGCACGACGGCAATCTCTCCAACACCCTTGCGCTGGCCACGCTGAAGGCCATCGTAGTGCTGGCGGCACTGCTCATCTTCGGCCAACGTTTATTGCGCCCGTGGTTCCATCTGGTCGCGCGGCAGAAATCGTCCGAACTGTTCATGCTCAACGTGTTGCTGTTCACCCTCGGCATGGCCTGGCTCACCGAAATGAGCGGGCTGTCGATGGCGCTGGGCGCATTCGTTGCCGGCATGATCATTTCCGAAACCGAATACCGCTACCAGGTGGAAGAAGACATCAAACCCTTCCGCGACGTCCTGCTCGGCTTGTTCTTCGTCACCATCGGCATGCTGCTCGATCTGCACACGCTCGTTGCCGGTTGGTACTGGATCATCGCCCTGCTGCTGATCCTGATCCCGTTCAAGGCGCTGGTCGTCGCCCTGCTGGTGCGTGCCTTAGCCGGCGATTGGGGCCCCGCCATGCGTACCGGCCTCGGTCTGGGGCAGGCTGGAGAGTTCGGCTTTGTGCTGCTGACCCTGGCGGGCAGCGCGCAGTTGTTGCCGCAGGACGTGATGCAGAACGTCCTCGCCGCAATGCTGATCTCCATGCTCATCGCCCCCTTCCTCATCCAGCACGCCGAAGCCATCGTGCGCCGCATCTCGCCCGAAGAATGGATGAACAGCGCCATGCTGATGCACCGGATCGCAGTGCAAAGCATGAGCAGCAAACAGCACGTCATCATCTGCGGCTACGGCCGCAGCGGGCAGGCGCTGGCGGCTTTTCTCAAACATGAAGACGTTGATTTCATCGCGCTCGATCTCGATTCGCGCCGCGTGCACGAAGCCAGTTCCAACGGCGAGCGCGTGGTGTACGGCGATGCCGCCAAGCATGAAGTTTTGCAGGCGGCAGGACTGATGCGCGCCAAGGCGCTGGTCATCACCTATGACGACAAACATTCCGCCTTGCGCATCCTGCGCCATGTCCAGCAGAGTCGCCCGGACCTGCCCGTCATCGTGCGCACCGCCGACGACAGCAATGTCGAAGCATTGAAAAAAGCCGGCGCCACCGAAGTCGTGGCGGAAGTGCTGGAAGGCAGCGTCATGCTCGCCTCGCAGGCGCTGCTGATGGCGGGCATTCCGTTGAGCCGCGTCGTGCGCCGCGTGCAGGAAGCGCGCGCCAAACGCTACAGCATGTTCAGCGGCTATCTGCGCACCGCGCAGGCGGTGGAGCCGGAATCGGACGAAGTGGACAGCCTGCAACCGCGCTTCCATAGCATCCTGCTGCGCGATGCCGACGCGGCAGTGGGACAGCGTTTGGGCGAATTGCAGCTGGAAGAACTCAACATCGAGATCAACGGTGTCCGCCGCCACAACGTGCTCGGCAGCCAACCCTCCGCCGACATGCTGCTGCGCGCCGGCGATGTGCTGCTGCTGCTGGGACAACCGATGATGCTGGAAGCGGCGGAAAAGCGACTGCGCGAAGGGTGAGAAGCGCTGTTGCAGGAGGACTTCATCTGGGCGCAATTTATTGCGCGAAAGGGGTTGCAACCAGACCCATCGCCGATAATCGGACTCCCGCAACAAGCCTGTATCGCCCACAAAAAAAGCCCGCTACGGACAGCGGGCTTTGAAGGTCATGCAGGAGTTTAGGCTGCAACTGCCCGAAGCACTTCCGGGCTGTGTTCAGCAATAGCGATCAGAGTTTTAGCTGCACCGCTAGGTTCCCTGCGACCCTGTTCCCAATCTTGCAGCGTGCGCACCGAAACGCCGAGCAACTTTGCAAAGGAAGACTGTGGCAAGCCAGACTTCATGCGAGCAGAAACAACTGGCGGAATAGCTACCTTGTGAAGTTTGGCGGCACGGCCAGCTTTCATCTCACGCACCGATTCCAATAATTCGGCACCAAGATTACGTTGTGCATCACGTTGTTGCAGTTCTTTTTCAGTCATGGGCATGTTATTTCCTCCTTCACTGCTTTCAATATATGGGCTGGTATGTTTTCGTGTTTATTCTTCGCGTAAATCAAAATGCTCTGCAATCCATACAGCGAATTCGCCACGCTCTTCCTCAGTCCAATAATCTGATACGTACCGGCTGAATATTTTGGTTTCTGCAACAGTAAGCATGCGCGGATAGTACGGCATTGCCGTATATAGTCAAGTTGGGTTATGTGTCCGGGAAAATACTCAATCAAAAATTTGTGACGGATTTGTGCCTTGAACCATGTTTGCAACAAAGAAAAAACCCGCTGCGAACAGCGGGTTTTTTGTGGGTTGCGGTGGAGGTCTTTAGACACCCATGCAGACGGTGTAGCTGGCTGCGTCATCAAGCACTGTTCCTGCAATGGCTTGGACCCCATATACGGAGCCTTGTGGCACGGCAATCATTGACCCAGTCCAAGTAACACCATCATCCATCTGGATATCCAACTGCTTAGCATATTTGCCCAATATGCCGTCAGAACAGATGATGTAGCTCCCGCGAATGGCACTGCCATTGCTGTCCTTTACGGGTGGCGCAGTTGATGAGCCGCTTTGAATTCCAATGATGCCGCCTGCGGCATTAACTGGGAGATATGCTTGCCCTTGGGCGGTATCTGTCGAGCCAGGAGCCAAGCCGGCCAATCGCACGTGCTGCCAGAAAACGAAACTTTCGCTGGCAATTGTGAGATCGTCCCATTGGCCATTGATTACGCCATTTCCTTGTGCGCAAGTAGCAGATGCGGGAGTGCATGCTGTTGCTGTTGCGCCAACATGGCTCGCGACTTGTAAATCGTCACCCGGTAAAGAGCGAAACTTGTCCTGATAGCCGTAGATGTACACCGGGATATTTTTGAAGTCGGTGGCGAGGTTCTTCACCTTCGCACTATTGATCAGCTCTTGCCCCTTCAGTACGCCGCCGAGCAGCAGGCCGATAATCACCAGCACGATGGCGATTTCGATTAAAGTGAAGCCGGATTGTTTTTGCTTCATGGTGAACCCTCCAGTTAATAATTATGGGTAGTGCGGATTGCGGTGCTGTCTTTGCAATGTCCCACTCCGTGTCTTGGCTAGAGCAAACGGCGTGCCAGTTTTGGTGCGGCGGTATGAAACGACAAAACATCCTGTTTTGTCAAGAAATTGCTGAATAACGGGCTGGTGCAGGACGGGCTGGATTGGACCACGCAAAAGTGAATTTGACGAACACTCGACGGATGATGACGAAATGTTGACACTCGACTCCCTGCACGGGCCGCGGGCCAGCCGCTGGCTCTCGCTGGCTTTGCTGCTCACTTTGCACGGTGCTTTGTGGCTGGGGCTGGAACATCCGCTGGCACGCCCGCTGCTGTTCATGCACCTTGGCTTTTTTCTGGTATGGCAACCGCTGTGGCGCAGCGAAGCCAACCTGGGTGGAGCGCGGACACTGGCAATTCTGGCGGGCAGCCTGCTGGCACTGGCCTGGATGAACGGCTGGTTGCTGGCCTTCTGGGTCGGCGGCCTGTTCGCGCTGGTCGGTGCGCGCGCCTTCACCTACTACTCGCGTTGGGTTCGTATTTATCACCTGCTGGTGATGTCCTACCTGCTGGCGGTGCTGCTGCTCTATATTGCCCCGCACCTGTTTGGTACCCCGCACGCCCTGCCCGAGTTGGACGAGGTCAGCCACAACCTGATGGATTACGGTCTTCCATTGCTGCTGATACTGATGGCGTTGTTGCCGACGGAGCGCGAGCAGGCGCAGGCGGTGCAAGTGGTCGATTTTTTTTATGTCGTCCTGTTGTTCATGCTGGTGGTTGTGCTGGTGCTGGGCAGTCTGGCGCTCATGACACTGAAGCAGGTCGATTACCTGACTGCCTTGTTGGGTACGCTGACCTTCATGGCGGCAGCTTTGTTCATTCTTGGCGCGCTGTGGCGGCCGCAGTCCGGGTTTGGCGGATTCCAGGCGGGTTTCTCGCGTTATGTGCTGTCGATTGGCACGCCGCTGGAAAACTGGTTGCAGCAGCTCGCCGGCGATGCACAACAGCAGCACACCCCGCGCGAGTTTCTGCAAAGCGCCAGTGCGCATCTGGCGGAAATGCCGTGGGTCGCCGGTCTGGTCTGGGTGGCGGAAGAAGGGCACGGCAGCCTGGGCGTTTCTACTCCGCACCGGGTCGAACTCGCCGACCAGGATCTCGCCATCACCCTGTTCATGCGCTCAACTGTGGCACCCGGCGTGATGTTGCACATGCGCCTGCTGGTGAGCGTGCTGGGTTATTTCTACCAGGCCAAGCGGCGCGAACAGCGGCTCGCCGAAATATCCCGCCAGCAGGCCATCTACGAAACCGGCGCGCGGCTAACGCACGATCTCAAGAACATGCTGCAATCATTATTTGCGCTGACTTCCATCGCCCAGCACGAAGCGGCCAAGGCGCAGCCCATTCTGCGGCAACAATTGCCCGTGCTCACGCAGCGCATCGAAACTCTGCTGGCCAAACTCAAGACACCGCAAGACGCAACGGAAGAAATGATGCCGTTGCCGGACTGGTGGCACAGGCTGCAAGAACGCAACCATCACCGCGGGCTTGAGTGGCAGATGCAGGGCGAAAGTGCGGCAAGCATTCCGGCCGAACTGTTCGACTGTGTCGCCGACAATCTGATTGAGAATGCCGACAACAAACGCCTGCGTGAACCGGACATTCGCATCACCGTCCGCCTCGATGCCGATACGCAAACCTTCAGCGTAACTGATACTGGCAGCGCCATTCCCCTGCAGCGGGCGCAAAGCCTGCTGCACGCCATCGTCCTCTCCGAAGACGGCCTCGGCGTCGGCCTCTACCAGTCCGCCCGCTGGGCGCAGCAACAGGGATGGCGCCTGCAGCTCGCTCAAAATCAGCCCGGAGAAGTGCGCTTCGAGCTAACCCGAATAATTCAATGGCCTGTGGGGGCTCGATAGATTGAGCGATTAGGTTTTAACGATGAGCGTTGATGTTGTTTGTTAGTGCCACTATTGATACCATGCAAACATGCGCGGAAAAGACAAAATCCTTGAGCAAATGAAGCGTGAGCCGGCCAACGTGCGTTACGCCGATCTACAAAAGATCTGCGAGGCCTATTTCGGCAAGGCCAGGCAGCAGGGAGGCAGTCACTCACTATACAAGACACCGTGGCAAGGTGACCCGCGCGTCAACATTCAGAACGACAAAGGCAAAGCCAAGCCGTATCAGGTCAAACAAGTACTGCTGGCAATTGAACGAATGGGAGTCAAATCATGAACATCAGTCATTACACCTATCGCGTAACCTGGTCTCAGGAAGATGAAGAATATGTTGGCTTGTGTGCCGAATTCCCTTCACTTTCCTGGCTGGCCGCTACGCCCGAAAAAGCATTGACCGGAATTTGCCGCCTCGTGGGTGAAGTGGTGGTTGAAATGAAAGCCGCCGGAGAGCCGATTCCACTGGCGCTGTCTGAAAAGCAATACAGCGGTCGTTTCATGGTGCGGGTGCCGGCGCTCGTGCACCGCTCGCTCGCCACTGAAGCGGCGGAGCAGGGCATCAGCATTAACCGGCTGGTCTCCGCCAGGCTGTCTGCATAAACCCATGCAGTGCGGTGTTGCAATTCTGCAACACAGCCGCCAAACGCTTTGACACGCTATAACCCGTTTGGGTAATGTGCACCCCGGTGGTTCAAGGGCGCAAGCCTTTTGGCCTTACCAACGTGTTTTTCATATTCCATATTATCGAGGAGAAAATCTAATGAAGAAAGTCGCTCTCTCACTGGCAGGCGCACTGGCTGCTGTAGCCTTCGCCCCAGAAGCTGCTGCTGCCCCCGCATTTGCCCGCCAAACCGGCATGGCTTGTTCCGCTTGCCACGCCCAACACTTCCCGGTTCTGAACGGTTTCGGCCGCGCCTTCAAGGCAGGCGGCTACACCATGATCGGTGGACAAGAGAAGATCGAAGGCGATCACATCTCTCTGCCCAGCGTGCTGAATGCTTCCATCATCATGAAGATCCGCTACCAGAAAGACAACACGACGGCTCCAGATGGCTCAGGTACTAAGTTACCTCAAACCAAGGGTAGCGGCGAGCTGCAGTTCTTTGACGAATTCGCCCTGATGATGGGTGGTCGTGTTGCGGAAAACGTCGGCTTCCTGCTCGAAGGTCAAATGATCGATCCTTCCGGTCCTTTCGCTGCCGGTTTCAAGATGCCGTTCGTGTTTGACATGGGCGGTGCCAAGCTGTCCGTCGTTCCGTTCGAAACCGACGCCTTGGGCGCGGCATATGGCTATGAGCTGTCCAGCGGCGGCATTATGCGCGCCAACCGCTGGTCGGAACACCGTTTAGAAACGTCTGCGGTGCAGTACAACTCCAACATAGGTGGCGCTGCGACCGGTATCGCTTTCGCGGCACAGAACGACATGGGCTGGATCAACGTGACCCGTTATGCAGCAGTTCAGGGCGGCGGCTCTGATCTGGCGAGCACATTCGTGCGTCTCGCTGTAACCCCGACCATCGCTGACTGGGCGATCGTCGCTGGCGTGGGTAACATGAGCGGTTCGTCCTTCGACGGAGGTCTTGAGGTTGCTACCGAGCAGACCTTTGTTGACTTCCAGGCACACGGCGAAGTGGGCGGCATGGAAGCGGGTGTGTACGCGCAGTACGCCACGGCTCCGGTAAACACCGCCATGACCAACGTCTACAACATCACCCAATCCGCCGGTGTTACTATAGACGGCGTTACGGACCGCAAGGCCATGACCATCGGTGCCGATTTCACCGTGATCCCTCACGTGTTGAGCTTGGGCGCTGCCTACCGTATGGCTGAAAACGGCTTAGCAGCCAACGTCAATGGCGACGATGCCATCACGCTCAATGTCGTGTACGACCTGCACCAGAACGTGGCACTGCACGCGATCTACAGCACCTACAGCGGTAGCTACTATGATGCAAATCCAACTAAGGCAACGAACCTGCTGACTCTGATGCTGGAAGCAGCTTGGTAAGTTGTGGCTGACGCAAGAGCAGTTTCGGCAGTGTAGCGCCGGCTGCTCAAGCCAAAGCACAAGCAGTAATGAAACAGGGGAGACTCCGGTCTCCCCTGTTTTTTTTACCCCGGCCACTTGGGCGCCCCGCCCGAATGGCAAGGTAGAATGCGCGGTGAATCCAACCAGGAATGTCGCGCATGAAACCGGGAAGAAACGACCCCTGCCCCTGCGGCAGCGGGAAAAAATTCAAGAAATGCTGTCAGGCCAATGCCGTCGCGCCGAACGGGAGCAAACACAGGGCAGCGCCGGACCCGGCAGAACTCAATCAGCTGGTCGCCTTGTTCAACGCCGGACGTTATCAGGAACTGGAAAGCGGGGCACGCGCGCTGGTCGGGCGATACACGGATTCCGGCTTGGGCTGGAAGATATTGGGCGCAGCCCTTCAGATTCAGGGCAAAGACAGCCTGCACGCGTTGCACAAGGCGGCGGAGCTGCTGCCGGGTGATGCCGTGACGCATTACAACCTCGGCAACATCCTGCATGAGCGCGGCCGCCTGAACGAGGCCGAGGCCAGCTACCGGCGGGCGTTGCAGGTTGTGCCGGATGGTGCGGATGTGCATGTCAATCTCGGGAAGACCCTGCAGGATATGGGTCGCACCGGGGAGGCCGAAGCCAGTTATCGGCGCGCCCTGCGGATCAAGCCCGACCACGCCGAAGCGCACAATAATCTCGGGGAAACCCTGATGGAATCGGGACGCCTTGACGAGGCCGAGGCCAGCCTGCGCCGGGCGCTGCAAATCCGCCCGGATTACATCAAAGTGCGCCTGAGTCTTGCGTCGGTGAGAAAGGTAAAGGCGGACGACGAGAATCTGGCTGCGCTGCTTGCAGCTGAGGAGGCGGCGCGAAACAGCGCAACATCGCTACACGGCGAAGATGCGATGTGCCTGCATTTCGCGCTGGGCAAGAGCTACGGCGACCTCGGTGATCCCGAAAAAGCCTTCCCGCATTTCCTTGAAGGCAACCGGCTGAAACGCGCCACCTTTGACTACCGGCCGGAAAGGGTGGCGAAACACTTTGCGGCGATCATGCGCAATTTCGATGCGGCAACGCCGGATCGGCTGCGCGGCGGCGGCGACCCTTCGACTTTGCCGATTTTTGTGCTGGGCATGCCGCGCTCCGGCACCACGCTGGTGGAGCAGATCATCGCCAGCCATCCCGATGTGCACGGTGCGGGCGAGCTGCCCGACCTGACGGCAATTTTGCAGCAGGAGGTTGCGGGAGCGGTTTTCCCGCACAACCTGCACGCGCTCGAACCCGAACATCTCGCGGCGTGGGGAGCGGCGTACGTGGCCGGGCTGCAACGGCGCGCACCGGAGGCACGCCGCATCACCGACAAGATGCCGGCCAATTTTCTTGCGCTCGGCCTGATCCACCTGATGCTGCCCAAGGCAAAAATCATTCATGTCAAACGCAACCCGGCAGATACCTGCCTGTCCTGTTTCACCACGCTGTTCAGCCACGGCCAGCACCACACCTACGATCTGGCCGAGCTGGGCCGTTACTATGCCGACTATGAACGGCTGATGGAATATTGGCGCCGGGTGCTGCCGGACGGTGCTTTTCTTGAGGTGCAGTACGAGGACGTCGTGGCGGACCAGGAGGCGCAGGCACGCCGCATCATCGACTATTGCGGGCTGGTGTGGAACGATGCCTGCATCGACTTTCACAAAAACGGTCGCGCAGTCAGCACCGCCAGCATGGCGCAGGTGCGCCAGCCGATCTACAAATCATCGGTGGATCGCTGGCGGCCCTACGGGAAATTCCTCGGGCCGTTGTTCGACGCACTGGGCGATCTCGCGCCGGTTCGCGCCTGAGGCTTGGAAAAACAGGGGGCTGCGTGGTTTTGTGGGTCGGGATTCATCCCGACGCGGCTTGGCAGATTGACACGGAATGTCGGGTTACACCCGCAAGGCCGTGGTTGCCTCGAAGAGGTTCTCGCACCCTTTGGGTGTACGGGGCTAAGGCCCCAACAACACACGCTCAAACCCGACCCATAGGGAGCGCTTCTCGTCAATTCCGCATGGGCTGGAATCCGGCTATACTCAAGCCCGATTTGATTGGAGGAACAGTGATGAAGTCACTTTTTATTCGTGCTGAATGGGATGCGGAAGCCAGAGTCTGGGTGGCAACAAGCGATGACGTGCCTGGGCTGGTGGCAGAAGCGGAGACAGAAGAGCAGTTGCTTGCCAAGTTGCATGTGCTGATCCCGGAACTGTTGGATGCCAATGGCTATCCTGACGGCGGCGAGGTTCCGTTCGAGTTGTTTTCGCGTCGCTTTGATGTGGTGCAACGGAAAGCGGCCTGATGGTTGCAAGTTTTACGGCAGAGCTCAAAGCGATCCTGCTTCAGGCAGGGTGCAAGTTTGAACGGCAGGGAAAAGGAGACCATGAGATATGGTTTAGTCCGATTACCGAAGTCCGTTTCCCGGTAGATGGCAAAATCAAATCTCGGCACACTGCCAATGCGGTACTGAAGCAGGCAGGGCTGCCAAAAAAATTCTGACGATAAATTAGATTTAAACCCCGTCGGACTGAAGTCCTACCCACGGGGTGCGGGGATTTGTGGCGCGGGACTATTTCAGACACCGGATATTGGCGCCGAGCCGGGAGAGCTTGGCTTCGAGGTGTTCGTAGCCGCAGTCGAGGTGGTAGATGCGGTCGATGACGGTCTCGCCCTGTGCCACCAGCCCGGCGATACAGTTCCGCGCCATGAACTGCGCCCGCAGCTGGCGCAAGTATCAAACTTGAAGTAGAGTGCTACCAAGTAATACTTCTTGTTTGTTATGGGAGAAAAAAAGATGACTTCCGCTACATTGAGTTCGACTACGCTTAAAGTCGATAGGGAAATCAAAGACCGAATCAAACGCCTTGCGGAGGCGAGGCACCGTACCCCGCACCGTGTCATGCTGGATGCGATCAGTGAATATGTGGAACGTGAAGAGAAGCGCGAGGCGTTCAGGCAGGATGGCATTCGTGCCTGGGAGGAGTATCAGACTACGGGTCTGCACGCGACACAAGTTGAGGCGGATGCGTGGCTGGCCAAGCTGGAAGAAGGCCGGGATGCGGAGCTCCCCGCATGTCACGTTTGATCTGGTCACCCGCCGCGTTGGCGGATGTACAGCGCGTCTATAGATTTTTGGCATCAAAAAATATTTCGGCAGCGCAGGAGGCAGTTAAGGCCATTCGCCAGGGCGTCAATATCCTCGCGCTACACCCTGAAGTTGGGCGACCTATTGAAGAAATGGAGCCGGAGTACAGGGAATGGCCAATTTCATTTGGTAGCAGCGGCTATGTTGCGCTTTACCGCTTCGATGGCCGGTTGGCTGTCATCGTGGCATTGCGTCATCAGCGTGAAGTCGGGTACTGATTTCAATAGACTGTAAGCTTATTTCAGCCGCCGGATATTGGCGCCGAGCCGGGAGAGCTTGGCTTCGAGGTGTTCGTAGCCGCGGTCGAGGTGGTAGATGCGGTCGATGACGGTCTCGCCCTGTGCCACCAGCCCGGCAATGACGAGGCAGGCGGAGGCGCGCAGGTCGGTGGCCATCACNNATGCCGCGCACCACGGCGGTGTTGCCTTCCACGTCGATCTGCGCACCGAGGCGGCGCAGTTCCTGCACGTGCATGAAGCGGTTCTCGAAAATGGTCTCGACCACCATCGCGCTGCCCTCGGCGATGCAGTTCAGCGTCATGAACTGCGCCTGCATGTCGGTGGGGAAGGCGGGGTGCGGCGCGGTGCGCACGCTGACCGCTTTGGGCCGCCCCTGCATTTCCAGATGGATGGAGTCACCTTCGACCCTGATTCGAGCACCTGCTTCGGTGAGTTTATCCAGAACGGTTTCCAGAATGTCGGCACGCGTTTCGCGCAGCGTGATGCTGCCGCCGGTCGCCGCTGCCGCGACGAGGAAAGTGCCGCTCTCGATGCGGTCGGGCATGATGCGGTGGCTCGCGCCGTGCAGTTCTGCCACGCCGGTGATGGTGATGGCGTCGCTGCCGTCGCCGCTGATTTTCGCACCCATCGCACGCAGGCAGTTGGCCAGATCGGCCACCTCCGGTTCGCGCGCCGCATTTTCCAGCACAGTCACGCCGTCAGCCAGCGCCGCCGCCATCATCAGGTTTTCGGTGCCGGTGACGCTGACCAGATCGAAAAAGATGCGCGCACCTTTGAGGCGTTTGGCTTTGGCGTGGATGTAACCGTGCTCGATAGTGATCTCGGCACCCATCGCCTGCAAGCCTTTGATGTGGAGATCGACCGGGCGCGAGCCGATGGCGCAGCCGCCGGGCAGGGAGACGCGCGCATCGCCGAAACGCGCGACCAGCGGGCCCAGCACCAGGATGGCGGCACGCATGGTCTTCACCATGTCATACGGCGCTTCCCACTGGTTGATTTTGTCGCCGCTGAAGGTGATCTCGCCCGGCGCGGTCTCCGCACGCACACCCATTTGCTGCAACAGTTTGCGCATGGTGGCGACATCGTGCAGGTCGGGCAGGTTGGTCAGGTGCAGTGAGTCGGCAGTGAGCAGGCTGGCGCACATGATGGGCAGCGCGGCGTTCTTCGCGCCGGAGATGCGGACTTCCCCGTGGAGTGGTGTGCCGCCAAGGATGGCTAATTTTTGCATGATGGATACTGTTTCCTGCGGGCCGGGTTTAACCCGACGATTTTCCGTCGCTCGAAAGCGCAAGAATGTCCGCCACGTCATACAGCGCGGCGAGGCTGTGCAGATTTTTTGGCACGTTGATAAAAGAAAGGCGGCCTTGTATTTTTTCTGCCTGACGTACCCAGTGCAGCAACAGCGCGACCGCGGCAGAGTCAACTTTTTCGATCTGGCTCAAGTCAATCACACGCACCGCTTGTGTGTCGCTGAACGGGATGGCCGCAATCTCACCCACGGTCTGCAGGGTGAGCGGGCCCGAGATCAGCATGCGTTCGTGGTCGATCCGGATCAATTGCTTTTTACCTCGCTTTGTTGATCGCTTGTGCGGGAGGACTGGTTCTTTTCGGCGAGTGAGCGGATCAGGCCATCAATGCCGTCACGCTGGATCTGGTCGGCGAAGGTGGTGCGGTAGCTGGTCACCAGACTGATGCCTTCCACCACCACATCGAAAGCTTTCCAGCCGGAGGGGGTTTTGCGCATTTCGTAGTTGACCGCAACCACGCGCCCGTCCGGAATCTGAATCTCGGTTTGCACCGTTGATTCGGTTTCACTCTGGGCGCGCACCGATTTTAAATCGACTCTCGGCTCGGTGTAAGCGCTGAATGTCTTGGTGTAAGTGCGCACCAGCATGTTGCGGAATTCGGTGGTGAGTGCCACTTTCTGTTCGGCGGTGGCGTTGCGCCACGGGCGGCCCACGGCGAGCTGGGTCATGCGGGGGAAATCAAAATGCGGCAGGATGCGGGTATCGACCAGTTCCTGCAGGCGCTGCTGGTCGCTGACGATGCTTTGGTCTTTGCGCACGATCTCCAGCACTTGGGCCACGGTGTTCATGATCGTGCCGTCGGGGGTGGATTCGTCGGGTACGGCCAGCACGGGCAGGGCCAACAGGCCGGTTAGCAAAAAGGCAAAGAAGTGTTTCATAGTCCGATTTTCCGTCAAATTATTTGCCGCCCTCGGCCTGGTTGACCATGAACTTGCCGATCAGGTCTTCCAGCACTACGGCGGATTGGGTTTTCTTAAACTGCCCGCCTTCTCCCAGCATCTCGTCATCGCCGCCGGGCAGCAGGCCGATGTATTGCTCGCCGAGCAGGCCCGAAGTCAAAATATTGGCGAACGTGTCCGTCGGAAACTGGTAGCGCTTGTCGATATCTACGACCACTTTCGCCTCGTAACGTTCCGTGTCGAGGGTGATCGAACTGACCCGTCCCACCAGCACACCCGCGCTGCGCACCGAGGCGGTCGGCTTGAGACCGCCAACGTTGGCGAAGTAGGCTTGCAGGCGATAAGTTTCTGCCGCGTTATAGGTGCTCATGTTGCCCGCTTTGAACGCCAATATGACCAGCGCGGCGATCCCGGCCACCACAAATGCGCCCACCCACAAATCCAGAACTGTCCGTTGCATGATCAAACTCCCCGAAACATAAATGCAGTCAATAAAAAGTCGAGCATCAGGATGGCGAGTGAAGACTCGACCACCGTGCGCGTAGTCGCGCCGGACACGCCCTCGGCTGTCGGCGGCGCATCAAACCCCTCGAACAGGGCAATCAGTGTCACCACGATGCCGAACACGACACTCTTGATGATGCCGTTGACAATGTCTTCGCGCACATCGACGGCGGATTGCATCTGCGACCAGAACGAGCCTTCATCCACGCCGATCAACACGACACCGACCAGATAGCCGCCAAACACGCCCATCGCGGAAAAGATGGCGGCGAGCAGCGGCATCGAAATCACGCCGGCCCAGAAGCGCGGCGCCACCACGCGCGCGACCGGGTTCACCGCCATCATCTCCATTGCGGCGATTTGCTCGGTCGCTTTCATCAGGCCGATCTCGGCGGTCATCGCCGAACCGGCGCGGCTGGCGAACAACAGCGCGGCCAGCACCGGACCCAGTTCGCGCACCAGGCTCAGGGCGACCAGCGAACCCAGCGCCGATTCCGAACCGTAGCGTTTCAGTGTTTCGTAACCTTGCAAGCCGAGTACCATGCCGACGAAGGTGCCGGCGACACTGATGATGACCAGCGACATGACGCCGCTGGAGAAAAGCTCTTTCACGATGAGCTGGAAACGGCGCCAGCTCAGGCCGGAATGCAACAGGGTCAGCACCAGAAAGCGCGAGGCGATGCCGATGCGCCATACCGCTTCGATCACCTGGTGCCCGATTGCGCGTACTCCACGGGGTAATGGCATCAGCTTTGCACTCCCAGGTCCTGGGCGTAACCGCGCTGCCCCGCATAATGGAAGGGGATCGGCCCGTCGATTTCGCCGTGCACGAACTGGCGCACGAACGGGTCGGCCGAGGCGCGGATCTGCTCCGGCGTTCCTTCCGCCCTGATTACGCCCTCCGAGATGAAATATACGTAATCCACGATCTTCAATGACTCCTGCACATCATGCGTGACAATGACCGAGGTTGAGCCGAGGGCATCGTTCAGTTTGCGAATCAGCTGGCCCACCACCGACAACGAGATCGGATCAAGGCCGGCAAACGGCTCGTCGTACAAAATCAGCATCGGGTCGAGCGCCACCGTGCGCGCCAGCGCGACCCGGCGCGCCATGCCGCCGGACAATTCGGCCGGCATCAGGTCATGGGTGCCGCGCAGGCCGACCGCGTTCAACTTCATCATGACCAGATCGCGGATCAGTTCTTCCGGCAGGTTCGAGTGCTCGCGCAACTGGAAGGCCACGTTGTCGAACACCGACATGTCGGTGAACAGCGCGCCGAACTGGAACAGCACACCCATTCGGCAGCGGGTTTCATACAGTTCGCGCTCATTCAGCTCATGGATGACCCTGCCGGCGATCCGCACTTCGCCGCGCGACGGTTTCAGCGCGCCGCCGATCAGCCGGAACAGGGTGGTCTTGCCGCAACCGCTGCCGCCCATGATTGCGATCACTTTGCCTTTGCCGAACGACATGTTGATCCCTTTCAGAATCGCACGGTCGTCGTAGGCAAAATTTACATCCCGGATCTCAACCAATGTTTCGGCGGTCATCAATAAACCCTGTAAAAAAACTGGACGCGCATTGTATCACTCGCCGCCGTTTGCATCATCGGCACCCAATCCCGGAAAAAGTTGTTCCGCATTCACCCGCTTTTTCCGGCCCCACCGCTCCCGCCCGGGTTAACCACTTGAGCTGCGGGTGATTACTGGCTATCCTGCGCGCGTCGCACAACCGCGCTTGCCGCCCGAACATTGAATACATCTCTCCAACCCAGCCTGCTTATTGTCGATGATGATCCGCTGATTCGCGACGCTTTGAGTATCGCACTCGGCGATGAGTTCAACATTCTTCTGGCGGAAGATCGTCCGCAGGCGATTCGGCTGGTGCGCGGTCTGGCGTCCCCACCCGAGCTGGCACTGGTCGATCTGGGCTTGCCCCCCGCGCCGCACCGGCCCCAGGAAGGATTTCGCCTGATCACCGAGTTGTTGGCACATGCGCCGCAGATCAAGATCATTACCCTGTCCGGGCAGAACGAGGAGGGCAACGCGCGCCATGCCCGCACGCTGGGCGCATTCGAGTTTGTCGCCAAACCGTGCCGGCCGGAGGCGCTGCGCAATGAATTGCGCGCCGCATCAATCGCGCGGCACGGCGAACAACTGGCCGCCGCGCAAAGTGAATCACGCCTTGGCCTCGTCGGTGAAAGTCCCGCCGTCGAGGCGATGCGCACCCAGATCAAACTGTATGCGAATACGCCTTACCCCGTGCTGATCCAGGGCGAGTCGGGTAGCGGCAAGGAATTGGTGGCCGCCGCGCTGCGCAAACTGGGGGCGAATCCGGCAACACCGCTGATCGCCATCAACTGTGCCGCCATCGCATCTAACCTGCTTGAGTCGACTTTGTTCGGCCATGCCAAGGGTGCATTCACCGGCGCCACTGCGGCGCAAGCCGGCTTCTTCGAGAAAGCGGAAAACGGCACGCTGTTCCTCGACGAGATCGGCGAACTGCCGCTGGAGTTGCAGGCGAAATTATTGCGCGTGCTGGAGAATGGCGAATACCAGCGCGTCGGTGAAACCGTGACGCGCAAAAGCAACGCCCGCATCATCGCCGCCACCAATCTGGTGCTGGCACGGGCGGTGCGTGACGGCAGTTTTCGCGCCGACCTGTTCCATCGTCTGAGCGTATTCACCATCAACGTGCCGCCCCTGCGCGCGCTGGGCGCGGACAAGTTGCGCCTGTTCGAACATTTCTGCGGCGAATATGCGGCGCAGCTGCAATCGCCGCGAATCTCGCTGGACCAAGCCGCAGAAGAGGCCTGGCTGCGCTACCCGTTTCCGGGTAACACGCGCGAGCTGCGCAACATCGTGATACGTCTGATGACCAAGTATCCCGGTATGCGCCTCAATCCGGCCCAGATTGAGCCCGAGTTCGATTCGCAGCCCGTTCTGGCGGAGGGCGCGGCCGTACCGGCGGATGCACAAACGCAATTGTTGCGGGGCGACTTCAATCTGGATGATTTGTTGATGGGCTATACTCAAACTTATATCGATGCCGCGATGGAGTTGGCGCGGGGCAATGTGAGCGAGGCGGCAAAATTGCTCGGCATCGCCCGCACCACCCTGTACAGCCGGATGGAAGCCGCACAAAAATACAAATCGCAACAGGTCAACCAGTAAGCACCTGTGGGTCGGACTTCAGTCCGACGCGGCTTGGCAGATCGGCACGGAATATCGGGTTGCACCCGCAAGGGGTAGGCCGTGGTTGTACGGGGCTAAAGCCCCAACAACACACGCTCAAACCCGACCCACAGGGAACGGCAGGGAACGCATTCAGGTAACACCAAGCGTGCATCACTGCACGAGTAAAGGGGAAATGATGTATCTGGAGCACTTTGGACTCGACGAGCCACCGTTCAAGATCACGCCGGTCACGGACTTCTTTTTTTCCGGCGCCAATCGCGGCGAGATTCTCGATGCGCTGGTGTATGCCATCTCCGACGGTGAAGGCATCGTCAAAATCAGCGGCGAAGTGGGCAGCGGCAAGACCATGCTCTGTCGCATGCTGCTCGACAAACTGCCGACCAATATCAAGGCGATCTACCTCGCCAACCCCAGCATGTCGCGCGACGAAATGCTGTACGCCATCTGCGACCGCCTGCAGCTCGACCTCGAAGGCAAACGTATCAGCGTTATTTTGCAGACCCTGCAGAACCACCTTGAAATTATGTATGAGCGCGGCGAGCGTGCCGTGGTGTTGGTGGATGAGGCGCATGCCATGCCGCTGGAGACGCTGGAAGAGTTGCGCCTGCTGTACAACCTGCAGGTCGGGAAACACAAGCTGTTGCAGATCGTGCTGTTTGGCCAGCCGGAGCTGGATGAAAAACTGGCGCAGACCAATATGCGGCAGTTGAAGGATCGCATCGTCCACCACTTCACCATCCTGCCGCTGTCGCAAAAATTCATTCACGACTACCTGATGTTCCGCATGCGCGCGGCCGGTTACAAAGGACCCGACATCTTTACGCCGGAGGCGGAGAAGATGATCGGCAAGGCGTCGCAGGGACTGTTGCGCCGGGTGAATATCCTGGCTGACAAGGCGTTGCTGGCGGCTTTTGTCGAGAACACACACGCGATCGAGGCGCGCCACGTGCAGGCGGCGCTGCGCGACAGCGAGATGATGCCGATGAACCCGTGGGCCAATCGCAAACAGGTGGGCATTGTGGGGGGGATGCTGCTGCTGGCGGCCATTTTCGTTGGTGTGGGATGGTTTCTCAATCAGGAAGGGGAGGCGGCAGCCGGGCAAAAAGGGGGGGCTGTCGCGGTTGTTACCGCCGTGCCGCCTGTTGTCACGGTTGCTGCTGCGGACACGCCTGCGGCAAGCACAACCCCTGCGACCCAGGCAGTTGCTGCGGGCGAGGTGGCGATTTCCACCGTTGCTTCAGTGGCGGCTTCCTCACCGGTGCAGCGGCCTCCCTTCCCGCAGGTGTCTGGTGTTTCAGCAAATAGCCGGCTACAGCAGCGGCTGGATGCAACCCAACTTCTGTGGAACACTGCACCGAGAGGGGCAGTCAGCATCCAGTTGTTTTACACGGAGAGCGTGCAGCCGACCCGGATGGAAGGATTCTTGCAGCGTGCAAATAAGTTGGGCGTACTGGATGAAATTTACGTGTTACCCATCCGCTTGCAGGGCAGGGATGCATTCCGTGTGTTGTATGGGGTATACGCGGGCGGCAAAGAAGCCCGTGCTGCCATCCCGCAGCTGCCACAACGTTATCTGGATGCCTTCGCGCCGACTTTGTACTTGCTGGATGACTCGCAAAGCACCCCATAACCCGATGATATGAAAAATATATAGTTATTCCGGGCGGTTGTCAGCAGTGGCGATTTGGGTTACTTTGCGCAAAACATAAGGGAGAATCGGAATGAAGTACAGCCCCGTGCTGCTTTACCTTGCCAGCGTTCTGCTTACTGCGTGCGGTACGCAACCGCTCAAACCTTCCGACCAACACATTCAACAATCGCCTGCCGCTACCGCGCATCCGAGCGGCACCATCCCGCAACCGATCCGCCATGCCGTCGTGTTGCCGCCACCGAAACCAGCGGCCAAAGTGGAAACCTACAGCGTCGTGGTCACCAATCTGCCGGCGCGCGAAATCCTGTTCGCGCTGGCGCGCGACGCGAAAATCAATATCGACATCCATCCCGGTATCGAGGGCAATGTCACGCTCAACGCCATCAACCAGACGTTGCCGCAGATCCTCGACCGCATCAGCAAGCAGATTGCGATTCGTTACGAGTTGAGCGATGGACATCTGGCAGTGATGCCGGATGCGCCGTACCTCAAGAACTACAAGATCGATTACGTCAACATGGCGCGCGATGCCGACGGTGGCATCTCCAACACCACGCAGGTGGGCGGTAGCGCGGGCGGGGGCAGTGGCGCGACAGGGAACAATTCGCAGTTGTCGATCAAGAATTTGTCGAAGAATCATTTCTGGGACACGCTGGTGAAGAATATCACCGACATCCTGAATGAGACCGACAAGGAAGTTGTGGTCGGGCGCCGCGCATCGACCTCGACCGTGCAGTCCTCGGATGAGAAGAACGAGAACGAGGCCGGTGCCAAGGCCAAGGGGGAAACCGAGGGCAGCAAGTCTGCGGTGGCCGCCCAACAGCGCAGTAGCGACCAGGATTTCAAAGAATACAAAACCTTGCAGGCCGCCTCGGTAATTTCCAATCCCGAAGCGGGCATCATCACCGTGCGCGCCTCGGGTAAACAGCATGCGAAGATTCAGGAGTTTATCGTGCAGGTGATGCGCAGTGCACGGCGCCAGGTGTTGATCGAGGCGACCATCGCCGAAGTGCGCCTGAATAGCAACTACCAGCAGGGCATCGACTGGTCGCGGCTGCGCTTGGCTGGGGCAAAAGGATTTTCCATCTCGCAGGCGGGTTCGGCAGGTTTGCCGACAAGCAACACCGGCAGCATGCTGATCTTGGACTATCTCAATCCGACTTCGAAGCTTGGTGACTTGAGCGCTTCACTCTCGCTGCTCGATTCCTTCGGTGACGTGAAAGTGCTGTCCAGCCCGAAATTGAGTGTAATGAACAACCAGACCGCAATGCTGCGTGTGGTGGACAATCTGGTCTACTTCACCATCAAGGCGGACACCGTTTCCAACCAGACTACCAGCACCACCACATTCACCACGACCGCAGTGACGGTGCCGACCGGCTTTACCATGAGCGTCACCCCCCAGATCGACGAGAGCGATACGGTATTGCTCAATCTGCGCCCCTCGATTACCCGCTTGCTCGGCTACGTGAATGACCCCAATCCGGAGTTAGCCAAAGTCGGCGTCATTAGCCGCATCCCGCAGTTGCAGACACGCGAGATGGAATCGGTACTCAAGATCGGCAACAACCAGATCGCGGTGATGGGCGGCCTGATGCAGGACGAGATCAACAACCTGACTGACGGCATTCCCTTGCTGGACCGGATCCCGGTCGCGGGCAACGCCTTTCGTAACCGCAACGACACCAAGACCAAGACCGAGCTGGTCATCTTTCTGCGCCCGGTCGTGATCAAGGATGCCAGCATCGACGGCGATTTCGCCGCGTTCCGCAGCAGCCTGCCCACCCCGGATTTCCTCCGGCCTGAAATCGGCGGGGAAGGGAGATGAGTCTGCTCCTTGATGCGATGAAAAAATCCGGGCTCGGTAACCAGAGCACCGGCCTGACGTTGGAAGAGCATCCCAATCAGGCTGCGGCACAAACTAACGCTGCCGCGAGCAGTCCGGCCGAATCGTCGCGTGCCGCCAGCCAGAACTTATTTACGGCCAAGAAAAAAGCCCCGCCGCGCCGCCGCTGGAACCTGGGGCTGGTGCCAACCACGCTGCTGATTTGCAGCATCCTTGGTGCGGCTTATGGTTATTACCTTTGGACCGAACTCAATCCGCCAGTGCAGCGTATGGCAGTACGCCCGCCGCCACCGCCGCCGCCAATCCAGGTCATCACGCCGCCGCCGCCCCTGGTGGCCGCCATTGCACCGCAGCCGATCCCGCAGCCAGCCCCTGCACCACAGGCAGCAGCACCTGTGCCGACGGCAGTGGCCGCAGTTGTTCCGCCCAAACCGCGCAGCAGGACGACACCGTCACCAAGTGCCCCGCGCCTTGCCATCCAGAGCCAGACACAGGTTGATACCGTTACTCCGGCCTTGCAGGAGGCGTGGCAAGCCTACCAGCGCGGCGACTTTGCCACCGCCAGCGCGGGCTACCGCAATGTGCTGGCGCAGGACATCCGGAATCGCGATGCCTTGCTTGGGATGGGCGCGATCGCGCAGCAGACCGGCAAGGATCAGGAAGCACAGCAATTTTACCGGCAGGTCTTGCTGCTTGATCCGCGCGACCCGGCAGCACTGGCGGCGATGACGTTCTACGCCACGCCGAATACGGAAGATGCAGAAATAAGACTTCGCCAGATGTTGGCCAATCAGCCGCGTTCCGCCGCGCTGCACTACGCGCTGGGCAACGTGTATATGGACCAATCACGCTGGGCGGAGGCACAGCAGGCCTATTTCACCGCACTGGCACTGGAGCCGGGCAACCCGCAATTCTCCTTTAACCTGGCAGTCAGCCTTGATCATCTGGGGCAGAGCAAGCCGGCAGCGGATTATTATCGCCAGACTTTGCAACTCGATCCTGCCGGCCGGTCCGGTTTCGATGCCGCGCAGACACAGCGCCGCCTGACCGAACTGACAGCGACACGCTAAGGAATACAATGGCGGCTCCGCAGCAACAGTTACAGCAGCCTATTGGCCAATTGCTCATCGCCAAAGGCGTCATCAGCGAAGACCAGTTGCGCATTGCAACCCAGGAACAAAGCAAATCGCCGCAACCGCTGGGGCGCTTGCTGGTGCGTCTCGGCTTTTTGTCCGAGGCGACCATCCGCGATGTGCTGTCGGAAAATCTCGGGCAGGAAACGGTCGATCTTGCCAACGTTATCGTCGATTCGGCGGCGGTTACCCTGATTCCCAAGGAAGTGGCACGGCGCTATCAAATGGTGCCGCTCTCGGTGGACACCGTCAGCAAGAATCTCACGCTTGCCATCTCCGACCCGGACAACATCATTGCACTCGACCAGGTGCGCGCCCTGCTCAAGGATGAGTACCGGCTGATCACCCTGCTGGCGAGCGAGTCCGACATCCTGCGCGCCATCGACCAGTATTACGGCTTCGAGCTGTCCATCGACGGCATCCTGCACGAGATCGAGCCGGGCGAACTGGAACATCAGGGACTGCAGCAGGGTGTCAACGAATTCAGCCAACCGGTGGTGCGCCTGATCGACGCGCTGCTCACCGAAGCCGTGCAGCAGAGCGCGTCCGACATTCACTTCGAACCGGAAAACAGCTTCCTGCGCATTCGTTACCGCGTGGACGGCGTGCTGCGCCAGGTGCGCAGTCTGCACAAGAGTTTCTGGCCGGCGATGGTGGTGCGCCTGAAGGTGATGAGCGGGATGAACATCGCCGAGACGCGCGCGCCGCAGGATGGACGCATCTCGTTGCGCCTGTCGGGACGCCCCATCGATTTTCGTGTCGCCTCGCACCCCACCCAGTACGGTGAGAATCTGGTGCTGCGTATTCTGGACCGGCAGAAAGGGCTGGTGCCGATCAACCAGCTTGGTCTCGACGACAGCGCGCTCTCGATCCTGTTGTCCATCATCGCCAAACCGGAAGGCATCGTGCTGGTGACCGGCCCGACCGGCAGCGGCAAAACAACCACGCTGTATTCCATCCTCAATCACGTCAACACCGAGTCGGTCAACATCATGACCCTGGAAGACCCGGTTGAGTACCCAATCCCGCTGATCCGCCAGAGTTCGGTGAACGAGGCGGCCAAACTGGATTTTGCCAGCGGTATCCGCTCTTTGATGCGACAGGACCCGGACATCATCCTGGTCGGCGAAATTCGCGACCATCCCACTGCCGAGATGGCCTTCCGCGCCGCCATGACCGGCCACCAGGTGTATTCCACGCTGCACACCAACTCCGCGGTCGGCGCCATTCCGCGCCTGCTCGACATCGGCATCCTGCCGGACATTCTGGCCGGCAACATTATCGGGGTCATGGCACAGCGCCTGATCCGCAGTCTGTGCCCGCACTGCAAATATCCGTACCAGCCGGATATGGGCGAGCGTAAATTGCTGGGGCTGCACCACAACGAAGACATCACCCTCTACCGCGCCGCCGGCTGCGATATTTGCCGCCATCAGGGTTACAGCGGGCGCCAGGCAATCATGGAGATTCTCAAGATGGATTCCGTGCTGGATGATTTGATTTCCCGCCGTGCCAGCATGCATGACATCAAGCAGGCAGCGCTGGAAGGCGGTTTCCGCCCGCTGGCGCAGGATGGTATCCGCCGCATTTTGCAGGGCGTCACTTCGGTGGCCGAGGTGATGCGCGTGGTTGACCTGACCGATCGGCGTTAGTCAGGCATGTCACTCTATGCGTACAAGGCGATCGATGCGGGTGGCAAGACCGCCAAGGGCTTGCAGGATGCGGCCAATCTGATCGATCTTGAAATGCGCCTCAAGCGCGGCGGGCTGGATCTCATCAGTGCCAGGGAAGAAGACAATGCTTCTTCATTTGGCACCACCCGGATCAAGCGCATCGATCTCATCACCTTTTTCTTTAATCTGGAACAGCTGACCCGTGCCGGCGTGCCCCTGCTGGAGTGCCTGGCCGATTTGCGCGACACCATGGAAGAAGCCACTTTTCGCGAGATCATCGCCAATATGGTGGAGTCGATCGAGAACGGCAAGAAACTGTCGCAAGCCATGGGTGAACACCCCAACGCCTTTGACAAGATCACCGTCAGCCTGACGCGGGCAGGGGAAGACAGCGGACGTCTGGGTGAAGTATTCAATCACCTCACCGAATCGCTCAAGTGGCAGGACGAAATGGCCTCGCAGACCAAGAGCATGATGATCTATCCGGCCTTTGTCGGCACGGTGGTGCTGGCCATCACCTTTTTCCTGATGATCTATCTGGTGCCGCAACTGGTCGGCTTCATCAAGGGCATGGGGCAGGAGATCCCGATCCAGACACGGATTTTGCTCGCCACCTCCGCTTTCTTTGTTGACTATTGGTACGCCCTTCTGCTCGCCCCCTTCGTGCTGTTTGGCGGCTACAAACTTGCGCTGATGTCCAACCCGAAGCTGCAATATCAGGTGGACAAATTCAAATTGCACGTGTGGCCGACCGGCCCCATCCTGCGCAAGATCATCCTCGCCCGCTTCGCCAACACCTTTGCCATGATGTACAGTTCCGGTATCTCGATCATGGATTGCATCGCCAACTCGCGCGATCTGGTGGACAATCAGGTCATCGCGCAAAGTTTGCAAAATGTCATGGGTGAAATCGAATCCGGCAAGAACCTGACGCAAAGCTTCCAGAAGACGGGCATCTTCCCGCCGCTGGTGGTGCGCATGCTGAAAGTGGGCGAGGCGACCGGCCAGCTCGACCAGGCACTGCTCAACGTCAGCTATTTCTATGACCGCGATGTGAAAGACTCGATCAAGAAGGTGCAGGTGATGATCGAGCCGGCCATGACCCTGATCCTCGGCGCGCTGTTGGGCTGGGTGATGCTGTCGGTGCTCTCCCCAATCTACGATCTTATCGGCAAGGTGCAACTCTGATGCGTACCCTTCTCTTTCTGAGCGCGGAGACTTTCCAAAACCATGCCTGGCAGCGGGACGGGTCGGTGCTTGTGCACGAGTTCAGTAATGATGCGGACGGCAGAGAACAGTTCGCCAGCCTGTTGGAGGCTCGCCGCAACCCGGTGTGGCTGCTGGTCGACATCATCGAGGAGGATTTCCATCTGGAGTCGGTGCCGCATTTGATCGGACCGAGCCGCCGTGCCTTGTTGCAGCGTAAATTCGAGCAGTATTACCGCAACACCCCTTTCCGCCAGGCGACTTTGCTCAAGCGCCAGAGTGAAGGGCGGCGCGATGACGATTACCTGTTTTCCGCGCTGACCAATCCGCAGCGCATCTCACCCTGGCTGGACATCCTGCATGCCCATCAAATCCCGCTGGCGGGGATTTATTCCGTGCCCAACATCAGCGCCTCGCTGCTCAAGGGCATCGAATCCGAGCACGTCCTGCTGCTGACCTGGGAAAAAAGGGCAGGGCTGCGCCAGACTTATTTCCACAAGAAACGCCTGCATTTTTCGCGCCTGATCCCGATCAATGACGGCGGGACACTGGTCGATGCCATCGCCACCGAAACACCGCGCACCCAGCAATATCTGAAAAGCCTGTCGCTGCCCCCGGCGGGAGAAGTGCTCGATGTCTATATCCTCTGCCAGGAAGGTGACCGGACGCAGTTGCAGGCCCGCCTGCAGGACGAGCGCGACCTCAATTACCACTACCTCGACCTCAACGAGCTGGCCCGGCGCAACAAATGCAAGCATGATTTCGTTGATTCAGACAGCACGCCGTTGTTGCTGGACCAGTTGGCACACAAGACCCCGAGCGCCCATTACGGCAACGCCCAGCACACCCATTATTATCTGCTGTGGCAATTGCGCCGGATCATTTACATCCTCGCCGCTGCCATCGCGCTGGGTGGTTTGCTGTGGAGTGCGCTGGCCTACTGGAAAGGCGAGCAGTACCTGCGGGAAGCACGGCCCGTCCAGCAGCAGACCGAACAGGTTCGCGCGCAAACGCAAGGCATCCAGCGCCAGTTCTCCAACACCAGCGTGCCGGCCGCCGACATGAAGGCGGCCGTCCTCCTGGCGCGGGCATTGAACCAGTATTCTCCCGTGCCGCAAAAAATCCTCTTCGAATTGAGCGCGGTCATGGACGATTTTCCGCGTATCAGCGTGAGCAAGCTGGCCTGGCAAGCCAGCGCCGCCGATGCGCCGCCTTCACCGTATCCGGCGCAAGTCATCACTTTCGACGGCGTGGTGAGCGGGTTTGGGGCCAGCCACCGCCGGGCACTCGCCTATCTGGATCGTTTCCAGCAGGCGCTGATCCAGCACGGCTACGCGGTGAGCGCCACCACACTGCCGCTCGATGTCACTTCGAAAGGCAGCATCAGCCAGGCCAGTGGAGAGGCCACCCAGGGACAGTTCACGCTCAAGATCATCTGGAGGCAACCGTCATGAGCTTCTCCACAACCGACTTTGCCGAAATCAAATGGAGCCTGCTGGCCTGCCTGCTTGCGCTGATCGGCGCTGCCGCGTTGTTCAACTACACCACGGCCTATGAGCAGCAGGCGCAGCAACAATTGAAACAGGCGCAAACCCGGCTGACCGAAGCGCGCAACCAGCTCGCCAACGCGCAAAGCGATCTGGAGAACATGTCTGTCTACCAGAATGAATACGACGCGCTGGTCGCGCGCAAAGTGATCGGCAGCGAACAGCGCCTTGACTGGATCGAAGGGCTGGAAAGATTGCGCGTGCAGAAACTGGTGCCCGAGATCAAATACACCATCGCCCCGCAAAAACCCTACACCCCAAACCCGCCGCAGAACGGGGGGAATTTCGCCCTCAACATCAGCCCCATGACGCTGCAGGTCAATTTGCTGCACGAAGAACAACTGCTGGACTTCTTCAAGACAATGGAGACCCAGTTGCAGGGCTGGTTCCTCCTCGATCGTTGCAGCCTGACGCGCAACGAAACAACCGCCTCCGGCATCGCACCGCTCAGCGCCGACTGTTCCGGCGGCTGGTTCACCATGCAGAACAGGAACGCGCCATGACCCACCCCGCCACACTGACTCCTAATGTGGGTCGGACTTCAGTCCGACAAACCGGCTTTGATCCACAAAATCGTTCCCCGTGGGTCTGGTCTGTATTCGCGGCATTCGTATTCTTGCTGGCTTCGCCTGCCGCGCAATCTGCCGAGCTCGGCCGCCTGTTCTTCACCCCGCAGGAGCGTGCCAAATTCGAAATGCGGGGTGCCGCGATGGCTGATGCACCGGTGGTTCAAAGAGACTCCCTCACCGTCAACGGCATGGTCCAGAAAAGCGGCGGCAAACGCATCTTCTGGATCAACGGCGAGCAGCAGGATGCCGTGACCAGCCCTGAAAAAGCCCCCGCCAGCGTGCGCGTCACCGTGCCGGGCAGCAACCAGCCGGTCGAGGTCAAGGTCGGGCAACGTATCGAACTTAATCCGGTGCAGATGGCACCGCAGGAATAGCAGGTCTGCCCGAAATATGGCCAATCAGGTTGTTTGATGGAATTTAGCCTGCCAAGGCAGAATCACCAAAGGCCGGCCAAATACGCAAACGAGCAATAGGCGACCCATTTAAAGTATTGACAATGTAAATACATAAACTAGAATGCCGAGTGCAGACATTGAATTTGAGCTGAACGGCGACCTCTTTGTTTGGAACGCTGCAAAAGCCGAAAAGAATCGCCAAAAACATGGCGTCCGTTTTGAAGAAGCCGCGACTGTTTTTGGCGATCCGTTGTTTACGCTGGTAGACGCCTCACGCGACAAAGAGGCGCGAGAGGCGGCAATCGGATTCGATATTTCCGGGCGTTTGCTTTATGTCGTACATATCGAGATTGAAGCATCGTTCATTCGCATTATTTCCGCGCGGCGCGCGGAGCCCGAAGAGGAACAATACTATGTTGACTGATCGCCTGAAAAAACGCCTGAACAAAGACCGCCCCATGACCACGATCACCTTGCGCATTCCGGTCGATGTGGTCGAGTCACTCAAGGAAATCGCCCCGCACAAAGGCATCGCCGGATACCAGACGTTGTTGAAAGCCTATATCAGCGAAGGACTGCGCAAAGATGAGAATCAGTTTTCCAGCAACGCCTCCTTGCGCTTGATCGATGCCTTGAGAAAACGCGGCGTCCCCGAATCGGTGCTGGAAGATGCAGCCCGCGAACTGGAAGCGGCTTGAGGCGCGTTAATCCAATGATCCATTATGCGGATAGCGTTCGTATCCAGCGCCAGCGCGGCGGCGCGCTGCTGGTGATGCTCGTCATTCTTGTGATCGGCATCACCACCGCCTTCGTCAGCAACCTGAGCAGCACCGTGATGAGCAACAAACGCAACCAGACCACGGCGGAAGCGCTGGCGCAGGCGAAGGAGGCGCTGATCGGGTATGCGGTCAGTGACCCAAACCGCCCGGGTGAGCTGCCTTGCCCAGACACTAATAATGATGGTTCGGCAGAATCTAATTGTTCAGCAGCAGGCGCCTCACTCGTAGGCAGACTCCCATGGAGGACGCTTGGCTTACCCGATATTCGGGATTCAGCAATGGAGCATCTTTGGTATGTCGTTTCCGACTCCTTTCATACAAACGGCAGCACCCCGATAAATAGCGAAACAACAGGAACGATCAACCTCTCTGGCAATGTCACGGCCAATAACTTGATCGCCATTGTTTTTGCCCCCGGGAAACCCTTGTCCGCACAAGTGCGCTCGACCGCGAATCAGAACAACTACCTGCACTATCTTGAGAGCATCGTGACCTCACCGACGAGCTTCAAGAAATTGACCCCCAACGACCAGGCTGGTGGGGATTACACCTACAACGATCAGATGGTGTTCATCACCTATAACGATCTGATGCCGCTGGTCGAACAACGCATCGCGCGCGAAGTGAAGAGTTGCCTGAATGCTTACGCTTCCGATCAGGAAGGTAGATATCCATGGGCTGTTCCGGCATCTGAGATTTATTTCCGTGGACAAACTGACGTGCGCTTTGGCCGGGTTCCCTACCAGCCTTATATATCATCAAGCGAAGCAAAAGTTTTCCTGAACGATTTTGGAGATTTGCTAGCCGCTGTCGATGCGTGCAAAAACGATGCTTCCAATTCTGCAATGCTTGACGATGCCGGGGAGGACTTGGAAGATTCTGCGCTTGCACTGAGTAATGTTCCGCCCACTACTCCAACATTCCCAAGTTTGATAACTACACCCTCAATATCTGCCGGGTACCGGGCACAGCAAAGTGGACAGTGCACCAATATCCATGACAATCCGGGCAGTAATATTGTTGAAGCGAAGATGAATGATGCCTGGACCTATCTTGCTCCTGTACTTGATGCCCAGATTGAATCTGTCAATTCCAGCTGGTCGATTCAGTGCAGCCTATTTTCGACCGGCTACTGGAACTACTGGAAAACGATGGTTTTCTACCAGGTCAGCGACAGCTACAAACCGGGGGGCAGTGGTGGAACTGGAAGCATAAAGATAAATGGCGTCGGGGCATATCAGGCGGCAGTAGCCGTGGCCCGCAGTGCGTCTGCTACACAAATGCCACGAAATACTTGGGCGGAGCCCCCCTTGTCGTTTTTGGAAGAGTCGAATGTCCACAGTAAATCAACCCCTTCTAACGATTTCGAAACATACAGATCATGGGATATCAACTACCCAAGCGTGAATGATCTGGTGATTTGTGTGGATAGTGGGAGCGTAAATTGTCAATAAACTCCACCATGAACGCTTCGCGGAGCCGTGGTTTTACCTTGGTCGAAATGGCCATGGTGCTGATGATCATCGGCTTGCTGCTGGGTGGGTTGGTGCCTACCATTTCCAGTCAGATGGAACAGCAGCAAACACGCGAAACCCGCAAACAACTGGATGAGATCCAGCAGGCTCTCGTTGGCTATGCCATTATAAATGGCCGTCTGCCGTGTCCTGCCAATCCCACTATTGCAACAGGCCAATCCACCGCAGGTGCGGAAGCCGTAACCGGCACTGCTTGCAGTACTGTGGCAAACAATGCGGCGGTAGGCGTGCTACCGTGGGCCACGCTGGGCGTGAATGAAACGGATGCATGGGGAAATCGCTTCACTTATCGCGTTACCGCAATTTTTGCCGATGAGGTCAGTACTGATACTTTCGGCGGTAGCTGCCCAAGCGGCACCACGGCCACACTGTCCAGCTTCGCATTGTGCTCCAGCGGCAACCTAGATGTGCAGTCATCCGCATCGGGAGGAACGAGCATCGCAATCAATGTACCAGCAGTCGTCATATCGCATGGAAAAAATGGTGGAGGTGCTTACACACAACAGGGAACACAGGTGACGAACAGTAGTGATGCCGATGAACAGGAAAACAGTGATGGTAGCGCTGATAACAATTACGTCAGCCATACTCCGACACCAAATTTTGATGACTTAGTCATCTGGCTTTCCCCCAATACCCTGTCCAACCGAATGGTCGCCGCCGGCAAACTCCCCTAGTTCCTGCGCCAGCTTGACCACGCAAATCATCCGGTTCTAACTGCCCAGTGAGTCGAGCAATAGCTTCGAGGCGTTCGGATTGATCTTCTTCAGTTTGGCAATCCCGCTGCGCAATCTTCTTTTCCATCCGGGGCCGTTTGCTTGGGCTTCCCTGCATGTCTCAATCAGTTCGTCCGGCCTGAAATCCAGATAGTACTGAATCAGCACATTCGCCTGTCTGACGTCCTTGTTGATTTTTGGTGTTTCCGAGATTTTTCTTTCTGCGGAGACGATGAGTTTGTGAACCGCAAAACGATCCGGTTTGGGAATGTTGACGAGAACCGCGCCCTCATTCCCCAGCGCGACGGCTTGTGTCGTGTCTTTCATCGAGAATTCCATGAATTTCAACGGTTGCAGGGCAACTGAAAGTCCCTCAATGTGGATCGGGTCGTCTTTTCTGGAAGTTTTGGAGGTCAGGAAATCAACCATGAATGCGGGGTCGTCGGGATTCAAATAACGCGCGCCGGTGGTGCCGCCAAACGTGGAGATGGGGATCAATCCCATTTCAAGTGATTCCAGCGCGGTTCTTGTTTCAACTTTTATGTTGGAGGGTAACGCAACGGAGATATTCTTTCCCGCATGGGCAAAATCGACATCCTGCGTTTGCATGCGTTCGGCGGGCAATATTCCAAGCATGTTGCACATCGTCAAGAAAGCATGTGTTCCAACCAGAATGCCGCCCCGCTTGAAGAAACCGTATTCGGAGAGTCGCTTGATGACTCTGAAGTGCTTGGGCAATAAAGGGTTGCATCCGAGTGCGATGGCGGCGGCGGCCAACATGCGGATCGGCTTCCCTTCATGCGATTGGTGCAGATGAATCAGATTCCTGATCTTCTCGCTGTCCGGCCCGATGTAAATCTGTTTTACCGAACTGTCGATGTCGCGATACTGGAAGTACCAGTATTTCTTCTGGTGTACGTTCTTTGTGCCAAAGCTGCCATTTAACCCGGCAACGGAATTGGAAACGTTCGACGCCAGGGCGGAATCGTGCAAGTCCGCATAAGCATTTTGCGCGCTCGAGGTGAGTTCAATGTAAAGTTCCATGGCAGCACTTTATCATACAAAGTTACAATTTGTAGTATAAAAATGGAGTGTGGATTGTGGAGGGCCGACGGGGCTGGCCAACAGTCAATGGGGGCACCCATTAGCCGCGCCGTGCGCCGCATTCGGGTTAGAATGCGCGCTCCGTTTTTCAGCAACGAAGTTCGAAGCAAAGCCTAACCATGTCAACTCCAATCACGTTTTTCCCCTCCCGATCCCCTGAAATTTCCGAAACCGACCAGAACGTTTCGCCCATCGTGGGTAACCGCGTGGAGCTGCAACTGCTCACCACGCTGACGTGCAACCTGAAATGCACTTATTGTTCGCTCGGTGTGGGCGAGGTGGTCGGTTCGCAGGGCAAGGTTTCCTATACCGTTGACGTGCTGGATGCTTTCATCCAAAAACATCTTTCCGGGCATGAGGTTTATGTGACGTTCTACGGCGGCGAGCCGACGCTGAATCTTGATTTCATCACGGAGATCATGGCGCGTTACCCGACCTTCCGTTTCCAGCTCCAGACCAACGGCACGCTGCTGGATAACCTGCCGGACAGCGTGCTGTCCAATCTTTCCAATATCCTGATTTCCATTGATGGCGGGGAGGCGATCACCGACGGTTTTCGCGGGCGCGGCATCTATCGCCAGGTGGTCAAGAATGCCCGGGCGGTGCGCGACCGGCTGGCGGGCACCTTCACGGCGCGTGTGACCTGGAGCAGCGAGGAAACCACGTTCGAGGAACTGGATGAACTGGCGGACACTTTCGATTACGTGTATTTCCAGTTCGTCGCCGGGGAAGGCACTTATACCCCCGAGGCGATGGAGAAGAAGAAGGCGGTCATCACGCAACTGGTGGATAAATTCTTTTCCAGCGACAAGCTGTATCCGCTCATCCCGATCATGGGCATCGTGCGCAACAAGGTGCTGCCGACGCGCGCGACCGAGCTGTATCACGGCAAGACCCAGTGCCGCGTGTCCACGCATATCCTCAACGTGATGCCGGACGGCAAAATTTTCCCCTGCCCCGACATGATGTATGCGCCCGAGATGCTGCAGGGCGATGTGATTGCGAACTGGCTGAAGCCCAGCCCGCTGCAGCCGCATCCCGACATGCCGTGCGACCAGTGCGAGGCGCAGTCGTGGTGCCGGGGCAATTGCCTGAAGAATCTTTATCTCGCCTACGTGAAGAACGACCAGCGCTACCGCGATAACGTCGTCGACCCGATCTGCGATCTGGTGAGATTTCTGGGCAGGGAAATCGACCGCCACGATCCGCAGGCATGGTATGCAAAAGCGCCGCTGAATGTGCGCAAGACTTTGCGCGATTGCGAAGTCTATGAGTATGTGGAGATCATGCCCTGAGGCGGTGGTAACCCTGCAATAGGTGCTTGACGCAGGCCGGCTAATGGGCGACCCCATTGAAAAGTCCCGTTGAATCGTCGCCAGTGGCACAATCCAAAATGAACATCTATACTTACGCCATTCTGTACATTTGGAGTTGTGATGAAACAGGCTACATTCACTGAAGTGCGCAACCACGCCAAACAATATTTCGATATTGTTGCGGCGGGGGGTTCTGTGCGTGTGTTGCGTAATGGCAAGCCTATCGCAGATATCGTCCCTGTCGTGGCCGATTTGCCGTCCTGGAAGCGCCGAAAGGCGCAGCCGCTGATACTGGATAACGTGTCGCTGAGCCGCATGATTCTCGAAGAGCGCGAAGCGGGTAATTGAGTTATTCCGATGCGGGTGTTTTTTGACAGCTCTGCTTTCGTCAAGCGTTACATCAGCGAGGCGGGAACCAGCGCGGTGCTGGTTTGGTGTGATCAGGCAACTGAGATTATCTTGTCCGGTATTGCGCTCCCGGAAATTGTTTCGGCATTCTGCCGATTGCAACGAGAAGGAAAGATCACCGATGTGCAGTATCGCCAACTGAAGTCACTGTTGTTGGCCGATATCGAGGATGCTGCTATTTGTGACCTGACACCCCCGGTTCTGATGCAGGCAATTTCCAGTCTGGAAAAGAATGTGTTGCGCGGTATGAATGCGATACATATTGGCAGTGCCGTTGTGCTGAAGGCTGATGTTTTTGTTTCGGCTGACCTGCGCCAGCTTGATGCCGCTGCCAGGGCGGGATTACGCGTCGAATTGGTATAAGGCCCGGTCGCTCCCGGTGGTGACTGCGGGCTACGCCCTGCGCCAGTTTGTTCCCTGTACCGCAGCCGGCACGATCCCCTCTTCCAACAATGCTTTGCGAATACGATCCGCCTCGGCAAAATTTTCGTATTTCCTGGCGGCGATGCGCGTTCTGATTGGTATCTGGTTATAGCCAACCTGCGGGCTGTGTGTTAGATTCTGACCACACTGGTCAGAATCTAACAGTGGAAATCAGGGAGGTTGTTATGCGCAGCGAATGGCAACTGCAGGAAGCGAAGGGCAACTTTAGCCAGCTCATCAAGCGGGCGGCGGGTGGTGATGCCCAAACGGTTACCGTCCACGGCAAGCCGACAGCGGTGGTGGTTTCGGTGGAAGAATATGCCCGGCTTACCCGACACCGGACCAAGCTCTCCAGCGCGCTGCTGCGTCCCGATCTCGCGGCCGAAGACCTGGACATTTCCCGCAGCCGCGACACTGGGCGCGACATTGCGCTATGAGCTGGCTGCTGGATACCTGCGTGCTTTCCGAATACGCCAGGAAAGCGCCCGCACCGGAAGTGATAGCCTGGCTGGACGAGCAGGATGAAGCCAGCCTGTTCATCAGCGTCATCACGCTGGGAGAGATTGAAAAAGGCATACTCAAACTGCGCGCGAGCGACCCGCGCCGTAGCCAGAAACTCATTGCTTGGCAGGGCAAAGTGGAACAACGCTTCACGGGACGCATCCTGCCCCTCGACGCTGGCGCCCTTCACGTCTGGGCGCAAATCACCGCACACTCCGAATCGTTAGGTCAGCCCCTGCCGGTGATGGATGGCCTGCTCATGGCTACCGCACAATGCCACGGCCTCACCGTAGTCACCCGCAACGTGCAGGATTTCAAGTTGTATCCGCAAGTATTTAACCCTTGGGCACTGTAGTTCGAATCCCCGGTTGGGTTGTAACCGCCTGAGATCAGGCCCTGCGCCAGGTCGTGCCTTGCGCTGAATCTTCCAGCACGATCCCCTCTTCCAGCAATGCCTTGCGAATACGGTCCGCCTCGGCAAAATTTTTGGATTTCTTGGCGGCGATGCGGGCTTCGATCTGCGCGCTGATCGCGGCGTCATCCATTCCGTCCGCACTTGTCCCGCCTTGCAGGAATTCCCGCGCATCGCGTTGCAGCAAGCCGAGCGTGTTTCCCAGTGCCTTGAGCTGCGCGGCGGCTTCCGGCGATTGGGTGCGGTTCACTTCGTTGGCGAGTTCGAACAGCACGGCGACGGCTTCGGGCGTGTTGAAGTCGTCGTCCATCGCGGCTTTGAAGCGGGCGGCATAGGGAGTATTCCAATCCACGTCCCCTTGTTTTTGTGGGTCGGACTTCAGTCCGACAGGAGGTTGTCGGACTGAAGTCCGACCCACAAGTGCAACCCCGTTCAGCGCTGTATACAGCCGCGTCAACGCCCCCTTCGCGTCGTCCAGATGCTGGTCGGAATAGTTCAACGGGCTGCGGTAGTGCGCGCGCAGGATGAAGAAGCGCACGACTTCGGCGTCGTATTTTTTCAGCACTTCGCGGATGGTGAAGAAGTTGCCGAGGCTCTTGGACATCTTCTCGTCGTCCACCCGCACGAAGCCGTTGTGCAGCCAGTAATTGACGAACTTGCACTGGTGCGCGCCCTCGGACTGGGCGATTTCGTTCTCATGGTGCGGGAACTGCAGGTCCTGGCCGCCGCCGTGGATGTCGAAATGCCTGCCCAGCAGCTTGCCGCTCATGGCCGAGCATTCGATGTGCCA
>DISA01000023.1 GCA_002421915.1 Gallionellaceae bacterium UBA6222
CTCGGCGAGCGCACGATCCAGCTCGATTGCGACGTGATCCAGGCCGACGGCGGCACACGCACCGCCAGCATTACCGGTGCCTTTGTTGCACTGCACGATGCGGTGGGCGGGCTGATGCAACAGGGATTGGTACAGGAAAACCCGCTCAAGGATTTCGTCGCCGCGATTTCGGTCGGCATCTTTGAGGGAACGCCGGCCCTCGATCTTGATTATGTCGAGGACTCCGCCTGCGACACCGATATGAACGTGGTGATGCTGGGGAGCGGCCACTTCGTCGAAGTGCAGGGTACGGCCGAAGGCCATCCCTTCTCGCGCGAGGAAATGGATGCGCTGCTGGAGTTGGCCAAGTCCGGCATCGCGCAACTGGTCGAGATGCAACGCGAGGCGCTGGCAAAATAAAACCAAAAAACAGTTGTCCGCAGATTAAACAGATTGAAAATCTCAACCGTTTTTGTCATGCAATCTGCGTGAATCTGCGAATGCTTCGGATAAAAGAATTTTTGGAATGTGTTAAACCCATGCAAAAACTGGTTATCGCCTCCAACAATCCCGGCAAGCTGCGCGAATTCCAACAGATGTTGGCGCCGCTCGGCATTGAAGTGCTGACCCAGGCGCCGCTCGGCATCTCCGAGGCGGAAGAACCGCACTGCACCTTCATCGAGAACGCGCTGGCCAAGGCGCGCCACGTCAGCCGCGAGAGTGGATTGCCCGCGCTAGCCGACGATTCGGGCATTTGTGTCGAAGCCTTGGGTGGTGCGCCCGGCGTGCAGTCGGCACGGTACGCCGGTGACAATCCCAAGTCAGATATGCGTAACAACGAAAAATTGTTGCACGGGATGCGTGGCGTGACCGATCGCCGTGCGCATTACTACTGCGTGTTGGTGCTGATGCGTCATCCCGATGACCCGCAGCCGATCATTGCTGAAGGTGAATGGCACGGAGAGATCGCACTCGGGGAACGCGGGGATGGGGGCTTCGGCTATGACCCGCTGTTCTGGCTGCCCGAACTGGGCAGGATGAGCGCCGAATTGAGCCACGATGAAAAACATGCCATCAGCCATCGCGGCAAGGCACTGCGGGTACTGTTGCAAAAACTGCGCGGCGCATGAACACACAGCCGCTGCATCCCGTCGGTCTCAAATCACAGGCGGTCAACTTTCAGGCGACCCCGCCGCTGTCCTTGTATATCCATATTCCCTGGTGTGTACGCAAATGCCCGTATTGCGACTTCAATTCACACGAGGCGCGCGGAGAGCCGCCGGAGCAGGCTTATGTCGATGCGCTGGTGCGTGATCTCGAGTTGGCGCTGCCGCAGATCTGGGGGCGCAAGGTCTATTCCATTTTCATCGGTGGTGGCACGCCCAGTCTGTTTTCGGGGGAGGCCCTTACCTGTTTGCTGACCCAAGTGCGTATGTTGCTGCCGCTGGCACACGATGCCGAGATTACGCTGGAGGCTAATCCAGGCACGGTGGAGGCGGCACGCTTCGCTGCCTATCGCGAGGCGGGGGTGAATCGTCTGTCGCTTGGCATTCAGAGTTTTAATGATACACATCTGCGGGCATTGGGGCGTATTCACAGCGCCGATGAGGCGCGGCGTGCCATCGAAATGGCACAGCGGAATTTTGATAACGTCAATCTCGATCTGATGTACGCGTTGCCGCGACAGTCACTGAAGCAGGCATTGCAGGATGTGCAGACTGCGTTGTCATTCGCGCCGCAGCACCTGTCCTGCTACCACCTGACGCTGGAGCCGAACACGCTGTTTGCACACCAGCCGCCGCCGTTGCCGGATGACGACGCAAGCAGCGAGATGCAGAATCAGATTGAAACATTACTTGCCGCGCACGGTTACGAACATTACGAAACCTCGGCCTTCGCCCAGCCCAAGCGCCGCTCGCGCCACAATCTGAATTACTGGCAGTTTGGCGATTACCTCGGTATCGGCGCGGGCGCACACAGCAAGCTGAGTTTCCACGACAGGGTGATGCGGCAGGCGCGTTACAAGCAGCCTCAAGCCTATCAGGGTGCGTTGGAACAGGGATCGCCGGTGCAGGACGAATATTTATTGGGCAAAGGGGATCTTGCCTTCGAGTTCATGATGAATGCGCTGCGGTTGAATGGCGGTTTTGATGAAACACTGTTTCAGGAGCGGACCAGCCTGCCGCTACTGTTGATTCGGAATGAACTGGCGGAGGCCGTAAAGCGCGGGTTATTGTCCCGCGATGGGCAACACATTGCACCAACCAAACTGGGGCAACGCTTCCTGAATGATCTGTTAGAAATTTTCCTTGCGCCGAAAAACTAGATCCCACACGCCATGTCCGAGACGCAGGCCGCGCTGTTCGAACTTGGTGAGCGGACGATAGGCAGGGCGAGGCGCGTAATTGGCCGCGGTGTTTTCCAGCAGCAGATCTTCACTCAATACCCGCAGCACCTGTTCGGCATAGTCCTGCCAGTCAGTGGCAACATGGATGTAGCCACCGGGTTTTATTTTCTGCACCAGTTTGGCGATGAACGGCGCCTGGATCAGCCGGCGCTTGTTGTGGCGCGCCTTGTGCCACGGGTCGGGGAAGAAGATATGCACCCCGTCAAGGGTGTTATCCGCAATCATGTCGCGCAGTACTTCCACCGCATCGTGTTGCATGATGCGGATATTGCCTAACTGTCGCGCATCGATCAGCTTGAGCAGATTACCGACACCGGGCGTGTGCACTTCCAGCGCCAGATAATCAATTTCCGGATGCGCCTGGGCGATGGTTGCCGTGCTGTCGCCCATGCCGAAACCGATCTCCATAATCTTCGCTGCGTGGCGACCGAAGGCCTGATCGAGATCGAGAGGGTGTGTAGCGTAAGGAATACCGAAGTGCGGCAGCCATGTGTCGATGGCGCGTTGCTGCCCCGGTGAAGTGCGCCCTTGGCGCAGCACGAAGCTGCGGATGTGGCGCTTGCTCAGGTCTTCAGTCATCAGCTACGGGTTGGGGCGATGATTCCTGCTGTCGGAGAGCTGGGGCTGGCACTGTACAGTTTCTTTGGCATGCGTCCGGCAAGGAATGCGCTGCGTCCTGCCTCCACTGCTTGTTTCATTGCACTCGCCATCAGCACCGGATTTTGTGCGCCGGCAATGGCGGTATTCATCAGCACGCCATCGCAACCCAGCTCCATCGCAATGGCGGCGTCCGATGCTGTTCCCACTCCCGCATCCACGATCACCGGCACGCTGACACGATCCAGGATGAGTTGCAGGTTCCACGGGTTGAGAATGCCCATGCCGGAGCCGATGAGCGAGGCCAGCGGCATGATCGCCGCACAGCCGATGTCTTCCAGTTGTTTGGCGATTATGGGGTCGTCCGAGGTATAGACCATCACCTGAAAACCATCCGCCACCAGCGTTTTCGCGGCGGCGATGGTCTCGATCACATTGGGATAAAGGGATTGCGGGTCGCCCAGCACTTCGAGTTTGACCAGTGAGTGTCCATCCAGCAGCTCGCGCGCCAAGCGCAGCGTGCGCACCGCATCGTCGGCGCTGTAGCAGCCGGCGGTGTTTGGCAAATAGGTAAATTTCGACGGCGGCACGGTATCCAGCAGATTCGGTTCATTGGCGTTCTGGCCAAGATTGACACGACGAATGGCTACCGTGACGATCTCTGTCCCGCTTGCGTCGAGTGCGGTACGTGTTTCGGTGAAGTCCTTATATTTACCGGTGCCGACCAGCAGCCGGGACGAATAGCTTTTGCCTGCGATGATAAGTTTGTCATTCATTGTTTTATTCCTGGATAGTTGTTAACCGCCGCCGACCGCAACCACGATTTCGAGTTTGTCGCCATCGTTCAGTTGCGCAGTGGCGAAGGTGCTGCGCGGTATGATTTCACCGTTGCGTTCGAGTGCAATGCGTTTGCCGCTGTAACCCATCGCCTCGATAAAAGCTGTAACGCTGATGGGTTGGGAAAATTGGCGGGGCTCGCCGTTGATGCTGACCGTTATCACTTCGTTTGTCCGTGTTAGAATCCGCGCCGCATTTTACACCAAGCGGGTGTAGCTCAATGGTAGAGCAGAAGCTTCCCAAGCGTGCGACACGATGAGTGTAGCAAGGTAACTAGCCTCCCACCACGTTATAGTGTGGGGAAATAGTAATAAAAGGTGTGTCAGGGGTAACTCTGCTCACCATACTTTGTGTAGCGAAAGCTGCATAAGTAATTGTTTTGCAGTCTCGCAAGAGACTGACAGAACCGAGGGTTCAGCCCCTCGTAGCCTAGGAGCAGTGCGCCATTGGTAACGGTGGGGTGCTAAGCGCTCTGACAATGTAGCCACCTTACGGGGTATATCAAGCCCCGCGAGGGGTTTGGTGTGATTTCGGGAGTTGCACCCGGATGAGGCACTAGGCTGAGTTGGATGGTTAATGTAATGTGAACCGCTGTTAAACGTCGTCAAGCTTGTAGAGCCAAAGGCAACTTGCAGTATCGGGCTCTGGCCAAAATGGCACGTGATCGGTTATTTGTTTGCTTGGTGCAAATACGCTGACATACGATCACCGGCGAAAAGGCGGAACCTTCCCAACTCGTGTTACTTGTGCGGAACGTGGTAAGCCCAATATGGTGTCCGGTCAATTTGACGGACAAAGATGGCCGCAAGGTCATCCGATACTGTAGTGGGTAGAGGAAAGTGGAAAAAGCGAATGCTGCGCTGTAATGGTGCAGATAGGGGATGAAACGATTGCCCTGACGCGAAAGCGTGCAGACTTTCACTAGGTGACCTGTCGCGAGATAGGTCTGTAAATCGTACCCGATGGGGATGGATGTATCGTCTCCTTCGGGGGGTGGTGCGTCTATATCTTTCGGGATTTAGGCGGGTGTAGCTCAATGGTAGAGCTCTTGCTTCCCAAGCAAGTGACGAGGGTTCGATCCCCTTCACCCGCTCCAATATCGGAGGTTGATATGGACGCTAAGTATCAAGAAGGCGATGTTGCCTCCGCAGGCTGGCATAGTTGGCACCAGATTCATTGGTCCGACGCACACCAATCTGTTGCGAGGTTACAGACGCGAATCGCGAAAGCGGTAAAAGCAGGCGAGTGGCGTAAAGCCCGCTCTCTGCAACGGCTCCTAACCCAATCCATCAGTGCGAAAGCATTGGCTGTGAAGCGGGTGACGGAAAACCGTGGTCGGAAAACTCCGGGTGTAGATGGTAAAACTTGGAGCACTCCAGAAGAAAAGTGGGAAGCAGTCCAAGGTCTCGGCAGCAAGAGATACAGACCGTTACCGCTGCGACGCATCTATATCCCCAAAGCAAATGGTGACAAGCGCCCACTGGGCATTCCAACCATGCGCGACCGGGCGATGCAGGCGTTGCACTTACTCGCATTAGATCCTGTCGCCGAGACAACCGGAGATTCGCACTCATACGGCTTCCGCCGTGAGCGCTCAACTGCCGATGCTATTGAACAAGTGCGAAATGCGCTTGGACGAAAAGCGTCGCCGCAGTGGGTGCTTGAGGGTGACATCAAGGGGTGTTTCGACAATATCAGTCATGACTGGCTGGCGGCCAATGTCTGTATGGACAGAGGCATCCTAAGAAAGTGGCTGAAAGCGGGGTTTATAGAGACGGGAAAATTGTTCCCAACCAATGCCGGGACACCGCAAGGTGGCATCATTTCCCCGGTGCTGGCTAACATGGCACTCGATGGATTGCAACGCGAGCTTAAAGGGCTGTTTCACACAGTCCGACAGGCGCGTGAAGCGAAAGTCAATTTGGTGCGTTACGCGGATGACTTCGTGATTACTGGCAGCTCGCGAGAGTTGTTGGAGGAGCGGGTCAAACCTCTGGTGGTGCAGTTTCTGGCCGCAAGAGGATTGGTTCTCTCGGAGAAGAAAACCACCATCACTCACGTGACGGAAGGGTTCGACTTTCTGGGATGGAATGTAAGGCGGTTCAATCGGATGCTGCTCACGCGGCCTTCGACGAAAAACGTCAAAGCATTCATGACCAAGTTGCGCGAAACATTGGGGGCAATGCGAACAGCCAAGCAGGAAGAGGTGGTAGACAAACTTATGCCGATGATTCGCGGCTGGGCAAACTATCATCGAAGCCAAATGGCGTCGCGCACCTTCGCTAAATGCGATCATTTGATCTGGCAAATGTTGTGGCGTTGGGCGGTACGTCGTCACCCTAACAAGGGGAAACGGTGGATCAAACAGCGGTATTTCATGAGCTTCAAGGGGCGTGATTGGCGCTTTGCCGAGAAGGAGAAGATTCTGCCAGTGCTGGGTGAGTTCCGGAAACGGACTCATGTAAAGGTGCAGGCGGAAGCGAATCCGTATGACCCAGCGTTCGACGAGTATTTCACCAAGCGGCTTGCACGCAAGATGGATATGGCGCTCGAAGGACGCAGAAAATTACGTTGGTTGTGGTGGTTTCAGGATGGGCTATGCCCGATCTGCCTCCAAAAGATTACGCGAGATACGGGGTGGCATTTGCACCATCGTGTCAAACGGTCTCAAGGAGGATTGGATGTGCTCAGTAATCTAGCGCTGTTGCATCCGAACTGCCATCAGCAACTGCATGTAATGGAGTAGAATGACCCCGTTGGCATCATTTGGAAGCGGATGATGCTTTTGGGTTGCTTGAGCCGGATGCAGGGAAACTTGCACGTCCGGTTCTTAGGGGAGGGGGTGGCCGCGAGGCCGCCTCCTTACCCTCCTTAAGACGAGGGTTCGATCCCCTTCACCCGCTCCAATTCCCGCACCAACCCCTGAACTTGTTTGGCTACCCCCACCCGTGACGAAGCTTGGCTCGGGTAGCGATGCTTTGAAGCTATCACCGTGCGTGGCGGGAAATACTGCATTTATATCCGGCCAGAGTGATGGCGTGGGACGAAAACAAGACTGCAGAGGAGTACAATGCGCACGCGATACCGGCGGGCGTGCCTTGCCGATTGATAAATAACGCAGGTGGCCCGAGAATAACGCCGTCCCGGCGAAACGAAACTTCTTGAAGTAGCTTGTTGCAGGCAAAAGATGGTGACAGCGGTCATACACATCAAGCAGGACAAACTCAAAACCGAGCGGGTGGCCGGGGGCGGTGCATGCCTGCCGATCGCTTGTGATGATTGTGGCATTTACAGTCTTTGCCGGGAGGTGAATGGCCCCGATGTTGACCTGTCTATTCCGGAGACTATCGTCAAGAGCCGCAGGCAATTCAAACGCGGTGAGTTGCTCTACCGCATCGGCGAACCGAGACGGGCCGTCTATGCGATCCGCAGCGGTTCGGCCAAAACCTATGTATCAACCAACGACGGAAGAATGCAGATCACCGGTTTCCGCATCACCGGTGAATTGCTTGGGCTGGATTCCATCATTGCAGGTCATTACACTAGCGAGGCGAGGGTGCTGGAAACCACCATGGTGTGCGAAGTGCCCGTGGATGCGTTGCAGATTTACTCTCAGGCCATGCCCTCTGTCGGCTTACAGATGCTTAAGATCATGAGTCAGGAGATTGTCGGTTATCAGGAGCTCATGCTGTTGCTCGGGACGAAAAATGCCGACGAACGCCTCGCCACTTTCCTGCTGAACTTTTCCCGGCGTTTCCAAACCCGCAATTATTCCCCGACAAAATTCAATTTGAGCATGTCGCGCAGTGATATCGGCAATTATCTCGGCATGGCCGAGGAGACAGTCTGCCGTGTATTTTCCCGTTTTCAGGAGGGGGGGCTGTTAACTGCCACTCGCCGTCAGGTTGAAATCCACGACTTGAATCGCCTCAAACATATTGCGCGCGGTTAAACCCGAATACCGTCCACCGCCCTCCCCCTCTCGCGCAATCCATCATTCGATGTGCTTCCTCCGGCATTATCTTCCTGACTGTTTTAATCGGATATGCAGGTTCTAAATGAAATTTAGTTGACCTGCGTCAGGGATTGCCGGGGAATTAGGGGGTATATTGCATCGGCTAAAGATCGGGATTTGTGTGGGTACGGATTGTCGCATTGTGCATGCCCTTTAGCAGATAATTTGGCTGAGAGCATTGCGCAAAGCCAGTCCGGCAAGTTTGTAATTGCAGTTCAAGGAAGGGAGTGCTGTTGGTGATGTTTGCCGGCGCATTCCGTTGTTTTTAATATCGCTCTGGGGAGGAGACTACTGTGGAAGCTAATCAAGCGACAGCAGTAAAGTACGATATGGAGGTTGTGCGCTGGTTCACCATCGCTGCCGCCATCTATGCCGTGGTGGGTACGTTCATCGGTGTGTATGCAGCATCGGAACTGGCGTGGCCATTCCTGAATTTTGACATTGCCGAAATCACTTTTGGCCGTCTGCGCCCGCTGCATACCAATGCGGTGATCTTTGCGTTTGGCGGCTGTGTGCTTTTTGCGACCGGTTTCTATATCGTGCAGCGCACCGGCGGCACACGCCTGTGGAGCAACAAACTGGCTTGGGCGCACTTCTGGGGCTGGAACCTGATCATCGTGCTGGCTGTGATTACGCTGCCACTTGGCTTGTCGCAAGGCAAGGAATACGCCGAGTTGCCTTGGTGGATCGATATTTTGATTGCGGTGTTCTGGCTGACGTACGGCTTCAATTACATCATGACCATCGCCATCCGCAAGACTTCACATATCTATGTGTCGAACTGGTTTACCCTGGGCATGATCATCATGATCACCTATCTGCATGTGGTAAACAGCCTGGCGATTCCGGTGGACTGGGCCACTTCTTACTCTATCTTCTCCGGAGTGCAGGATGCCATGGTGCAATGGTGGTGGGGTCACAATGCGGTCGGCTTCTACCTGACTGCCGGCTTCCTGGCGATCATGTATTACTTCGTGCCGAAGCAGGCCAATCGTCCGGTGTTTTCCTATCGTTTGTCCGTGTTGCACTTCTGGGCGCTGACCTTCGGTTATGTATGGCTGGGCGCTCACCACCTGCAATACACCGCCCTGCCCGACTGGACCGGTTCCTTGGGTGCAGCCATTTCGCTGGCGATGATCATCCCGTCGTGGGGTGGCGCGATGAACGGCATGATGACCTTGTCCGGCGCCTGGGACAAACTGCGCACCGACTACATCCTGCGTTTCCTGGTGGTGTCCCTTGCGTTCTACGCGATGTCCACCTTTGAGGGGCCGGTGATGTCGATCAAGACCGTGAATGCCTTGTCGCACTACACCGACTGGACCGTGGGCCATGTGCACGCGGGTGCCTTGGGCTGGATGGCAATGGTTTCTTTTGGCGCGATGTACCACATGGTCAAAAAACTGTGGGGTGTGGAGAAGATGTACTCCGAAGACCTGGTCAACGTGCACTTCTGGCTGTCGACGATTGGCACCGTGATTTATATCGTGGCGATGTGGGTATCCGGCATCATGCAGGGTCTGATGTGGCGCGATTATGACGAATACGGCACCCTGACCTACACCTTTGTTGAATCAGTTTCCGCGATGCATCCGTACTACGCGATGCGCGCGATCGGCGGTGCGATCTTCAACCTGGGCGCCTGGATCTGCCTGTACAACATCGTGATGACTGTGCGCACTGCCAACGCCGTGCGCGGCACCAACGCTGTTCCGGCTAACGCATAAGGGGAGTGAATAATATGTCAGATCATCACGACAAATTCTATTCGACTAAATTGCAGGACAAGGCTGAACGCAGCACCTTGCTGCTGGTTGTCCTGACTGCGATCACGTTGGCAATTGGGGGAATCGTCGAAATCGTTCCCCTGTTCTATCTGCCGAACACGGCGATGTGCCAGAACGATCCCACCTGCAACAACACGCAGCACAAGGATCTGCAAGGCAATGTGATCCCGATGGACAAGATCATCTGGAATCCGGCCACATCAGCGCACAAAACGCTGGCGGACTGGCAACCGGGAGATGGTGTGCGTCCTTACACCGCGCTGGAAACAGCCGGCCGCGACGTATATATCCGTGAAGGCTGCTTCCTTTGCCACTCGCAGATGATTCGTCCATTCCGTGACGAGAAGGACCGATATGGTCACTACTCCATCGCGGAAGAGTCGATGTATGACCACACTTACCAATGGGGCTCCAAGCGTACCGGACCCGATCTGGCGCGTGTTGGTGCCAAGTATTCGGATGAGTGGCACCGTCGGCACTTGCGCTATCCGCGCGATGTGGTACCAGAGTCGGTCATGCCAAACTACTTCTGGCTGGAAAAAATGCCGGTAGACATAAAGAAAACGGTTAAGACCTTGCAGGTGATGACCATCATGCCGTTCAATCCGGTGCCCAAGACAATTTATACCGACGAGTACATCGCCGCTGCGGCGGCCGATCTGGAAGGTAAAACCGACATGGATGCCTTGATCGCCTACCTGCAGGGATTGGGCAATCACGTCAAGTTCGAGGAAGGCGTGAACTACCGTGACTAAACTGCTGGAATACTTTGGCATGGACATCCAAGCCATGACGCTTAACGACTGGCTCGGCATGTTTTTTGTCCTGGCGGCGGCGTTCGGTATGGTAGTGACCTATGTCATGGTGTTTCGGCCGTCAAACAAGGCCAATTTCGATGCCCAGAGCCGTATGGCGCTGGACGACGATGACCCTATTAAATTGGGAGAAAAACGATGAGTGACAAACACAACGCAGGTGATGTGCCAACAACGGGGCATGTTTGGGATGATGATTTGGGTGACTATATCAATCAGCCGCCAAAGTGGTGGATGCTGGGACTGACGGCCAGCGCATTATTTGTGGTGGTGTACTTCATATACTACCCATCCATTCCGCTTTCCATGAGCGGCACCTGGACCAAGGGTGTTGCCGGCTGGACCGCTATCAGCGAAATGGAAGCCGACATGAGTGTAGTCGATGAAGTACGCGGCAAGTACGAAGCCAAGCTGAAAGACATGACTCCGGCAGCGATTTTGGCCGACAACGATTTGACCGAGTACGTGACCCGCTCCGGCAAGGTGTTGTTTGGTGACAACTGCGCCGCGTGTCACGGTACGAACGGTGTGGGAACCCATGACAAGCTGGGCCTGTTCGCACCCATCCTCAACGACGATGACTGGCTGTATGGCGGTACTATCGATGCCATCCATGAGTCCATCACAGGGGGGCGTCAGGGCATGATGATGGCGCACGAGGGGATGCTGACCGAAGCGCAGATTGACACACTGGCCAACGCGGTGGCTGCCGGCAAGCCGACTTCCACTCCCCTTTATGCGGAAAGCGGTTGTGCGGCCTGCCATGGTGATGACGGCAAAGGGATCATGGCCATGGGTTCGGCCAACCTTAGCGACAGCGTGTGGCGTTTCGACAGCTCGGTTGAGGGTATCAAATACACCATCAAACACGGTGTGAATGCCGGCACACCGGAATCGCGGTCGGCAGTGATGCCCGCCTTCCAGGCTGCGGGCAAGTTGAGTGATGCCGAAATGAAGAAGCTGGCTGTGTATGTGTACAAGTTTGGCGGAGGCCAGCCTGGCGCACAGTGATTCAGTCTGGTTGTGCCTGGCACCAAATTGTGTGCGGCATCTTATATGAAGGAGGAAGTAGATGAACAGTATCAACAACGACATGGTGCTTTGGGGCGTGCTTATCAGTGTGATCGGAACGTTCCTGGTGGGCGCGTGGTTGCTCTTCATTGCGTTTCGTAATGCCACCAGAGATAAAGACGCGGACAAGAAATAGGCGGTAACCACAGTTCGAGGGGAGGGGGGCCATGCTCCCCTCCTTTTTCTTTTGTACCCAAAATCACAGAAGCATACAGTCCAAGGCGTTAGAATTGCACCACCGAAGATCAACGCATTTGCACCAGCACGGCAACAGTTCAACCGGGGGGCGGGATGGAACAACAGCAAAAAAAAGAGATGGGTGAAGTAACCACCCTCTATCACGAATTTGAAACCTGGACTGTCAACACGGGCGGACAGACGATCCATGCCAAGCGTATGCCGGGTTTCTTCCGCACTTTCAAGGATCGCGCGCAGTTAGCCATGTGGCTGCCATTTTTCTTTCTGCCCTACCTGCGCTGGAACGGGCGGCAGGCAATCCTGTTCGATGTTGACCATAACCAGTTCCACTTTTTTAATCTGACCGTATTGCCGCAGGATATCTGGATGCTCTCCCTGATTTTGCTGGTGGCGGCGATGACGCTGTTTGCGGTGACGTCGGTTGCATCACGTGTCTGGTGCGGGTATTTCTGTTTTCAGACCGCATGGACTGACTGGTTTACCTGGCTGGAAAACAAGATTGAGGGCAATCCCACCGCACGCCGCAAACTGGATGATGCGCCCTGGACTTTCGACAAGCTTAAGAAAAAAGCAATCAAACACCTCGCTTGGGCGCTGATTTCTCTCCTTACCGGTATCAGCTTCTCGATCTGGTTTGTTGATGCATTCGATTACTGGAACAAGTTGCTGCATCTGCAATTGCCGCTGGTTGGTTGGGTCGTGCTGATCATGTTCTTCTTTGGCACTTATCTGCTGGCCGGATTCCTGCGCGAGCAGACTTGCTTGTGGCTCTGCCCCTATTCACGCATTCAGGGGGTGATGACGGATAGCCAGACCATCCTGCCAACTTATGATTACACTCGTGGTGAACCGCGCGGCAAGCTCCGCCGCGGCGGAGAAGCGGTGGCCCAGCAGGGTGATTGCATCGATTGCTTCCAGTGTGTGCAAGTCTGCCCGACCGGGGTGGATATCCGCAACGGACAACAGTTGGGCTGCATCACCTGCGGCTTGTGTATCGATGCCTGCGATGTGGTGATGGACAAGATCGGCAAACCGCGGGGTTTGATTCGCTATGCCTCGCTGGATGAATTGTCCGGAAAAACCAAGAAAGAGATGTATCAGCACCCGCGTACCCTGGTCTATATCGCAATCATTCTGCTGGCCTTGGGCGGTATCGTGTGGGGCCTGACTCACATGGGCACGATGGCATTGAAAGTTGTGCATGAACGTCAGCCATTGTATGTGCTGATGAGTGACGGCTCGGTACAGAACAAGTACGACTTCAAGGTGCTCAACAAGATGGATCGGGATGTGCAGATCAAAGTGAGCGCCGAAGGCGGTGTTGCGAATCAGCTCATCGTGGGGGCGGACAAGTTGCCCCTTGCCCGCCATGGCAAAAGCACCTCTTTTACCCTTTTCGTGAAGGCACCTGCCAAGAGCTTGGGCCAGGATGTGGTACCGATCCAGTTCCGGGTCGAGAGCGTGGAGGATCCGAATGTGTTTGCCGAATACACCAGCAAGTTCTATGGTCCAAAGCGATAAGGAGACGGCATGATTTCGCAAAATCACAAGACTGGACTGCGTAATCCATGGCTGCTTGGGATGATCGGATTGATTCTGCTGGTATTGAGTGTCAATACCACATTCATCTGGTTCGCCACCCATAACCAGTCCACGCTTGTCGATCGTGAATACAAAACCAGGGATCGCAAAACCAGTACCGAAATGTTGAGCGAATTGGGAAAGCAGAAAACTTTGGCCTGGCAGACCACCATCAAAAAACCCGGGGAGCTGATACAGGGAAAACCGACCTTATATCAGATCAGCGTAGCAGACAAAGATGGCAATCCGGTCAGCGGAGAAATGGAGGTCGAGGCCTACCGTGCCGCGGATGCAAGCCGGGATTTTGTCACGCTGTTCAGGGAAGTGTCGGCCGGGGACTATCAGGGCTATATCACTTTTCCGCTTAAGGGATATTGGGAGCTGCACGTTCACCTGCAGCGCGGAGCGGATGAATTTTCGGTAAATACCGACCGCTTCAAGGTTGCAGAAGCCCAATGAACCACCGCAGCAATGGTGCATAGCAGTAAGGAAATATCGGGCGCTTGCTTCCATTGCGGCCTGCCGATTCCGGCAGACGCCGATTTCCATCTCAAGCTTGAAAACCGGGTGCGCAGCTTCTGCTGTTTCGGCTGTCAGTCGGTGTGCTCCGCAATCTATGATGCAGGACTGCAGGGCTATTATCAGCGAACCCCGGAAGGCCAGCTGCTGGCTCCGCCACCCGATCCACCCAGGGATATCGAGATTTATGATTTCGAAGAAGTTCAGCGGGAATTCACTTCCTGTTCCGGTGAAATTCGCGACATTCACCTGCTGGTGGAAGGTATTCATTGTGCGGCTTGTGTCTGGTTGATCGAACGTGGATTGCTGCGGACACCGGGGGTTGTCAGTGCAGAAGTCAATCTGTCAGGCAAGCGTCTGCACCTGCGCTGGGATAACAGCAAAACCAAGCTGTCGGATCTGATCAGGGCGCTGGTGCGCATCGGTTATTCAGCCGTACCCTACGATCCGGAAACTGCCGAAGGGGCAATCAAAAAAACCAACCGTGCCATGCTCTATCGCCTGTTCTTTGCCGGATTCGCGGCAATGAACATGATGTGGATTGCAATCGCGCTCTACAGCGGCGCGGATCGGGGGGAATTTCGGGGGTTTTTTCACTGGATTGGCCTGGTACTGGCGACACCGACCCTGCTGTATTCCGCTTATCCATTTTTTCGTGGTGCAGTGGGCGGCCTGCGTGCGGGACATCTCACCATGGATATGCCGATTGCGCTCGGATTAAGCGTGACGTACGCCTACTCGGTGTATGTGACGCTGACCAACAACCTGCAGGGTGAGGTGTATTTCGATACTGTCACCAATCTGACTTTCGTCATCCTGATTGGACGTTACCTCGAGGGAATGTTCCGTCATCAGGCGGTTTCAGCCACTAAACGTTTGCTTGAATTGCAACCACGGGTGGCGCTGGTGATGCGGGGCGGACAGGAGCAGATGACCCCGATACGCGGGGTGAAGCCGGGTGACCAAGTGCTGGTCAAGCCGGGATATACCGTACCGGTTGACGGGGTTGTGCTGGAGGGTCGCAGCGCGGTGGATGAATCCATGTTGAGTGGCGAGTCGGCTCCGGTAAATAAGGAAGTTGGGGCACGGGTGTCGGCCGGTACGGTGAATACGACGGGGGCGCTGCTGGTTGAGGTGCGTGCCCTGCTACAGGAGACGACCTTGTCCAAGATTATTCAGTTGGTGGAAGAGGCGCAGTCATCAAAAGCGCCGATCCAGCGCTTGGCGGATACCATCGTACCCTGGTTCGTGCTGGTCACTCTGCTGTGCGCCAGCGCCACCTTCGTTTTCTGGAATCAGCAGAATTTCGAAATTGCCCTGATGGCGGCCACTTCGGTGCTGATCATTACCTGTCCCTGTGCGCTGGGTATGGCGACACCGATGTCGATTGCCGTGGCTTCCGGCATGGGAGCCAAGCACGGTATCCTGGTCAAGAACGGCTTGGTGCTGGAGACGCTGTCTAAAGTGAGTCATTTCGTATTCGACAAGACCGGTACCCTCACCGAAGGCAAAATGAGTGTGGCCGGAATCCAATTTGCCCGGCAGGTTGATGCGCAACAGGTGATACGCCAGGCGGCGGCGGCTGAGCGTTTCAGCGAACACGGTGTGGCACGCGCCATCGTGGCCTATGCCGAACTGGAGCAACAAGCTTTCCGTGGCATCGAGGTAAGTGATTTCAAAGCAACAGCAGGGTTGGGTATATCTGCCATGATTGCAGGGCAGGAAGTGCGTCTGGGGAGTGCCGAGTGGCTGCGACAGGGCGGAATTCAACTGGATGAGGCGTTGCAGGAACAAGCCGGACAATGGGAGGCACAAGCGACCAGCTGTGTTCATGTTGCCAGTGGTGAGCGACACGTGGCAATCATCGGTATCGCCGACCGGCTGCGCCAGGATGCGCATCAGCTGATAGACGCACTGCGCGCAGCCGGAATCGGGGTAACCATGCTAAGCGGTGATCGCCGCCCGGTGGCGGAGGCGATAGCCGGGCAGTTGGGCGGGATGGAAGTGATTGCAGAAGTCATGCCGCAGGACAAGGATAGCGTTATCCGGAAGTTGCAGCAGGATGGCAAAATAGTGGCGATGGTGGGAGACGGGGTGAACGATGCACCCGCCCTGATCCGCGCGGATGTCGGTATCGCGCTAGGTTCCGGGACTGATGTATCGGTTGAAAGTGCGGACATCGTGCTGATGCACAATGAGCTGCTCAAAGTGCTGCAAGCCGTCGAACTTTCACGGCGGACACTGCGAACCATCAAGCAGAATATCGGCCTCTCCTTTGTGTATAACATTATCATGGTGCCACTGGCGATGATGGCCAGAGTGAGTCCGCTGGTGGCGGCAGTCACCATGCCCATCAGTTCGCTGATCGTGATCGGCAATGCGGCGCGCATCCGCACCATGTTCAGGAATCAAGATTCGGGCCGGTCAAATACCGATACCGCCGGCATCATTCAAGGTGAGCGTAACTCGTAAAGGTGAACACAAAATGGAAGTAATCTACAGTTTGATTCCCGGCATGATGTTCTTCGGGGTCTTGTTCGTGGTGGTGTTGATCTTCGCGGTCAAAAAAGGCCAGTACGAAGATATGGAGGGGAACGGCCAGCGCATACTGATGGATGACGACGAGGACATGATGCCGCACACCTCCCCCAAGCCGGATGCAAACGGGAAGGCTACTGAATAACGATTTCCCCGTTTGCCAGCAGCGGCTTGACCAGCTTGGAGAATTCAGCCGGTGACACATATTGCAGCAGCGGCTTCTCCGTGCTGCTTAAGGTAATGTCCAGCCCATTTTGCGGGTAAAGCCAGTGCGTGGCACCGCTCTTGGTTTCCTTGATGATCTGTGCCGGCTTTCCAAAGCGTTTGATAAATAGTGCGCCATCGATCTGCACGCCGGGCAGATAGGTCAGGCTGCTGATGGGCGCGTTCATCAGGCGCGCCACGTCATCCGCCGCCAGGGTTATTTTCTTGCCGCTTCCTGTGCCTGCCATTCGTAATCCGCGCTCGAACATCCCTTGCAATTCATTTTCTGCAAGATCCACCGTCAAAACCACGCGTGAACGCAAACCGGCAAGGTTTATCTGCTCGAAAAATACTTCAGCGGCGAATACCCCTTGCGGGGATTTGAACAGGCTCGGTACGGCCGGCTCCTTGAAACGCTGTTCAGCCTCGGCCGGTGTCGAAATGCCCAGGGTCAGGCCGAATACGCTGACAGAATCGGCGGTTGGATGCTCGATATGCCAGGGCAGATCGGCTTGGTTGGGGCGGTCGCCGGGCATGAGAAAGGCACCCAGCAGAATGCCGACAGACAAAACGCCGACGCCCCAGTAAATTTTGCTTTCATTAGTCATCGTGATTATCGGTTCAGTCAGGTGTGTCAGTGGCAGGCAACGTACTGCTGCCTTTGGGTATTTTGCTGTGGCGGGCTTGATACATGGAATCGTTCCCCAGCACGATCAGAATCAGCAGCGAGACCATGAAGGGTAACAGCCCGATACCGCCCAACAGAGCGATGGTGGCGATCTTCGACCAGCCCATCGCCTTGGACAGCAGAAATCCGCCGCCGACCACGACACAAGTGATAGCCAGCAGCCACATGAAGTGTGTGTTGCGTTTATTGGCAAGCGCCCAATGTGCTTTTACAAACGCGATTTCAGTGCTCCTCGCCACCTGTTTGGCCTTGAGCGAGATATACCCGGTAATGGCAAAAGACATTAGCGGTACGGTCAACACCATCAGTGGAAAGGTGCTGAATACCCCAAAAGTCGCGGCGAACACCAGGATATGGTTGAACACCAGATTGATCAGGAAGATTTCATGCGGCCACTTGGCGCGCGTGATCTCGTCGGGCGTGGCGTTATAGTGTTGCGGCATGGGCGAAACTCCGGGTTAAGGGCAAATGGGGGGCGCAGGGTATCGATTTTTCCGTGCAAATGGAATAGTTCAGGGCTTCTCCATCACCTCGCGCAAGCGGGATAGGGCCAGAATTTCGATGGCGCGGGCCTTGACCCTGATCAGTCCCTCTTCCTGAAAATGCGACAGTGTACGGCTGACGGTTTCCAGCTTCATCCCAAGATAACTGCCAATCTCCAGGCGTGACATGCGCAGGGTGAAGCGTGTGGGTGGCATACCATGGACAGCATTGCGTTGCGACAGGTTGAGCAGGAAGGCAGCCAATCGTTCTTCTGCACGCATCGAGCCCAATAGCAACATGATGCCCTGGTCACGCACAATCTCGTGGCTCATGATCTTGTACAGATGGCGTTGCAGGCTGGGAATTTCCCGGCTCAAGGCCTCCAGCTTGGCAAAGGGTAATTCGCATACTTCACTTGCTTCCATGGCGACAGCTTCGCAGGTGTGGGTGTCCGTGCTGATTGCGTCGAGTCCGATGATCTCGCCTGCCATCAGAAACCCGGTTACCTGCTCACGGCCATCATCGTGCAAAATCCGGGTTTTGAAAGAGCCGCTACGGATCGCATACAGCGATTTGAAATGGTCGCCGCTGCGATAGAGATAACCGCCTGCCGGGAAATTGCTCTTATGGTGGCTCAGCATTTCCAATCGCTGCATTTCGTCGTCTGTTAGATCGATGGGCAGGCAAAGTTCGCGCAGGTCGCAGTTGGAGCACGCCGCCCTAAAGTGTGAGGCAGCAAGTGCGGGTCTCATGATTTCGTTCAAAGCCATAATTACGCTATGGTTGCTATGCGGCTATTTTGACATATATCAAGCCAATCCGGCGCCACAATGGCATAGTACGCGCCTAATTCAAGGAGAGCAGCGTGAACGAAGTAGGCAAACATATCGAGGTCGACCTGGAGCTGATCCGCAGGCTGGACAAGAACGGTCCGCGCTATACGTCTTATCCAACCGCAGATCGCTTTGTCGAGGCCTTTAATGCAGAAAGTTACGCGCACTGGATGGCCAAGCGCGAGATTGGCGGAGTAAGCCGCCCGCTGTCGCTTTATATCCATATTCCATTTTGTAATACGCTGTGCTTTTACTGTGCCTGCAACAAGGTCATTACCAAGGATCACAGCAAGGCCGCCAAGTATGTGCGCTATTTGATCAAGGAAATGGGGATGCAGGCTGCCTTGCTTGGACCAAAACAAGTGGTCGAACAGCTGCACTTTGGCGGCGGAACCCCTACTTTTCTGAGCAACGACGAGTTGCGTGAGGTGATGGCTGCGATTCGCCGGTACTTTACGCTGATCAATGACGGGGAATATTCCATCGAGATCGACCCGCGCAAGGTAAGCGACGAAACCATTGCCCTGCTGGGAGAGCTCGGCTTCAACCGGATCAGCCTCGGTGTTCAGGATTTCGATGATACGGTGCAGCGTGCAGTGAACCGGATTCAAACTGAAGAAGAGACAGTGGGCGTCATGCGCGCAGCGCGCGCCAACGGCTTCAAGTCGATCAGTATCGACCTCATCTACGGCTTGCCAAAACAGACCCTGGAAGGGTTTGGCATCACCCTGGATCGCGTGATTGCGACTGATCCGGATCGGCTGTCGATTTACAACTATGCGCACATGCCCACCGTATTCAAGCCGCAGCGGCGCATCCATGAGGAAGATCTTCCCGCACCGCAGGTCAAACTGGATATCCTCAACATGGCGGTCAATAAACTGACCGGTGCCGGCTACGTGTATATCGGGATGGACCACTTTGCCAAGCCGGAAGATGAGCTGGCGGTGGCACAGCGCCAGGGCCGGCTGCACCGCAATTTTCAGGGCTATTCCACCCATTCCGATTGTGATTTGGTGGCGCTGGGCGTCAGCGCCATCGGCAAGGTCGGGCCAACCTACAGCCAGAATTATCGGGATCTGGAAAATTATTATGACGCACTGGAGCGTGACGAACTGCCCATCATGCGCGGACTGGAACTGAATGCCGATGACCTGGTGCGGCGCGCTATCATCCAGGCGCTGATGTGTCATTTCGAGATTTCCAAGGAATCTTTCAATATCGCCTATCTGATCGACTTTGACCGTTATTTCGCCACAGAAATGCAGGAACTGGCCGACTACGAGCGGGAGGGGCTGCTTGAACTATCGCCGCAGTGGATTGCGGTAACCCCGAAGGGGCGCATGCTCATCCGCAATATTTGCATGGTCTTCGACAAGTATCTGCGCACGAAGCAGGAGCATGCGCGCTACTCTAAAGTAATATAGAAATTCGATTGGATCGATTTCGCCTGCCTGTCGGTGGGGCAGTTATTCCGGAGGAGACCCCGCATTCATGGGGCAGACATGACTAAAAAAGTTGATGATTTTCGCCTGAAATTCGGCAAGCAAGAGCTGGTTCCAATCATGATCGGCGGCATGGGGGTGGACATCTCCACGGCAGAACTGGCGCTGGAAGCAGCACGTCTGGGCGGAGTCGGCCATGTTTCCGATGCGATGCTGCCGACCGTGTCTGATCGCCGTTACGATACCGGCTTCGTCAAAGAGAAACTGAAGCAGTACAAATACAACATCGACAATTCCGACAAAACCCAGATCAAATTTGACCTGGGGCAGCTCGCCGAATCCACCCGGTTGCATGTCAGCAAAACCATGGAACGCAAGCGGGGTTCCGGCATGATCTTCATCAATATCATGGAAAAACTGACCATGAACGGGCCGCGCGAGACCTTGCGTGTGCGCTTGCATGAGGCGCTTTCCGCGGGTATTGACGGGATTACCCTGGCGGCAGGTTTGCATCTGGGCTCATTCGCGCTGATGGAAGATCACCCGCGTTTCCGCGATGCCAGACTCGGCATCATCGTGTCATCCCTGCGCGCCTTGCAGCTGTTCCTGCGCAAGAATGTCAAGACCGGGCGGCTACCCGATTACGTGGTGGTCGAGGGCCCGTTGGCTGGCGGGCATCTGGGTTTCGGCATGGACTGGGCCCAGTACGACCTGCGCACCATCGTCAATGAGATACATGATTTTCTGCGCGCTGAGAAACTGGATGTCCCGGTCATTCCGGCCGGCGGCATCTTCACCGGCAGCGATGCAGTTGCTTTTTTGCAGGAAGGGGCTGCGGCCGTGCAGGTGGCGACACGTTTTACCGTGGCCAAGGAATGCGGTCTGCCGCCGGACGTGCAGCAGGAATATTTCAGGGCAGGCGAGAATGACATCGAGGTGAACGGCACTTCACCCACCGGCTACCCGATGCGCATGCTTAAGAACAGCCCCTCCATTGGTTCCGGTATTCGACCCGGTTGCGAGTCATATGGCTATTTGCTGGACGCCAATGGCCGTTGCGATTATATCGAGGCCTATAACCGGGAAGTGGCGGCGCATCCGGACGAAAAGAAAATTGCGGTATTTGATAAAACCTGTCTGTGCACTCACATGCGCAACTTCAAGTGCTGGACCTGCGGGCACTACACCTATCGGCTGAAAGATACTTCGCGCAAACTTGGGGACGGCAGTTACGCGCTGCTGTCGGCCGAACACATCTTCCGCGATTACCAGTTCAGTACCGGAAACAAGATCGCGCTGCCTGACTGAAACCGGTCATGATTTGACCTCGCCGGCTGCCGTGTTGGCATCCAGATGATCACCGTGCGGGTGTTGCTCATAGGCCTTGATGAAAACTTCCTGCGAGTTGTTTTTGGTGCGCGGTTCGGGCGTTTTCAGGTTGTGATACTGTACATCTTCGCAGTAGTGGTAGAGCGCATGCTGCATGCGGTCGAGCAAACTGGATTCAAAGCTGAAACCCTCCTTCACCAGTGCCTTTTGCAAACCCTCCAGAGAATAGTGCGCAACGCTGTAGCGAATTTGCAGCCAGTTGTCCTGCGAGCAGCGCTCCACAGTGAAATTGTTGAGGCCGGCCAATAGTACGAAAGCCTGTCCGGCTTGCTCGGGGGAGGTGAATTTCAGAATGCGTTCTTTGAGCAATTCAAATGGATTCATCTTTCAGTTCCTCCGCAAGATACTCATTCCCTTCAGCAGATTCAAAGCCTGGTTCAGTTGGTAATCGTTCTTGGCGCCAAATTCGGCTATTTCGGGCTTGGCGGTGTTGCCGTTCTGTTCATTGGGCAGTGTCTTGCCGGACGGCTTGCCTGTTTCGTTTCCACCCGTCTCTGCTTGCCCATTCTCCAGGTGCTTGGCCAGATCAGCTTCGCGCAGGCGCAGTGAGCTGTCAAATCCAGCCGTCGCCGGATCCTCGACCACGATGTCGGGCACGATGCCCTTGGCCTGGATGGAGCGCCCGCCCGGTGTGTAGTAACGCGCGGTGGTGAGCTTGATCGCGGTGTTATTGCCGAGCGGCAAAATCGTCTGCACCGATCCTTTGCCGAAAGTTTGCGTGCCCAAAATGACCGCCCGTTTATGATCCTGCAACGCACCGGCGACAATTTCCGAGGCGGAGGCGGAGCCGCCGTTTACCAGCACCACCATCGGTACCCTGGTGAATTCGCCGGAGAGATCTTGCAAGTAGTCGTCCTTGCCACCCCGCGCGTAATACTCGGGGCTGGCCAGCAAGCGCATCTTGGCATCATCGGTGCGCCCCTCGGTATAAACCACCAGTGCATCCTTGGGCAGGAAGGCGGCCGAGACCCCAACGGCGGCCGTCAACAGGCCGCCCGGATCGTTGCGCAGATCCAGGATCAAGCCCTGTAGCGGTTCTTTATTTTGTTTGCGCAGATTGGTCAGCGCGGCAGCCAGATTCTCACCGGTGTGCTCCTGGAACTGGGTGATGCGCACGAAAGCATAGCCCGGTTCGGCCAGTTTTGATTTCACGCTCTGCACCTTGATGATGGCACGCACAATGCGGATTTGCAGTGGCTGCGGCGCATTCTTGCGCACCACGGTGAGCAGGATGCTGCTGCCCGGTTTACCGCGCATGCGTTTGACCGCATCATTCAGGGTGAGCCCCTTCACCATCGTGTCATCCAGTTTAATGATGAGGTCGCCGCTCTGGATACCCGCCTTGAATGCCGGTGTATCCTCGATCGGCGAGATGACTTTGACCAGACCGTCTTCCATGCCGACCTCAATGCCGAGGCCGCCGAATTCTCCCTGGGTGCCGACCTGCAGCTCCTTGAACCCTTCCGCATCCAGATAGGCGGAATGCGGATCAAGCCCGCTCAGCATGCCGTTAATCGCTTCAGTGATCAGTTTCTTGTCGCTGACAGGTTCGACGTAGTTGCTCTTGATGCGCCCGAATACATCCGCGAATGCGCGCAACTCTTCAACCGGCAGGGGTAGCGCGACTTCCTTCTCTGCCACGGCGGAGAAGTGCAGGCTGACCATGATGCCCGCGACCAGTCCAATGGTAATCAGGCTCAATTCTTTGATGCGACGACTCATCTTGTTTTCCTTAGGGGTGCTTGATCCAACTGCCGGGGTTGACGGGTTGGCCCTTGAAGCGCAGTTCAAAGTATAAACCGGAATCCTCATTGCCGCCGCTGTTGCCGACGGCGGCGATTAAATCTCCGGTACGTAGTGTATCGCCCACTTGCTTGTACAGCGTCTGATTGTTGCCGTACAAGCTCATGTAGCCGCGGCCATGATCGACGATCAGCAGATTACCGAAACCGCGTAACCAGTCGGCATAAACCACGCGCCCCGGGGCGATGGCCTGCACCGGTTGTTTGGCTGTCGCGCGAATAAACCAGCCGGTCCAGGATAGGGTGCTTTCCGGGCGGCGCGAGCCAAACTGATTCGTCACCTTGCCCTCCACCGGCAGGGGAAGCCTGCCCTTGTGGCGCCCGAATTCCTCACCGGCAAGTTCGGGCATGACAGCGGATAGCTCCTCCAGCAGGCGCGCCAAGCGCGCCTCATTCCGTTGCAGCCGTCCAATCTCCCGCCGCTGCTGTTTGAGTTGCTGCGAGATTTTGCGCAGGGCATGCTGATGTTTAACCTGCTCGCGTTGTAATTGGGCCAGTTCATTGCGCTCCGCCGCGCGCAGTTCACCCAGCTCGTTTTGCTTGGTCTCGGTCTCGCGGGTTGCCTGCCGCAATTCGGCCAACGCCTCCTGCTGGGCGCGCAATGCGGTGCCGCGCTCACGCGCGATGTAACCCAGGTAGTGCAGATTGCGCGCGAGCTGATTGGGGTCGTCGCTGCCGAGCAGCAATTTTAGATAGTCCTGTTCTGTGCTGCTGAGGTATTGCTGATAAAGCAAATTGCCCAGACGGACCTGCTGTTGCCGGGAGTCGGCCCTGGCTTGATCGGCGCGCCGTTGCAGTCCCTGCAGGGTCTGCTTGGCCTCCCGCTGCTGCTGTCCCAGACGGGAAAGTGCCCGGTTGCTGTCGCTGATGGCACGTTCGGACTCGCGCAGGCTGTCGGCCGCTTCTGCTTTGGATTCCGCTGCCTTGTCGAATTCCTGTTGCAGGGTTGCGATGCGCTGCCGCAGTTTATCCAGATCGTTCTGGTCGGCGGCGAATGCGTTGCAGGCCAGACAGCATAAGGCCAGCAGCAGCGTTCGCATCGTTACTGTCACTCGAAGCGAACCAGAGATTTGCCGGTCATTTCCGGAGGTTGCGGCAGGCCCATCATGGCCAGCAAAGTCGGCGCAACGTCCTGCAGAGCGCCCGTGCCTGCCGCGGCAATTTCTGCCTTGCGCCCGACATAGAGGAACGGAACCGGATTCAGGGTGTGCGCCGTGTGTGCCTGATGGGTGACGCGATCCAGCATCTGTTCCGCGTTGCCGTGATCGGCGGTAATCAGCACCTCGCCGCCGCACTCCAGCATGGTGTTGACCACGCGCCCGATGCAGGTATCCAATGCTTCAACCGCTTTTACGGCGGCTTCCATGATGCCGCTGTGACCGACCATGTCGCCATTGGCGTAGTTGCACAGGATGGCTTGGTATTGCCCGCTGCGGATCGCCGCCTCCAGTTTGTCGGTGACTTCAAAGGCGCTCATTTCCGGCTTCAGGTCGTAGGTGGCGACCTTGGGCGACGGGACGAGGATGCGGTCTTCGCCGGGGTAGGGTTGTTCCTTGCCGCCATTCATGAAGTAGGTGACATGCGCGTATTTTTCGGTCTCGGCGATGCGCAGTTGTTTCAATCCCAGGCCGGAAAGATACTCGCCGATACCGTTGTGAACGGTGTCGGCAGTGTAGGCGCAGGGCAGGTGAAAATCTTCGCCATAGCTGCTGAGAGAGGTGAAATTTGCCAGCCGGGGGAAGCGGGCGCGCGCGAAACTGTCGAATTTTTCCCCGGTCAGGGCGCGGGTGATCTCGCGGGCGCGATCGGCGCGGAAATTCATAAATACCGCGACATCGCTATCCAGCATCGGCGCCGGCTCGCCGATCACGGTGGCCTGCACGAATTCGTCGTTCTCGCCGCGTGCATAGGCGGCTTCCAGTCCGGTCAGCGCATCGGTGGCAGTAAAGGGTGCCGCGCCTTGCGTCAGCATATCGTAGGCGACCTGTACCCGCTCCCAGCGGTTGTCGCGATCCATCACAAAATAGCGCCCGACCAGCGTGGCGATGCGTCCCGCACCGAGTTGCGCGCATTTGTCCTGCAGGGCTTGCAGTGATTGGGCGGCACTGCGCGGCGGGGTGTCGCGCCCGTCGAGAAAGGCGTGCAGGAATACCTTTTTCAGCCCGGCACGCGCCGCCAGCTCTAGCATGGCGTGAATATGCGCCTCGTGGCTGTGCACACCGCCGGGCGAGAGCAACCCCATGATGTGCAATGCCGAACCGCGTTGCAATGCGGTCTGCACGGCTTGCATCAGTGCAGGATTGTCGAAAAAGCTGCCGTTCTCAATCGCCAGATCGACCTTGGTTAGATCCTGGTACACCACGCGACCCGCACCGATGTTGAGGTGGCCGACCTCGGAATTGCCCATCTGTCCATGCGGCAGGCCGACATGCAGCTCGGAGGTATTGATTAGTGTGTGCGGATATTCGCGCCACAGCCGGTCCCAGTTGGGTTTTCTGGCTTGGGCGATGGCATTGAAATCAGAATCCTCGCGATAGCCGAAGCCGTCAAGGATAAGCAGCAGGACAGGGGTGAGCGCGTGTGGAGTGGTTTGGGTCATACCGGTTTTCTCAATAAACTGTCAGAATATCAGCCGCTGCTGATGCAGTGGAGGCGCGATTTTAGCTGATTTTGAGCGCCGGGTATGTGCCATGCTTGTCCACGAAGGGGGATAAATGTCGAAAAAGCCAATTGAAAAAGAAGAAGATATCGTGGTTGCAGCCGCTTCCATGAAAGCCATCGCCCACCCCTTGCGCCTGAAGATATTGTGCGTGCTGTCCGCCGGCGCATTGAGCGTGCAGGATATTGTCGAGCAAGTGGGAACGACCCAGAGCAATATTTCGCAGCATCTGGCGATCCTGCGCGAGAAGGGCATTCTGACTGCCAATAAAGATGCGAACCATGTCTATTACCGTATTGGTGACAGCAGAATCCTCAAACTGGTGGGGTTGATGCGCGAGGTTTTTTGTTCGATATGAGCGGCTTGCATTCATTGGTATATTAGAATATTCTAATACGATATTTTTTGCAGCGGGAGCAGATGATGAATAGAGCATGGATGTTGACCTTTGGATTGGTATTGCTGGGCGTATCAGGCAGCGGAGGTGCAGAGTCCCTGCGCACGATCCAGGTGCAGGAGCGTGAAGTTGCCCAGCGCTACAGCATCGATGGCGTGGTCGAGGCAACGCGCCAGTCGACGGTGTCGGCACAGATTTCCGGCCGTGTGAAGGCGCTCAATTTCGATGTGGGCGACCGTGTCAGCAAGGGGCAGGTCATTCTGCGTATTGACGAGAGCGAAGCAAATCAGGCGCTCGCGGGCAGTCAGGCGCAACTGGCCCAGGCTCAGGCAGCATTGGGCAACGCCCGCCTGAATTACGAGCGCTCCAGGCAGTTGTTCGAGCAGAAGTTCATCAGCCAGGCCGCACTGGACAGGGCAAAAGCCGATTTCGAGATGGCCGAGGCACAAGCACAGGCCAGCGCGGCAGGCGCCCAGCAATCGGTGCTGGCGCAGAGCTATACCGCCGTAGTAGCGCCTTACGCCGGTGTGGTGTCGGCACGCATGGTCGAAATGGGCGAGATGGTGACAGTGGGCAAGCCGCTGATGACCGGTTTCGATCCGGCCGAACTGCGTATCGTCGTCAACGTACCGCAGTACAAGCTGGCGGCCATCGGCGCCAAACCGAACGTGAGTATCGAAGTGCCCGAACTGAAACGCTGGCTGAGTCCTGCCGGCGTGACGGTACAGCCGTCTGCCGATCCGCGCACGCACAGCACACTGGTGCGTATCAACCTTGCCCCGAATGAGCAAAAGATCTATCCGGGGATGTTTGTGCGGGCGCATTTCGTGGTGGGCAAGGAAACCAAATTGACCATTCCGGTCGGCGCCGTGGTGAAACGGAGCGAAGTAGTTGCTGTTTATGTGGTGGGTGCGGATGACTTGCCGCGCTTGCGCCAGGTGCGCCTCGGCGAGACTACCGCTGACGGCGATGTCGAAGTGCTGGCCGGGTTGCAGGCGGGCGAGCGCATTGCCATCGATCCGGTACAGGCCGGGATGGCGGTGAAGAAATGATGGGTATCTCCGGGCGCATCGCGCGCATCTTCCTGCATTCGCAGATGACGCCGCTGCTGGCGCTGGTCGCCGTGCTGCTGGGCGCATTTGCGGTGCTGGTGACCCCGCGCGAAGAGGAGCCGCAGATCAACGTGACCATGGCCAACGTGCTGATCGCCTATCCGGGCGCCTCGGCCGAGGATGTGGCGCGCACGGTGTCGACCCCGGCGGAACAGGTGTTGTCACAGATCGCCGGTATCGACCACGTGTATTCGGTGTCGCAGCCCGGTATGTCGATTCTGACCATCCAGTTCAAGGTGGGCGAACAACACATACCCTCGCTGGTCAAGTTGTACGACGTGATCAACTCGCATGCGGACTGGCTGCCGCCGACACTGGGCGTGGCGCAACCGCTGATCAAGGCGCACGGCATCGATGATGTGCCGATCCTGGCGCTGACCTTGTGGCGCGAACAGGCGGCGGGCGGCGGTCTGGCGCTGACCCGGGTGGCGCATGCGATTGAGACCGAATTGAAACGGGTGCCCGGCACGCGCGAAGTGAACACACTGGGGGCGAGCCGGCGCGCGGTACGCATCCTGCTCGATCCCGAGGCATTGAATGCCTACCAACTTTCGCTGCAGGAAGTGCGTGGCGCGTTGCAGGCTGCCAACGTGTCGCAGAGCGCCGGTTATCTGGTGCAGCGCAACCGCGAAGTGCTGGTACAGACCAACAACTTCCTGACCGATGCGGCGGAAGTGCGGCAGCTGGTGGTGGGTGTATCGGGCGGCAAACCGGTGTTTCTGCACGACGTGGCTGAAGTGCGGGATGAGGCCGAACTGCCGACGAACTACGTCTGGCTTGGATCCGGTGTGGCGGCACAGGACAAGGGCATTCAGGCAAAGGGTGAATTCACGGCAGTGACCGTTGCGATTACCAAGAAACCCGGCGAGAACGCGGTGCAGGTGGCGCGCGGCCTGCAGCAACGTGTGGAAGAATTGAAAGGCAGCGTGATCCCGGATGATGTGCGCGTTACGGTGACCCGCAATTACGGCGAGACCGCCAACGATAAGGCGATGAAGCTGATCCAGAAACTGTTCTTTGCCACCTTCGCGGTGGTCGCGCTGGTCTGGTTCGCGCTTGGACGGCGCGAGGCCTTCATCGTTGGTGTGGCGGTATTATTGACGCTGGCGGTGACGCTGTTTGCCTCATGGGCCTACGGTTTTACCCTCAATCGCGTATCGCTGTTCGCGCTGATCTTCTCCATCGGCATTCTGGTCGATGACGCGATTGTGGTTGTGGAGAATATCCACCGCCGGCGCGAACTGGCGCAGCACCAACCGCTGTCCGAGATCATCCCGGAAGCGGTGGACGAGGTGGGCAGCCCGACCATCCTTGCCACCTTCACCGTCATCGCCGCGCTGTTGCCGATGGCATTCGTGTCGGGCCTGATGGGCCCGTACATGAGCCCGATCCCGATCAACGCCAGCATGGGCATGCTGATTTCGCTGGCCGTCGCTTTTGTCATCACGCCCTGGCTGGCGTACAAATTTTCCGGTGCACATCACGCGGTAGTCAGGAACGAAGAGGAAACCGGCTTGGCACGCTTCTTCCGCCGGCGTCTGGGCCCTTTCCTGAATGGGCAACACGGCAAGCCGGCACGGCGCAAACTATGGCTGGGTATTCTGGCTGCACTGCTACTGTCCGTATCGCTGGTGGGCGTGAAGCTGGTAGTGCTGAAAATGCTGCCTTTCGACAACAAGTCGGAGTTTCAGGTGGTGGTGGATATGCCCAGCGGCACTGCACTGGAACAGACGGCTGGCGTGATGCGCGAAATCGGCGCTTATCTGGCGACTGTTGCGGAAGTCACCGATTATCAGGCGTATGCGGGAACGGCGTCGCCGATCAACTTCAACGGACTGGTGCGCCAGTATTATTTGCGCGAGGCATCGGAGCAGGGTGACATTCAGGTCAATCTGCAGGACAAGCATCAGCGTGACCGCAGTAGCCATGAGATCGCCACCGCCGTGCGTGAACCCATCGAAGCGATCGCCAAAAAGTGGAACGCCAAGGTTAAGGTGGTGGAGGTGCCGCCGGGACCGCCGGTGTTGTCACCGCTGGTCGCCGAGATCTATGGGCCGGACTACGACGGCGCACGCCAGGTTGCGGGCAAGGTACGCGAGCAGTTCGCACAGACGAACGACATCGTCGGCATCGATGACACAGTGACCGAGAGCGCGCCCAAACTGATGCTGCGCGTGTTGCAAAGCAAAGCTGCCATTCTTGGAGTGGCAACGCAGGATATCGCGCAAACGATCAGTGTGGCGCTGGCGGGTGAAGATGTGACCTCGCTGCACGCGGAAGGAGCGAAGTACGCGCCGCCGTTGCGCATGGTCTTGCCGGAGCAAAAGCGCAGCCGCATCGATGAAGTGCTGAAACTTAAAGTGCGTGCCCGTGACGGCATGCTGGTACCGCTGTCCGAACTGGTGCAGGTGGTGCAGGCACAGCGCGACCAGCCGATTTATCACAAGGATCTGCTGCCGGTGGTGTACGTGCTGGGGGACATGGCGGGCAAGCTGGACAGCCCGTTGTACGGCATGTTTGACATCAACAAGAAGACCGGGAACATGGTGCTCGAACAGGGGGGTGTGCTGCAATCCTGGTTCTTCAAACAGCCCACCGATCCCTATGCCAGCTATGCCCTGAAGTGGGATGGCGAATGGCAGGTCACGTTCGAGACCTTCCGCGACATGGGCATCGCCTACGCCG
>DISA01000022.1 GCA_002421915.1 Gallionellaceae bacterium UBA6222
TACAGCGTGGTGGTCTTGCCGGAGCCCGTCGGGCCGGTGACCAGCACCATGCCGTTGCTGCGCTGGATGATCTCGCGGAAGCGTTTGAGCATGTCCGGCGGCATGCCGAGCTTGTCCAGGGTGAGGAAGCTGCCGCTCTGGTTGAGCAGACGCATCACCACCGACTCGCCGTACTGGGTGGGCATGGTGGAGATACGCACGTCGATGGCCTGCTCGCGCACGCGTACATTGAAGCGGCCGTCCTGCGGCAGGCGTTTTTCAGAAATATCGAGGCCGGACATCAGTTTCAGGCGCAGGGCGATGGCGCTGGCGATCTTGCTGTCGGCTTCGGTTTGCAGGTGCAGTGCGCCGTCGATGCGGAAACGGATCTGCAGGCGCGTTTCCTGCGGCTCGATGTGGACGTCCGACGCGCCGACCTGCGCCGCGTCCTCGAACATGGTCTGCAACAGCTTGACCACCGGCGCTTCTTCGGTGCCCACCGTATCGGACAGTGCGCCGAAGTCGATGTAACCCTCGCCCAGATCTTCCGAGACCTCGCGCGCCAGCCCGCTGATTTCGTCGGTGCGGCGATAGACGCGGTCGATGGTTTCCAGCAACTGTCCTTCTGTCACCACCGCCACATCAATGTCGCGCTTGAGAATGCGCGAGATCTCGTCGAAAGCGAAGAGGTCGGTGGGGTCGGTCATGCCAACCAGAATGGTGCTGTTGCGATCTTCCAGCGCCAGCGCGCGGAAACGGCGCGCCTGATTCTCCGGCATGCTGCGCACAATTTCCAGATTGGGGTTGTAGTACTTCAGGTTGATGTAGGGGATGTTGAGCTGTTTGGCGAGTGCTTCGGAGATCTGGTCTTCACTGATGAAGCCGTTGTCCGCCAGCACGCGGCCCAGTTTGCGGCCGCTGCGCTTTTGCTGTTCCAGCACGAACTGCAGCTGTTCGAGCGAGATGAGTTTTTGCTGAACAAGCAAGTCGCCGAGGCGAACTTTTTCCGGACGCGCCATAATTCCCCCTGATTTTTTACGAGACGCCAACGGGCACAGCAAAAATGCCGCCCCTGATGTATAACCCGCCGTGCCCGTTCCGCTCTCCCCTGCCCTCTCCCGCAAGCGGGCGAGGTGGGCAAGGACCTGCTGCGCGAGTTGCACACTTAACGATGGGAGCGGAAGTTAGCCGTTTTCCCCATAGCTGACAAGCGCTTTCACGATTTTACACATGTTCAACATTATACTTTTCCAGCCCGAGATACCCCCCAACACCGGCAATATCATCCGCCTGTGCGCGAATACCGGCGCGCATCTGCATCTGATCCGCCCGCTCGGTTTTGAACTGGACGACAAACAGTTGCGCCGTGCCGGGTTGGACTATCACGAGTATGCGGCACTGCGGGTGCACGACGATTTGGCGCAATGCCTGGAAGCGCTCGGTCATCCGCGCCTGTTCGCGCTGACCACCAAAGCTACGCAGTCCTTTCACGCGGCACGTTTTCAAGCGGGTGATACTTTTCTGTTTGGTCCGGAAAGCCGCGGCCTGCCGGCCGAGATATTGGCCGCGTTGCCGCCGGAACATCGCCTGCGTCTGCCCATGCTGCCAGATAATCGCAGCTTGAACCTGTCCAATGCGGTGGCGGTCACAGTGTACGAAGCGTGGCGGCAATGCGGATTTGCGGGAAGCGCGCAGGTGCGGGTCGGGTTTTAACCCGACCCGCAAAGCATTTTTAACCGCCTGAAAATTCTTCGCCAGGCGCACGGCTTAACAACATCTCCACCGCTTTGTCGGCATCCAACCCCTCGTATAACACGCGATAGACTGCCGCACAGATGGGCATGTCAGCCTGATGACGTTTGGCGATGGTTTGTACTTCGCGCGCGGTATAGACGCCTTCAGCCACGTGCCCAAGTTCTTTCAGGATATTGGGCAGCGATTGATGGCGCGCCAGCAGCATGCCGACTTGGCGGTTGCGCGACAGGTCGCCGGTACAGGTCAGAATGAGGTCGCCCACACCGGACAGACCGCCCAGCGTTTCCGCGTGTCCGCCCAGCTTCAACCCCAGCCGCGACATCTCGGCCAGGCCGCGCGTAAGCAGCGCGGCGCGCGCATTCATTCCCATCTGCATCCCGTCGCTGATACCGGCAGCGATAGCCAGCACGTTCTTGATCGCGCCGCCGATCTCGACTCCCACCACATCGGTGCTGGAATAGATGCGCAGGCGGGAATGATGCAGGGCGTGCGCCATCCGCTGCGCGAATTCGCTCTCGCCGGAGGCGAGGGTCAATGCGGTGGGTAATCCGCGCGCGACTTCCTGGGCAAAGCTGGGGCCGCTCAAGACAGCACTGGAGAAAGTTGGCGGCAGAATCTCGCGCACGATCTGATGCGGCAAGTATGAAGTGCCGGTTTCGAATCCCTTGCACAACCAGATCACGCCGACCGGTTCGGCACGTGCGGCGATCGCCTGCAAGGTGGCGCGCAAACCGGACACAGGCACCGCCACAATCAGCAACTCGGCGGCGGCGATTACGCTTTTCAAATCAGTACTGACCGCCAAGCTTTCAGGGAAAGCCACGTCGGGCAGATAGCGCCGGTTACGCCGGGTCTCCTGCATCGCCGCCACCTGTGCCGCATCGCGCGCCCATAAGGTGACCGCATGCTGGCCGGCAAGGCTGATTGCCAGTGCCGTGCCCCATGCTCCCGCCCCCAGTACCGTTATCTTCATTGCTTATTCGCCCCAGACATCCGCGCCGTTGACGTAACCTGTCGAGCCATCCTGGTGCCGCACCTGGACCCAGCCGCCGACATTGCCCAGCCATTCCAGCCCCACTTGGCGCTCCGCCCTGAACGCCAGCGGCGCGCCGCTGCTCCAGCTCTGGCGCACGATGGCTTCGCGCGCAGTCACCACGACGTAGCGCTTGCTGCTTATATTGCGTTTTTCGATCCAGAATACTTTGCCGGTGGCGTCACGCGCCTTGACCCAACCCGAAAGAACCACCAGTTGTTCCAGAGGCAGGTAGCGGGTGGCGACGTACAGTTTTTTCGCCTTGAGCGAATTGGCGTCGTAAAGGGTCGCCGGCTCGGCGACCGAGACAAATTCCGCCGCGAACACGGCTTGACTGGCCAGCAGCAGACAGAACGCTGTCGCCAGTCGTTTCATCAGTGCTTGACCACAGCGGCTTCGGCCTGCGCTTGTGCCTGTTGCTTTTGTTGCTGGTAGATCGCGTCAAAGTTGATCGGATTGAGCAGCACAGGTGCAAATCCGCCGCGCACAGCCATATCCGAAACCACTTCGCGCAGATACGGATAGAGGAGATTGGGGCAGACCACGGCGAGTACGGTTTCCATTTCCTGCGGCGGCAGGTTACGCACCTGGAAAATGCCGGCCTGTTTGGCTTCGATGAGGAACATCACCTGGTCTTTTTCCGGCAGTTTAGCCGTCACGGTGACGGTGACCTCGACTTCGAATACGCCTTCTTCCACGGCGGTCGCCCTGGTTTGCAGTTGCAGGTCGATGTGCGGATTCTCGCGCTGCAGAAAGATGGCCGGTGCGCCGGGGACCTCCAGCGACATATCTTTCACGTACAGCTTCTCGATGTTGAACAGGGGTGCGGCTTGTTCCTGCGGTGCGGCGGTTTCAGTCATTTCTATTTCCTTTGGTTATGAATTCAAAAGCGGCATCAGGCCGCCCGCCTGATCGAGTTCGACCATGTCATCAAAGCCACCGATATGGCGGTCATCAATGAATATCTGCGGCACGGTGCGGCGGTTGCTGCGCTGTTCCATGATGGCGCGCTGTTCCGGATCAAGATCAACACGGATCTTCTCGATTTCGGTCACGCCCTTGCGCAACAGCAGGCGCTCGGCATTGATGCAGTAAGGGCAGACGGCGGTGCTATACATGACTACCTTGGCCATATCGGTTTCCTTATTTTTCCAACGGCAGGCTGGCTTTCTGCCAGGCCTTTACGCCGCCATTAAGCAGATAGGTTTCCTTGAAGCCCTGTTTGCCAAGCCAGGAGGTGATGTGGGTGGCGCGGGCGCCACTGCGGCATACCACAACGATGGGGCGGGTGCGGTACTTCTCCAGTTCGCCGATGCGTTCCTTCAGCTGCGGTGCCGGAATCAGGAGGCTGTTGATGATATGGCCGCCGTCATATTCACCCTGCTCGCGCACATCGAGTACCAGCGCGTTGCTGCGGTTGATGAGTTGCATGGCACGCACGGTATCGGCTTCCTTGATGCCGAGAATGCGGTTGCCGAAAAAGCTCCAGAACAGCATGTAGCCGCTGAGAAGCGTGATGAACAGGGTTAACGCGTTATCGAGCAGAAACTGCACTTCGGTACTCCTCATATTTCAGGGTTGCGAATTCTAACAGAGGCTGGAAGCGCTCGGGCTGCCCCGTGGCCAGTTGCGCCAATTCCTCGCGCGCCCGCGCGTATTCGGCCGGGTAAGCCCAGATCACTTTTTCCAGCAGTTCACGTGCCGCCGGCAGCCGGTCTGCAAAAGCGAGCAGCCAGACCTGGTGATAACTCAGGGTGGCGGTGGGAATGAAACGCATGGCGTGTTCATTCAGGGTGAGTTTCTGCGCCAGATGGTCGGCGCTGGGTTCCATCATGCCGGCGATGAACAGTTGCCCGTAGGAGCTGAACAGCGGGTATTCCAGGGTCGCCAGCAATTCATCATGTGCACGGGTTGACGCTGCGACAGCGGAGGCGGCACCACTGCGCGATTTCAACGCATTCTCCAGATGGCGATAACTTTGCAGCCCCTGCCACATTGAGACAGCACCCAGCACCAGAATGGCCGCGACTGCCAAACGCCCCACGTTGCGCAACTCCAGCTTGTGGCTGACAGTGTCAAATGCCCCCAGCAGCAAGGCGGCGATGCCGATGAAATAGGCATACCACAATGGATATTCGAGCAGGCTGTGGATGGCGAGCACACCGAGTACAGCATACCCCCACCAATGGTCGCCGGTAACCAGGGCGCGGCGCGCGAATGCATGCCACAGCCACAGCCCCAGTGTCACGCACAGCACGGCCAGTCCGGCCAGCCCGGTTTCCGCCGCCAGTTGCAACACAATGTTGTGCGCGTTGTTGTACAGGCCGGTGATAACCGGATTGCGCAGCTCGGCCGCCAGTTGCAGATGCTGCCAGGCGAACTGGCCGAAGCCCGCGCCGAACAGGGGATACTGCGCAAAGATCAGCCCGGCTTCGCGCCACAGATGGAGGCGGATGCCGCCGCTGGCGGATTCGCCGAACAGGCGCTCGGCCGCAGTAATACTGCCGGTGCTGCCGTGCAGCCAGGGCAGTTGCACCAGCCCGTGCATCAGCAGATAACCCAGCCACAGCGCGGCGGCATAGCCAAGCAAGGGGCGCAGCGCGCGATCCTTGCGCTGCCACAGCCAGGCCAGCAACAGGATGAAGCTGAGGTAAAGCCATGCACTGCGCGAACCCGATAACACCAGCACGAACAGCATGGGGGTCGCCAGCAGCGCGGTGAGCCAAATGCGCCAGCCCAATCGCGTGCTCAACAGGCCGAGCGAAATAAGGCCGAGCGCAAGGTAATTGGCATAGTGGTTGGGCTGGGCGATGTTGCCGAACACCGCCGCCGATACTTTGCCGGTGATGAGGCCATCAAGAAAAGTGTGCCAGCGATAGTGCTGCAGGATGCCCGCCAGCGTGTTCAGTTCGGCACCGGCCAGCAGAAAGGCGGCCAGTACCGTGGTAATGAAGGGCAAGCCCAGTTCTCCGCGCAGGTGTTGTCCCAGCAGCATCAGCAGTGCAGCGAACAGGAAATACAGGGAGAGCAGCAATACCTGGTCAAAGTGGTTGACCTGACCGAACAGGAATTGCAGCAGCAACAACATCATCAGGCCGATCGGCAACAGCACGATACCGGGTACTTGCGGTGCGCGCCAGAACCGCGCCGTCAGCAGCAAAGGCAGCGCCAGCAGGCCGAGCAGCGCCGTCCCCCACTCCTGGTAGAACGTGGTAACGGGATAGTTGTGGTGCGGGTACAGAAAAGGCAAAACCCACATCAGGCCGACCAGGGTCAGACTGATGTGGGCGGCACCAAGCCGCGGACGCAAAGTGTTTAGCAACTGCCCTTGACGCCGAACTTGGCCAGAATATTGTTCAGCGGACAGATCTGGGTGAAGCCACTCTGGAACAGGTTCAGGCCGACGAAGGCGGTGAACAACAGGAAATATTCACTGACAAACAGCGGGCTGGCGGCCACCCCCAGCGACAATGACAACAGGATGAAAAAACCGGCGACGATACGGACGATACGTTCTGCATTCATATTTGCGACTCCTTAGTGGTTGGCTTATTGGAATTTTTTGTAAATTGACGCGTAATACAACACCGGGATCACCACCAGCGTCAACAGGGTGGAGACCAGAATACCGAAGATCAGCGACAGCGCGAGGCCGTTGAAGATCGGGTCGTCGAGTATGAACAGCGCGCCCAGCATCGCCGCCAATCCGGTCAGAATGATCGGCTTGGCGCGTGCCGATGCCGCATTGATCACCGCATGCTGCGGATCTATTCCATCGCGCAACTGCAAATTGACGAAGTCCACCAGCAGGATG
>DISA01000070.1:0-555 GCA_002421915.1 Gallionellaceae bacterium UBA6222
TGCTGGAGATGGCCGGCGGCGTGCGTAACGGCCACAAACTGAAGGCAGTCATCCCGGGCGGGTCGTCGATGCCGGTGCTGCCGGCAGAGATCATGATGGACGTGAACATGGACTACGACTCGCTGCAAAAGGCGGGTTCCTATCTTGGTTCCGGTGCGGTGATCGTCATGGNNACGAGGAATCCTGCGGCCAATGCACACCGTGCCGCGAAGGCACAGGCTGGTTGTACCGTGTCGTGCATCGTATCGAGCATGGCGCAGGCAGGCAGGAGGACCTCGATCTGCTGCTGTCGGTGTGCGAGAACATCGCCGGGCGCACCATCTGCGCGCTGGGGGNNCGGTGCAGGGCATGCTCAAGCACTATCGCAAAGAATTCGAATATCACATCGAGCATAAACGCTGCTTGGTACAAGGCTGACGGACGGGTGAGTAATGATCAACATCGAAATTGACGGTATAAAGATAGAAACCGAGAGCGGTGCGACCGTGATCGAGGCCGCGCATCAGGCCGGCATCACCATTCCGCATTTCTGTTACCACAAGAAGCTTTCCATCG
>DISA01000070.1:616-5963 GCA_002421915.1 Gallionellaceae bacterium UBA6222
CTGCTGATCAACCATCCGCTGGATTGCCCGATCTGTGATCAGGGGGGTGAGTGCACATTGCAGGATCTATCGGTCGGCTATGGGGCAGTACAGTCGCGCTACCATGAAGAAAAGCGCACGGTGTTGGGCAAGGATATCGGCCCGCTGATTTCGGCGCAGGAAATGAGCCGCTGCATCAACTGCACGCGTTGTGTGCGCTTCGGTCAGGAGATCGGCGGAATAATGGAGTTGGGGCAGGCCTTCCGCGGCGAACATGCCGAGATCATGTCGTTTGTGGCGGGTGCGGTGGAATCAGAGATCTCCGGCAACATGATTGATCTGTGCCCGGTGGGCGCGCTGACCAGCAAACCCTTCCGCTACAAGGCGCGCGCATGGGAATTGTCACGCCGCCGCTCGGTGAGCGCGCACGACAGTCTGGGTTCCAATCTGGCGGTGCAGACCAAGAACAATCAGGTTTTGCGCGTATTGCCGATCGAGAACGAAGATATCAATGAATGCTGGCTATCCGACCGTGATCGTTTCGCTTACACCGGTTTGAATTCAGAGGAGCGCCTGACCAAGCCGATGGTCAAACAGGACGGTCGATGGCAGGAAGTGGAGTGGCCGGTCGCCCTGGATTATGTGGCCAACGGTTTGCGCCAAATCGCCGACGGTGCGGGAGCTGAACAAGTCGGTGCCCTGGCAACCGGCAATTCCACCGTGGAAGAACTTTATCTGTTGCAGAAACTGATGCGCGGGCTCGGCAGCAACAACGTCGATTTCCGTCTGCGCCAGAGTGATTTCTCCGCCGACTCCAAACAGGCCGGTGCACCGTGGCTGGGCATGTCCGTCGCGGATATCGGCAAGGCCGACCGTCTGCTCATCGTCGGCAGTTTTCTGCGCAAGGATCATCCCCTGCTGGCCGCACGCATCCGCCAAGCGGTGAAACGCGGCATGCAGGTCAGCATCATTCATGCGGCTGATGACGACCTGTTGATGCGGGTGGCGCACAAGGCCATCGTTGCACCGGATGCAATGGTTGACGCATTGGCACAGGTGGCCAAGGCGTTGGCGGCAAAACAGGCCGACGGCATCGCGGGCAGTCTGGCCAGCGGTGAACGCGTTGCCATTCTGCTCGGTAATTTCGCCCAACAGCATCCGCAGGCGGCGCAACTGCTGGCGCTGGCACAGCAAATCGCTGCCGCCGCCAACGGCAAGTTCGGGTTCATCGGCGAAGCCGCCAATAGCGTGGGCGGGTATCTGGCCCGCGCCACGCCGGGTGCGGATGGTTTGAACGCAAACAGCATGCTGGCACAACCGCGCAAGGCTTACGTCTTGCTCAATGCGGAAGCGGAGCTGGATTGTGCCAACCCGCAGCAGGCGCTGGCCGCATTGGGCGCGGCAGATACGGTGATCGTGCTGTCCGCCTATAAACACAAGGCGCTGGATTATGCCGACGTGTTGCTGCCGATTGCACCGTTCACCGAGACGTCCGGTACTTTTGTCAGCGCCGAAGGCAGGGTGCAGAGTTTCAAGGGCGCAGTCAAACCGCTGGGTGAGGCACGTCCGGCATGGAAAGTGTTGCGCGTGCTGGGCAATTTACTCGAGATCGACGGTTTTGATTTCGACACTTCCGAAGCCGTGCGCGACCAGGCACTGTCGGGAATTGACGCGACCAGCCTCAGCAATGCCATCAGCGACATTGTTGAAGAACCACTGACACCGGCGGCAGGATTGCAGCGCGTGGCAGATGTGCCGATCTATGCAACCGATGCCATCGTGCGCCGTGCGCCGCCGTTGCAGGCTACGGCGGATGCCACCGCTCCCAGGGCGTGGATGAATGCAGAAGAAATGGGCAAGCTTGGTATCGATTCCGGGGTGGAGGTCAGGGTCAGTCAGGATCGGGGCAGTGTCACGCTGGTGGCCGCGCTTGACAACAGCCTGCCCAAGGGGGTGGTGAGAGTGGCGGCCGGCCATGCGGCCACTGCGGCATTGGGCGCGATGTTTGGAACGATCTCCGTGGAGCGTGCATGATGGAAGCCCAGATACTGCAATTCTTTCAATGGTTCTGGAACCTCTTCGGACTCTGGGATGTGCTTTGGCGCTATATCGAGCCGGTCTGGCCGGCGATATGGACCGCAGTCAAGATCATGGTCATTATCGCGCCCGTCATGGGCGGTGTGGCTTACCTGACCCTGGCAGAACGCAAGATACTCGGCTTCATGCAAATCCGCCCCGGCCCCAACCGCGTCGGTTATTGGGGCTTGCTGCAGCCGGTCGCTGACGGACTCAAGTTGCTGTTCAAAGAAGTCATCATCCCGACCAACTCCAACAAATTTCTTTTCCTTGCCGCGCCCGTGCTGGCGCTGGTTCCGGCACTGGCCGCATGGGCGGTAATTCCGTTCGACGACGGACTGATCCTCGCGGACGTCAACGCGGGCGTGCTGTACTTGCTGGCGATGACCTCGCTCGGCGTGTACGGCATCATCATCGCGGGCTGGGCCTCCAATTCGAAATACGCATTTCTTGGCGCCCTGCGTTCTGCCGCACAGATTGTGTCCTACGAGCTGGCAATGGGTTTTGCGCTGGTGTGCGTGCTGCTCGCGGCGCAAAGCATGAATTTTGGCGACATCGTGCGCGGGCAGAGCAACGGCTATGGTCTGCTTGGCTGGTATTTCATTCCGCTGTTTCCGATGTTTGTGGTGTATTTCCTGGCCGGAGTAGCTGAAACCAATCGCTCGCCATTCGATCTGGCCGAGGGTGAGTCGGAGATCGTGGCCGGTTTCCACGTCGAATATTCGGGCATGGGCTTCGCCCTGTTCTTCCTTGCCGAATACGCCAACATGATTTTGATCGCGGCGCTGACTTCGGTCATGTTCCTCGGTGGCTGGCTGCCGCCGCTGGATATCGCGCCGTTCAACCAGATTCCGGGGCTGATCTGGATGCTGGGCAAGATGTCCTTCATCCTGTTCTTCTTCCTGTGGTTCCGCGCAACTTTCCCGCGTTATCGCTATGACCAGCTGATGCGTCTGGGCTGGAAAGTCTTCATCCCGCTGACACTTATCTGGGTCGTATTCATCGCGGCATGGATGCAAACCCCGTATTGGATGTGGTAAGGGGCGAGGAGAGAAAATGAAAAAAATGATCAACTTTTTTAAGAGCTTTCTGCTGCTCGAACTGCTCAAAGGCATGTCGGTAACCGGGCGTTATTTCTTTAAGCGCCACATCACCGTGCAGTATCCGGAAGAAAAGACACCGCAGAGTTACCGTTTCCGCGGTTTGCATGCGCAGCGCCGTTATCCCAACGGCGAGGAGCGCTGCATCGCATGCAAACTGTGCGAGGCTGTGTGCCCGGCACTGGCGATCAAGATCGAAGTGGCGGAGCGCACCGATGGTTCGCGCCGCACCACCCAGTACGATATCGACCTGACCAAGTGCATCTTCTGCGGTTTCTGCGAGGAGTCCTGCCCGGTGGATGCCATCGTCGAGACGCGAATCTTTGAATATCACGGCGAGAATCGCGGTGATCTGTATTACACCAAGGACAAGCTGCTGGCGGTGGGTGACGAATACGAGCAGCAGATCGCCCTGGATCGCGCGGCCGATGCCAAGTACCGGTAACTTGAGGAAGCACCATGAACTTTGAAACCATTTTGTTCTATCTGTTCGCCGCCGTGGTCGTGTTCGCCGCGCTGCGCGTGATCACCGCGCGCAACCCGCTGCATGCGGTGCTGTTTCTGGTGCTGGCCTTTGTCAGCAGCGCCGGCATCTGGCTGCTGCTCGAAGCCGAATTCCTCGCCATCACCCTGGTGCTGGTTTATGTGGGCGCGGTGATGGTGCTATTCCTGTTCGTGGTAATGATGCTGGACATCAATCTCGAACAGCTGCGCAAGGGCTTCTGGCAATGGCTGCCGGCGGGTGCGTTGTTGGCCGGGCTGATTGTGGCGCAAATGGTGTGGGTGCTGGGTGACAAGGCCAGTTCTGCCGGTATGACCGCCGTCAAGCATGCGGCCGATTACAGCAACACCAAGGAACTGGGACGCCTGATCTACACCGACTATGTCTATCCGTTCGAGCTTGCAGCAGTCCTCTTGCTGGTGGCCATGGTGGCCGCCATTGCGCTGACCTTCCGCCGCCGCCGTGATTCGAAGTCACAGGACATCAGCCAGCAGGTCAATGTCAAACGAGCCGACCGGGTGCGCCTGGTTTCCATTCCTGCCGTGAAGAAGCAGCCTGACGATACGGTCACCGGGGCGACCAAGTGAATATAAAGGGGCAGTCATGTTGAATCTGGGTCTTTCACATTATCTGGTGCTGGGGGCGATCCTGTTCGCCATCAGCGTGGTCGGTATCTTCCTTAACCGCAAGAACCTGATCGTGTTGTTGATGGCGATCGAGCTGATGCTGCTGGCGGTAAATACCAACTTCGTCGTGTTCTCGCATTACCTGAACGATGTGGCGGGGCAGATTTTCGTGTTTTTCATCCTGACGGTCGCGGCAGCGGAAGCTGCCATCGGTCTGGCGATCCTGGTGGTGCTGTTCCGCAATTTGCGCACCATCAATGTGGATGATCTCGATTCCCTGAAAGGTTGATGATGGATATGCAAAGTCTGTATCTGCTCGTTCCGCTGGCGCCGTTGGTGGGCGCGGTCGCGGCCGGGCTGTTTGGCAAGTGGCTGGGACGCACCTGGTCGCACCGCATTACCATCGCGCTGGTGGCGGTTTCCTTCTTTGCCTCTCTGGCAATATTCAAAGACGTGGTGGCGGGCAATACTTTCAATGGACCGGTTTATACCTGGCTCACCTCGGGCGATACCAGCTTCCAGGTCGGCTTCCTGATCGACAAGCTGAGTGTGACCATGATGCTGGTGGTGACATTCGTTTCGCTCATGGTGCACATCTACACCATCGGCTACATGCAGGAAGACCCAGGTTACCAGCGTTTCTTCAGCTACATCTCGCTGTTCACCTTCTCCATGCTGATGCTGGTGATGGCCAACAATTTCCTGCAGCTGTTTTTTGGCTGGGAAGCGGTCGGTCTGGTGTCTTATCTGCTGATCGGCTTCTGGTACACCAAAGAGACGGCGATCTACGCCAACCTCAAGGCGTTCCTTGTCAACCGCGTCGGCGACTTCGGTTTTGTGCTGGGTATCGCGCTGGTGCTGATGGTGTTTGGCACCCTCGATTACCAGTCGGTGTTCAATAATGCGCAGAACTACGCCAATGACATCGCGCCGATTCCGGGCGTGACGTGGAACCTGATCAGCGCCATCTGTATCCTCCTGTTTATCGGCGCGATGGCCAAATCGGCGCAATTCCCGCTGCACGTGTGGTTGCCCGATTCGATGGAAGGCCCGACCCCGATCTC
>DISA01000072.1:0-15724 GCA_002421915.1 Gallionellaceae bacterium UBA6222
GCCACGCCCAAGCGCAAGTTCATCATCGGCGACACGCCGGGGCACGAGCAGTACACGCGCAACATGGTGACCGCTGCATCCAGTGCCAACCTCGCCATCATCCTGATTGATGCGCGCAAAGGCGTGCTGACGCAGACTAGGCGCCATTCCTATCTGGCCAGTCTGCTCAATGTGCCGCATGTGGTGCTGGCCGTGAACAAGATGGATATGGTGGATTATTCGCAGGCGCGTTTTGACGAGATCGTGGCCGAGTACAAGGCATTTGCCGCACAGCTGGATATGCATGATGTGCATTGCATCCCGCTGTCCGCGCTGAACGGCGACATGGTGGTGGACCGCGGCGACAATCTGGACTGGTACAAAGGGCCGGCCTTGCTGGAATTCCTGGAAGAGGTCGAGATCGACCATGACGTGAACACCAGCGACTTCCGTTTCCCGGTGCAGTGGGTGTGCCGCCCGCAGACCGGTGAATATCATGACTTCCGCGGATTTGCCGGGCGTATCGAGGCGGGCGAAGTGTCGGTGGGCGACCCGGTTACCGCCCTGCCCTCGGGGCGCACCACCACCGTCAGGGAGATTTTCACCTACGATGGCGGCCTGCTCACGGCCTGCGCCCCGCAATCCGTCACACTGCGGCTGGCCGACGAGATCGACATTTCGCGCGGCGACATGCTGGTTAGAAGCAGTGCGCATCTGCCAAAAGTGGAGAAAGAGTTCGAGGCAATGCTGTGCTGGTTATCCGAATCGCCGCTGGATAAACAACGCAAATATCTGGTCAAGCACACCACGCGCACGGCGAAATGCCTGTTCTCGCGCCTCGACTACCGGGTCGATGTCAACACGCTGGAGCAGCATGCGGTGGAGCAACTGCACATGAACGACATCGCGCGGGTGGCGATCAAGACCCTGCTGCCGCTGGTGTTCGACAGCTATGAGATCGACCGCGCCACCGGCAGCTTCATCGTTATCGATGAAGCGACGAACAACACTGTTGCGGCGGGGATGATCGCGTAGCTGTCGAAGTGGGGCGGCAGAGCCGATGTGGGTCGGACTTCAGTCCGACATGCAGTGGTGAAATCAAGGCGCGCTGTCGGGTTTAACCCGACCTGCAAAATTCGCCGCACCGTGTCAGGGCTGCGGTCAGCCCCGCAATTTGTCTTGCTCCGCGCCTCCGCGTGCAATCAGAATCATTGCCGTAGCCGTCAGTGAATTTCACCGGCAGTTGTTTGTGGTATCTTTCTCCAGTCCGAATCTGATACCCCATTCAAGCCATGAGCCTGCTCGCGCTGATCGCCGCACTACTGCTGGAACAAGTTGTTCCCTTGTCTTCGCGCCAATTTCTTTATCACTGGCCGGCAGTTTACGTTGATTTCTTTCGCCAGCACTTCGATGCCGGGCAGCACACGCACGGCCGCATCGCTTGGGTGCTCGCCGTGCTGCCACTGTTGGTACTGCTATGGTTGTTGTATGCCGTGCTACTTGCCCAGCACGCGGTTATTGCATGGGTTTTCAGTCTGCTGGTGCTTTACCTGTGCATGGGGTTTCGTCAGTTCAGTCATTACTTCACCGACATCCGCCAGGCCCTGCGTGACAACGACCTGATTCGCGCGCGCCAGCTGTTAAGCGAATGGACCGGCAAATCCTGTAATGATCTAAACCCGGAGGAAGTGGCGCGTCTCACCATCGAACAAGCACTGCTGGCCTCGCACCGTCACGTGTTCGGTGTCGTCTTCTGGTTCGTCATCTGCATGATGCTGGGTGTGGGGCCGCTTGGCGCCGTGCTGTATCGGCTGGCCACCTTCATCGCCAGCCGCTGGCGCGGAGAGGATGAAGAAACCAGCGTGTTTGGTACTTTCGCGCAGCAAGCATGCCGCGTGCTGGAATGGTTGCCGTTGCGCTTGACGGCGAGCAGCTTCGCTATCGTCGGCAACTTCGAGGATACGATCTATTGCTGGCGCACCCAGGCGGCGGAATGGCCAGAGCCGGATGAGGGCATCATATTGGCCAGCGGCGCCGGCGCGCTCGGGGTCAAACTGGGTGAAACGCTGGTGCTCGATGAACAGCCCGTCTATCGTCCCGAACTGGGCAGTGGCGATGCCGTGGATATCGACCATCTGCAAAGCGCGGTCGGCCTGGTCTGGCGCACGCTGGTGTTCCAGTTGATCATTCTGATGATGCTGACAGTGGCGAATCTGCTAGGTTGAACGAGTCGGCTTCTCGGCCGAAGCGGACTGAAACAGTTTACTGAAAAACCTGCCGGAGCAGATTCCGTCAGGATTCCCACCCATCGACATTTACATACACATGGCCGTGCAAGGCACGTCGCTTCTCCGCTCAACGCTTAATACCGCCGCAACCTCGGGCCGGGGGAAGCCCCTACATTCGTTGGGCGGTGCGCTTGCTACCGATAAAATGTTAACCAACTGAAAAACAACATATTAAATTTCACAAATGTTGAATGCATTCAGTATTGGTATTCGTCCATAAATAAATATTGACAACTTAATTGCAGAGTATTAAGATTCGTCCCGCTGAAATATCTTCAGCGGACGAAAAAAATCCCGTACGCGAATACGGGATTTTTAAGACCTTAACCGGGCAGGCAAAGCCCGAACCAGCTAAAGTTGCTCGTTACAGCAGACACAGTGTACTTCAAGTTGGTTCTCGGCGCCAAGCTTCGCCCATTAATATTAGGAGTAGCAAGCATGGCAAAAGAAACAACCGTAACACTGAAGGGCGCTTCTGGAAAAATCTATAGCTTCGATGTTTTTCCGTGGGGCACATCATTCAAACCACTCGGGGCGGTTTATACCGTTCTGAAAAAGAATTCGCCGAACTTCTCTGTTCAATATATAGGCGAGACCGGCGACCTGAGCACCCGTTTTGATAATCACCATAAGCAGGGCTGCTTTGACAGAAACGGGAAAACGCACATCGCCGTGCATCTCGAATCCTCGGAGTCGGCGAGGCTGGCGAAAGAAGCTGACTTGGTCGCCAGTTACAATCCAGGCTGCAACGGCTAAGTGAACAGGGAAGAGTCATGCGTACACAAATGAAAAAAGTTGCAGAGTGTGCCGAGGTTCTTCCCGGGTTCGCCCTCAAGGCTCGCGCAGAACATGAGCCTGAGGGCGCCTATCAAATCATGATGGCAAGTCATATTCAAGATGGCGCGCCATATCGCTACGCCGTCGAACACGAGCTACGCATGACACTCACCGGCTCACCGGAAAAATACCGGGTGAAAAATGGCGACGTGCTGTTCGTCTCGCGCGGCGTTCGCAATTGCGCGGCAGTGATTGCTTCGGTGCCGGAAAAAACTATCGCCTCTGCCACCTTTTATGTATTGCGCCCCAATACCAATATTGATCCTGCCTACCTTGCCTGGTGCCTGAATCAGCAGCCCGCCCAGACGCAAATCGCGCAGATCAGAACCGGCGCGGGAACGCCCATTGTGCAGCGCCATGCGCTCGGCGATGTCCAGATACCCGTGCCGGACATGCAGAGTCAGCACCGTATCGCAGAACTGGGCGCATTGCAGGCAGAAGAAATCAAACTACGCAAAAGGCTGCTGGTAGCAGCCGAAAGCCACCAGCGTTTGCTGGGACAAAAAATCATGGCTGAACTGGGCCGGTAATAGCACAACAGGAGATACGCAACATGTCCGACCAAATCAAGCAAAGCGAAGTTAACTCAGCCGCGTGGGCCGCGTGCGACACCTTCCGCGGGGTCGTTGACCCGGCGCAATACAAGGACTACATCCTGGTGATGCTGTTCCTGAAATACATTTCCGATGTATGGAGCGATCACTATGACAGATACAAAAAGGAATATGGGGACGACGATGTGCGCATCCGCCGCAGGCTGGAGCGCGAGCGTTTCGTGTTGCCGATGGCAGAACTCAAAGACCCGCAAACCGGGGAAGTGCAAGACCGCTTCCTGGCGGATTTCAACAGTCTGCACGAGCGCCGCAGCCAACCGAACGTCGGCGAGCTGATTAATATCGTCCTGGACGCCATCGAAGAAGCAAACAAGGCCAAGCTGGAAGGCGTGTTCCGCAACATCGACTTCAACAGCGAAGCCAACCTCGGCAAGACCAAGGATCGCAACAACCGGCTGAAGCGCCTGCTGGAAGATTTCCACAAACCGCAGCTCAACATGAGCCCGAGCCGCGTATCGGAAGACGTGATCGGCAACACCTACATCTACCTGATCGAGCACTTCGCCTCCGATGCGGGCAAGAAGGCAGGCGAGTTTTACACCCCGTACAAGGTATCCGAACTGCTGGCGAAGTTGGTGCAACCCAAGCCCGGTGACCGCATCTGCGACCCGGCCTGCGGCTCGGGCGGTCTGCTGGTCGAAGCCGCGCGCGCCGTCGGCGGCCGCGACTTCGCGCTGTTCGGCATGGAATCCAACGGCAGCACTTGGGCGCTGGCGCGCATGAACATGTTCCTGCACGGCATGGATAGCGCCCGCATCGAATGGTGCAACACTCTCACCGGCCCGGCGCTGGTCGAGAACGACCGTCTGATGAAATTCAACGTCGTCGTCGCCAACCCGCCCTTCTCGCTCGACAAATGGGGCTCGGAAGAAGCCGCGCACGACCGCTTCAATCGCTACTGGCGCGGCGTGCCGCCCAAGAGCAAGGGCGACTACGCCTTCATCTCCCACATGATCGAAGCCGCGCTGGAAAGAGAAGGCCGCGTTGCCGTCGTGGTGCCGCACGGCGTGCTGTTCCGGGGTGGCGCAGAAGGCCGCATCCGCCAGAAACTCATCGAAGACAACCTGCTCGACACCGTCATCGGCCTGCCGGGCAATCTCTTCCCCACCACTTCCATCCCCGTCGCCATCCTCATCTTCGACCGCGCGCGGGAAAAAGGCGGCGCGCGCCAAGCCTGCAAGGACGTGCTGTTCATCGACGCCAGCCGCGAATACCAGTCCGGCAAGAACCACAACACCCTGCTCGAAGACCACATGGCAAAAATCTACAACACCTGCAAGGCAAGGCAGAGCGTGGACAAATACGCCTACGTAGCCGCCATCAGCGAGATCGCCGAAAACGACTACAACCTCAACATCCCGCGCTATGTGGATACTTTTGTAGAGGAAGAAGAGATCGACATCGCCGCAGTCGAGAAGGAAATCGAACAACTGGAAAGCGAACTGGCCGAAGTGCGCCTGAAGATGAAGCAGTACCTCAAGGAGCTCGGCGTATGAGCATCCGGGCGGGCCACCATGTCCATTTCGAGAATGTCCTCGAAATGGTCAATTGCCGGATGGCGAACCATTTTTCCCACGAGGGAAAATTAGTTTGTGTAGGCGTGATACACGAAGTGCAGGAATAGAAATGAGCCATCAAAACGTAGCCCTGGGCAGCATTGCGAAGATTTCATCAGGTGGAACGCCTGATCGGGGGAAGTCCGCCTACTGGAATGGTTCTATCCCTTGGGCAAAAACCTCACAGATACAAAACTGCACAATTACCGCCGAGGATATTGATGAGTGGATCACCCAAGAGGGGCTAGAGCAATCTTCGGCAAGGATCATTCCTCAAGGTACCATCCTGATGGCTATGTATGGACAGGGCAAGACACGAGGGCAAGTTGCAATCCTTGGACTAGATGCAGCCATTAATCAAGCCTGCGCTGCAATTCAACTTAAACCAGAGGTTGATCGGGACTATGTTTACCAGCAGCTGCGCTTCAGGTACGAAGCAATCCGGGCGCTGAGCAACGTTGGAGGTCAGGAGAATCTAAACGCAGACCTCATACGAGAGATTGCATTTCCACTCCTGAAGTTCGAAGAGCAGAAAATGGTTGCCTGCATATTGAGCGAATGGGACTCTGCTATAGAGAAAACAGAGCAGTTGATCACTGCGAAAGAGCGTTACTACACCGAACTCGTTAGGTGCCTTATCACGCACCGTGCCGAAACGGCATCTTGGCGACAAGTTCCCATTCGGGAGATAGCTGAACGCATCCAACGTCAAGGAGACGGCGGTGATTATCCATTACTGACAATTTCCTCTGCGTCTGGTTTTGTGCGGCAAGAGGACAAGTACAGCCGCTATATGGCTGGCGAAAGCGCCAAGACATATACGCTTCTTCGTTCCGGGGAATTCTCATACAACAAGGGAAATTCGCTGCGCTATGAATTCGGCTGCGTTTTCCAATTACAGGATGATGATGCGGCACTGGTTCCAAGTGTCTATGTCAGTTTTCGGCTGCGCGATTCGGTTAACGCTGCATACATACGCCATCTGCTCACCGCAGACTATTTGAAGCCTCAACTGCGAACACTGGTAAGAACTGGTGTACGCAATAACGGACTTCTGAATATTCGACCTGATGAATTTATGGGTACGACCGTACCGCTACCACCACTTGAAGAACAACAACGGATTGCGCAGGTGCTGGATATAGCGAGATTGGAAATTTCCATTGCAACGAAGCAATTGACCGCACTGCGTAAACAGAAACGCGGCCTGATGCAGAAACTGCTCACCGGTCGGTGGCGGGTGAACGCATCACGGGAGGAAATACATGGCTAAAAAACTCATTCCGATGGCGATTTCCTACGATTTCGATGGAACGCTCGCGCCGGGAAATATGCAGGAATATGACTTCATTCCTGCTCTTCATACTAAGCCCGGTGATTTCTGGAAGATGGCGGGCCGTCTCGCCGCAGAGCACGAGATGGACCAAATTCTGGCTTATATGCACCTGATGCTGGAGGAGGCGCACAAAGCTCATGTGGCCGTGAAGAAAACGGATTTCAAAAACTTTGGCAAGAGCATTCAATTATTTCCCGGTGTGCTTGACTGGTTCAAACGCATCAATGCTTACGCGAAAACCAAAGGTGTGCGGCTGGAGCATTTCGTCATTTCATCCGGGATCCGCGAAATGGTGGAAGGAACGCCAATCCACAGGGAATTCAAAAAGATCTATGCCTCTGGCTTCATGTTCGACCACAACGGTGTGGCTTGCTGGCCTGCTTTGGCGGTGAACTACACGACAAAGACTCAGTATCTGTTTCGCATCAATAAAGGCAGTCTCGATGTGCACGATAACTCGGTCATCAATAAATTCGTTCCCAAGGAGCAACGCCCAATTCCGTTTGAAAATATGATCTTTGTCGGCGATGGTGAAACCGACATTCCTTGTATGCGCTTGGTCAAGGATCAAGGTGGGCATTCCATTGCAGTCTATAACCCCGGTAAGCACGGGACAAAGGCCCATGCGGAACGGTTGATCAAGGATGGGCGGGCCACGCTGGTTGCCCCAGCAGACTATCAGGCGAATAGCGCCATAGATCGGGCGGTCAAAGCGATCATCGATAAAGTTGAGGCTGCTTCTCGCATTGCATAACCATGGCTAACTGCGCTTACCTCTTTCTCGACGAAGCGGGCAATTTCGACTTTAGTCCGACCGGCACGCGCTACTTCGTGCTGACGAGCGTGGCAACACGTCGGCCATTTCCGGTGCATGGCTCGCTGGATGACTACAAGCACGACTGCCTGGAATTCGGTTTGGATGCCGAGTACTTCCACTGTGCCGACGACAACCCGCGTGTGCGCAGCCGGGTGTTCGACCTGATCGCGGCGAATGTCGGATCGCTACGCATCGATTGCCTGGTGGTCGAGAAGCCCAAGACCGGACCTGCACTCAGGGAAGACAAGCGATTTTATCCGGAGATGCTGGGCCATCTGCTGAAATATGTGATCCCCCGCGAAATGAACGGGGGATCGGTGGACGAGGTGATCGTTATCACCGACACCATTCCGATTCAGAAGAAACGGCAAGCGGTGGAAAAAGCCATCAAGGGCGCTTTGGCAACGATGCTGCCACCCGGGATGCGCTATCGCATTCTGCACCATGCTTCGCGTTCGCATTACGGCCTGCAGGTGGCGGATTATTGTAGCTGGGCTGTGTTCAGGAAGTGGCAGAAGGATGAGACCGGATATTACGATCTGATCAAACCGGCCATATGTAGTGAGTTCGAGATTTTCCGGTCTGGAACGAGGCAGTATTACTAATGAAAATCCTGCCCCTGAAAAAATTGACCCCCCCGACTACTCCTTGCGGAGAGAGACCCTTGGTCTCTTGTCATCGGGGGGGAACCTTTGGACAGCAGTATAAGGGATAGCCATGGCGAATGTAAACGAGAATCTTGGGGGCGGTTTCCGCTTCAACGAGAAGTACCTGTCGCAGATTCCGGCGTTGCAACTGCTGGTAAATCTGGGTTTCGAGTACCTGACGCCGGAACAGGCGCTGGCCGAGCGCGGTGGCAGGCCGGGCAACGTATTGCTGGAAGGTGTGCTGCGCGGGCAGTTGAAGGCGATCAACCGCATTCAGTACAAGGGACAGGAGTTCTTGTTCAGCGAGGAGAACATTCAGTCCGCCATCCAGCGACTGAAGAGCGTGAAATACGACGGGCTGCAGAAAACCAACGAGACGATCTACGATCTGCTGACGCTGGGCACGGCGCTGGAGCAGACCATAGAGGGCGACTCCAAGAGTTTCAATCTGCGCTATGCCGACTGGCAGAACTGGGAGCGCAATGCCTTTCATGTGACGGCGGAATTCAGCGTGGAGCGCAGCCGCAGCACCGAAACGGCGCGACCGGACATTGTGTTGTTCGTGAACGGCATACCGGTTGCGGTGATCGAGTGCAAAGCGCCCGATATTGAAGTGGGCGAGGCCGTTTCGCAATGCATACGCAACCAGCAGGAAGAATTTCTGCCCAGGCTGTTCAGCTATGCACAACTGGTGATGGGCGTGAACAAGAACGCGGCGCGCTACGCCACGGCGGGCACCCCGGCGAAGTTCTGGGGGGTGTGGCAGGAAATGCGCGACAGTCCATCTGATGTGGCCGCAGGTATCAACCGGCCATTGACCGCTCGCAATAAGGATGCTTTGTTCTCGGGTGATTTCGCGCGGGCGCGGAAATTCTTCGATGCGCTGGAGTCACAAGGCGAGCGGCAAGTGACGGAACAGGACAATGTGCTCTATAGCCTGTGCCGCCCCGAGCGGCTGGTCGAGATAATCTACAAGTACGTCGTGTTCGACGGCGGCATCAAGAAGATTGCGCGCTACCAGCAGTATTTCGTGATCAAGGCAACGCTGGAGCGTGTGAAAGGGCTCGATCCCGCTGGACGGCGCAATGGCGGCATCATCTGGCACACGCAGGGTTCGGGCAAATCGCTGACCATGGTGATGCTGGCGCGCGGGCTGGCGCTGGACAAGGACATCCTTAACCCGCGCATCGTGCTGGTTACCGACCGCCACGACCTGGACAAGCAACTGGGCAACACCTTTGCGGCCTGCGGCTTGGCGCCGGATCGCGCCAAGACCGGGCGCGACCTGCTGGAACTGGTAGGCGAAAAGAAGGCGGGCATCGTGACCACGCTGATCCACAAGTTCGACAAGGCGCTCAACGTCAAGAAATTCCAGGACGAATCCATAGATATTTTCATGTTGGTGGACGAAAGCCATCGCACCAACTTCGGCTCGTTCGCCGCGCGCATGCGCCAGATGTTTCCGAATGCCTGCTACCTGGGCTTTACCGGTACGCCATTGCTGAAGGAGGAGAAGAACAATTTCGCCAAGTTCGGCGGGCTGATCGAGCCGCATTATTCCATCCAGCAGGCGGTGAAAGACGGCGCGGTGGTGCCGTTGCTGTACGAGGGACGCCATGTGGAGATGGTGCAGAACAAGGAAGCCATAGACTTGTGGTTCGATCGTCACACCCAGGGTCTAACCCGCGCGCAACAGGCAGACCTGAAGAAGAAATATGCCCGTGCGGAAATGCTGAACAAGGCGGAACAGGTGGTGTACATGCGCGCTTTCGACATCAGCGAGCATTACCGCGAGCACTGGAAGGGCACCGGTTACAAGGCGCAGCTCGTGGCGCCGAGCAAGCTGGCAGCGCTCAAGTATCAGGAATATCTGGGCGAGATCGGCTATGTAACATCCGAGGTGATCATCTCGGCACCGGACAGCCGCGAGGGCTACGACGAGGTCGAGGGCGAGCCTGCCGACGAGGTGCAAAAATTCTGGCAGAAGATGATGAAACGCTACGGCACCGAGGAGGAATACCTCAAGCAGATCGTCAACCAGTTCAAATATGGCGAGGAACCGGAAATTCTGATCGTGGTGGACAAGTTGATCACCGGCTTCGATGCTCCGCGCAACACGGTGATGTATTTGTGCCGCACCTTGCGTGAGCACACCCTGTTGCAGGCAATCGCACGCGTGAACCGATTGCACGAGGACGAGAAGACCGGGGCCGCGAAGGAGTTCGGCTACATCGTGGATTACGCCAGCGTGCTCGGTGAACTGGACAAGGCGCTGACCATGTATGCAGAGGCCGGGCTGACCGGCTTCGACGAGGATGACCTGGCAGGCACGCTGATGTCGGTGCACGAGGAAGTGGCGAAATTACCGCAACAGCATTCCGATCTCTGGGACTTGTTCAAGGAAGTCAAAAACCAGCACGACGAGGAAGCCTACGAATCCCTGTTGGCGGACGATGCACTGCGCGAAAACTTCTACGAGCGCCTTGCGGATTACGGCAGTACTTTAGGGTTGGCTCTGTCTACAGAGCGCTTCATCATGTCCACGCCGGAAGCCAAGCTTCAGCAATACAAGGACGACTACAAGCGCTTTCGCAAGTTGAAGGCATCGGTGAAGCTGCGCTATGCCGAAGCCGTCGATTACCGCGATTACGAACCAAAGATACAGAAGCTGCTGGATATGCACGTTACGGCCAACGAGGTGACACGGCTGAACGCGCCCGTGAACATTTTCGATGAAAAAACCTTCTTGCAGGTCAAGCAGGATCAAGGCGTGTACGACACGCGGACGACGGCCTCGCGCGCCGATGCCATCGCCCATGCGACCAAGCGCGCGATCACCGAGCGCATGGGCGAAGACCCGGCGTTCTACGAGAAATTTTCCAAACTCATACAGCAGGCCATAGACGACTTCCGGGCCAAGCGCATTTCGGATCAGGAATATTTGCAGCGCGTAACCGGCTTTAGCGAGAACGTGGCAAGCCGCAGGCACGATGATGTGCCTGCGGCCATACAGGGCAATGAGCACGCCATGGCGTTCTACGGCATCCTCAAGCCCTACCTCGGTGGCGGTGCGAATGCGGAAGAAGTGACCGCTGCTGCGGCGCTTGCGATTGCCGGGATTTTCGGGAAGAACATGAAAGTGAATTTCTGGGACGACCTCGATGCACAGAGACGCACCATGAACGATATCGACGACTATCTGTACGACGAACTCAAGCGCGGGCAAGGTATGGAACTGAATACTGAGAAGATGGATGAAATCATCGAGCGGGCGATGCAATTGGCGCAGCACAGGATGCGCACATGACGGGGAACATTCAATTCGGCATGGCAACCTTCGCTTATGAAGTGTTGCACGTATCGCGTAAAACGCTGGAGATTGCCGTCCACCCTGATCGGCGAGTGGTAGTAAAAGCGCCTTTGGGTGCTCATCGGGACGAAATCGAAGGCAAATTAAAGAAGCGCGCGCGCTGGGTGTTGCGACAGATTGATTACTTTCAACAGTATGAACCACGCACCCCGGCTAGGCGTTTTATCAGTGGTGAAACTCACCTGTATCTCGGGCGACAGTACCGCCTGAAAGTGGTGCGGGCGGTTGCCAATCAGGTAAAGATGTCGCACGGCAGGATAGTTGTAGAAATTGATGGCGAGTTACTGCCGGAACAGGTGGCCGGATATTTAGAGGATTGGTACAGAGCAAGAGCTCGCCAATACTTTCAGGAGTGTCTGGAACGATGCGCTCAAGCTTTCATTCGAAAGGGGCATGAATTGCCCAAGTTGCAGATCAAGAAAATGCGGGCACGCTGGGGAAGCCTGACCCGGAACGGTACGCTGACGCTTAATCTGGCATTAATCCATGCACCGCGTGAATGCATCGAATATGTAATTACACATGAGTTGTGTCACCTAAAATATGATGATCACAGTGCAGGCTTCTATAGATATTTGGAAAAACTCATGCCTGACTGGGAGAGAAGAAAGCGGAAACTTGAGCTTGCTTCGGCGTAGTGTGTTGCACGTGCTGTTGCATAAGTCTCTGCTCAAGTTTCCTTGTAAGCAGACGATCTCTATTGAAAGAAGTAGATTGATTGATTGCGACCGCTGTGGCCGAATAACAGCCAGATCCAGCCACTTCACTCCACGCCCGGCCTCGCGCCGGGCGTTGTGTTTTCCAGCCGTCGCAAATTGCCTGCCGCTTCCGTATGGTGCGGGTTGAGTTGCAGGGTGCGTTGGAACTCGCGGCGTGCTTCGTCGTTGCGTCCGGCGAGCAGCCAGGCGTAGCCGAGATTGTTGTGCACGCGCGCCTTGTTGGGTGAGAGTTGTGCCGTGGCTTGCCACAGGGCGATCTCGCTGCGGTAATCGATGTTGCGTTGCACGGTGAGCAGGCCCGCACCGAGTAGCAGCGCCATCATGGCGGTGTGTGCCGGCCGTGTGTTCAGGTGCGCGGAAAGTTCGATGCACAGCGCCATCGCGAGCGGCCAGCCGACGAGGTACAGCTGCCGCTCGTTGGCGATGTCGAGGCGCGGCAGTAGCACGTACAGCGGCAGCAGTTGCAGCAAGGCCCACGCCAGTGCGAAGGCCAGCCACGGGCGCGGCTGCCGCAAGCGCCAGGCGGCGACGGCCAGCGCCAGCGCACCGAGCAAGGCCAGAGGAGCTTCGGATGCGTTGCGATACAGCGGCAGGTCTGGGTCGATGTTGAGCCACAGCGGCAGCAGCCATTGCCCCAGCAGCCACAGCATGCCGTTCGCCTGCGTGGCGAGGTTGCCGCCCAGCGTGTTGAACTGCGCGCTGCGCGCCATGTGCGATTGGAACACCTCGCTGAACAGGAACAGCAGGGTGGCGATGAGCAGCATGGCCCAAGTCGCCCCTTGTGCCCTGAGTTTGTCCGGTCGCGCATCGAGTGCAAAGCGTTCCCACAGCAGCAGCGCGAAGGGGAAGGTCACGGCGGTCTCTTTGCACAGCAGCGCGGCGGCGAAGCAGAGCGGCGTGAGCAGGTGCAGGTGGAGTGCGCTCGCTTGTTGCCGCCCCCGCGTGTAGGCGAGCAGGCCGAGCAGATAGAACATCGTCATCAGCGAGGCCGAGCGGCCGCTGAGGTAGCTCACCGCTTCGCTGTGCGCGGGATGCAGCACGAACAGCAGGGCGACGAACAGCGGTAGTTCTGCGGGCCATTCCGTGTGGCGCGCGCAGTAGTGTTGCGTGAGGCGATAGACCAGCCAGCCGTTGAGCAGGTGGACAAAAAGGTTAGTGAGGTGGAAGCCCGTCGCGCCCAGACTCAGCGTCCAGTCCAGGGTGTAGCTGGCTTTCAGCAGCGGGCGGATGCCGTGGGTCAGACCTTCCCGCCAAGCGTCCCAACTGTGCACGCCGGGGAAATGCACGATGACCTTGTAATCGTCGAACTGGAACGGGGTGCCGAGTGTGTTGGCATAGGCGAGGCAGGCGGCCAGCAGCAGCCAGCCGAACGCGCACAGCGTTTCACTGTTTGCGCTGGGCTTCGGCGAAGGCGACATCGAGGATATCCACCGCGTCCCACCAGCGGTCATTGCCGTGCAACAGCACGAGCAGCACCGTGGTGTCGCCGCGCTTGGCGTAGGCGATCAGGCATTTTCCTGCACGCGCGGTATAGCCGGTCTTGAGGCCGAAAGCGCCGCGATAGCGACCGACCAGTGCGTTCTTGTTTTCGAAGCGGATAGCGCGTTTGCCGTCGTTGCTGCGGATGCCGGTTTCGATACGCGAGGTGAGGGCGATCAAGCGCGGGTGGCGGATGATCTCGTGGGCGAGCAGTGCCAGATCGTGCGCGCTCGAATAGTGCTGCTTCGCGTCGTGACCGCAGGCGTTCTCGAAATGCGTGTCGCGCATGCCGAGCTCGGCGGCACGCTGGTTCATCCGCTTCACGAATTGGCCTTCGCTGCCGGCGAGCGCTTCGGCCAGTGCATGGCAGGCATCGTTGGCCGAAGCCATCAGTGTGGCGGCCAGCAGATCTTGCACTTGATAACGTTCTCCCGCCTTGAGTTTGAGACGGGCGCCGGTTTCACGGACCGCAGCGGGGGAGATGGTGGTGGTCTGCGACAGGTCGCCCTGTTCGATGACGAGCAGGGCGGTCATCAGCTTGGTGAGGCTGGCGGGGGGAAGGTGGGTCTGTGCCTTGCGTTCCCAGACGGGGGAGCCGTCAATCTCGACGCGGTAGGCGCTTGCCACATCGGGGAAGAGGTCGGGCAGGGCGAGGGCAGAAGCTGTGTACAGGCACAGCAAACCCCCGCCGAGCAGGCGCGCGATGCCGTGCATCAGAAGCCCAGCAAACCCTTCAGTTTCTTGGCGCCGTCGATGGCGTTGCCGACCGGATTGTCGGTGATTACGCTGGTTGAGCGCGAGGAACTGGTATAGCTGCGTCCCGATGCAGCCATAGTGGAGAACTTCGTGTACTCCGCCGGGCAGGTATCCTCGAAGTCTTCGTAGTTGTTGTTGTCCACCTTCTTGCAGATGGCTTTGGTGGCGGTCTTCATGTCGATCTTGCAGGCTTGCGCGATGGACGCATCGGAAGTGTCGTCATGCTTCACCAGTGCAAGATACACGTCCGGCTTCTTGCTCACGTCCTTGCTGATCACCTTGCAGGCGTATTTCTGGTTCTTGGCACACATCGCGTGCGGCCCGAAGAAGGTGCTGGTCATCAACTCTTTCGCTTCGTAGCGGCCCACTTCGCATTGCTCGGCCATGCCTGCCGCCATCTGCGCCTTGGCCATGCCCATCATGTCGTTCATGTCTTCCATGCCCTTGCCGCCAACCACCACCGGATCGGAGGTGTCGCAGGAAGTGCCGATGCGTTTGCCGCGATAGCTGGCAGTCATGTCGAACTTTTCGCCGTCCGCAGTGCCGCTCATGCGGCTCGTGCCCTGATAACTGCTCTTGCTGCGGGTGATCTCGCCGCTGCCGCTCATCTTCTGCCCGTCGCCGTCGCAGCGTATCTTCCAGGTGGTCTTGCTGCCGGAGTGTTTGACGTCGGTCACTTTGCAGTTGCCGTCCCGCTCCATCATCTGCTTCGGGTCCGGCTCGCCGCTCTTGGGCTGGCACACGGTCATGGTGGTCTCCGGCATCGCATAGGGCATACCGGCCATCTCCGACTTGGTGGTGATTTCCCATGTCTCGCCTGCGGCGGCATGGGCGAGTGACGCGTGCATCGTCACCAATAGCGTGAACATCAAGTATGAGAGTCTTTGCATGATAACCTACGAAGCGCTGGGTTTAAGTGCGGGAATTCGCTGGAGATTCTTTACCTTCTGAGGCCGGGCGTCAAGCTGATGAGCATCAAGATGAGCAGATAGGAAGCCGGCAGCGCCTCGGGTATCATGCACGCCCGCCCGAGAATCGGATCTTTTGCCATGAATCCAACACTTGTATTCGACATCGAAACCATCCCCGACATCGCCGGGTTGCGCACCCTGTACGAGCTGGATGCTGAAGTCAGCGACGTGGAAGTCGCCGAGATGGCGTTCCAGATGCGCCGCCAGAAAACTGGCAGCGATTTCCTGCCGCATCACTTGCAGCGCGTTGCGGCAATCTCCTGTGTGCTGCGCGAGGGCGACAATTTCAAGGTGTGGTCGCTGGGCGAGGTCGATGAGGAGGAAGGCAGCATCATCCAGCGCTTTTTCGACGGCA
>DISA01000072.1:15754-54828 GCA_002421915.1 Gallionellaceae bacterium UBA6222
AACAACTACATCAGCCGCTACCACTCGCGACACCTCGACCTGATGGATCTGTTGGCGATGTACACCGGCCGTGCCAACGCGCCGCTGGATGAACTGGCCAAGCTGATTGGTTTTCCCGGCAAACTCGGCATGGACGGCAGCAGGGTGTGGGAGGCGTACCAGCAGGGCAAGCTGGCCGAGATCCGCAACTACTGCGAGACCGACGTGGTGAATACCTGGCTGGTGTTCGCCCGCTTCCAGTTGATGCGCGGGCAATTCAGCAAAGCACGTTACGAGAAGGAACTGGAGCTGGTGCGTTCTACCCTGGGCAAGTCTGGCGAGGCGCACTGGGCGGAATATCTCGCGGCATGGAACAAGGCGTGATGCATGCCGCGTAAGGTCTGGTTGTCCTTCGGCTGGCTGTGGGTTGCCGCCGTGTTTTATTTGTCGCTCATGCCGCACCCGCCGGAGCCGGTTCCTTTCGACGGCGCGGACAAGCTGGAACACGCGCTCGCTTATGCCTTGCTCATGTTGTGGTTCTGTCAGGTTTATGTTGAGCGCCGGACGCGTATCAGGTTGACGCTGTCGCTGCTGGCGATGGGTGTTGGCATCGAGATTCTGCAGGGCATGAGCGGTTACCGCCATTTCGAGTATGCCGACATGTTGGCAAATTCCACCGGGGTGTTGCTGGGTTGGGGGCTGGCGCAAACCCGCACGGGATGCGTATTGAAGATGCTGGGAAACAATGGAAAATAACAATCAGGCAGTTGTGGTCGAATCGCTCGACCACGAAGGTCGCGGCATCGCGCATGCCGACGGCAAGGTGATCTTCATCGAGGGCGCGCTGACCGGCGAGCGCGTGACCTATTCCACGTATCGCAAAAAGAACAATTACGAGCAGGCCAGGGTCGGGCAGATTCTGAAGCAGTCCTTCATGCGCGTGCAGCCGAAGTGCCCGAATTTCGGTGTGTGCGGCGGCTGTTCGATGCAGCATCTGGATGCGCGGGCGCAGGTCGATGTCAAACAGCGCGTGCTCGAAGATAATCTGCAACGGATCGGCAAGGTCAAGCCGGAAACCATACTGCCGCCGATCTATGGCCAGCCCTGGGGCTACCGCCAGCGCGCGCGATTGTCGGTGCGCCATGTGTTGAAAAAAGGCAAGACACTGGTCGGCTTCCGCGAGCAGAACGGCAAATATGTGGCCGATATGCAGCACTGCGAAATCCTTACGCCGAAGATTGCGAGCCTGTTGCCGCTGCTGGGCGAGCTGAATGAAAAATTCACCGTGCGCGATATCCTGCCGCAGATCGAGGTGGCGGTAGGCGAGCATGTCGATGTGCTGGTGCTGCGCATTTTGGCCGCGCTCACGCCTTCTGATGAGGCGCACATCAAACAGTTTGCCGACGCGCATCAGGTGCAGTTCTGGACGCAGACCAAGGGGTCGGAGACGGTCATGCCGTTCTATCCGCTGGACGCGCCACAACTTTCCTATAGCCTGCCGGAATTCGGCATCACCATGCCGTTCGCGCCGACAGAGTTCACCCAGGTCAACAGCGACATGAATCGCCTGATGGTTGGCCGCGCCATGCGCTTGCTTGACCCCCAACCCGGTGAACGCATCGCGGATTTTTTTTGCGGCTTGGGCAACTTCACCCTGCCCATCGCGCGCAGTGGCGCGCAGGTGCTGGGCATCGAAGGCAGCGATGCATTGGTGAAACGCGCCATGCAGAATGCCGCGTACAACGGATTCTATAACCTCCCCCCTCGCCCGCTTGCGGGAGAGGGGATGGGGGAGAGGGTGGAATTTCGCGCAATGAACTTGTTTAAGATGAACGAGGATGCGCTTTTGCGGCTGGGCAACTCATTTTTGGGAAGCGGGAGAGCAGAGTTTGGAGATTCGTTGCCGGGCGACCATTCTCGCAACCGGCTCGCTTCGCGAGCAACGTGTCATGATCGCCGCTTCAACAAGTGGCTGGTCGATCCGCCGCGCGACGGCGCGATCGAGCTGATGAAATCCATCACGGCGGAGACCGCGCCCAGGCGCATCGTGTATGTGAGCTGCAGTCCGTCCACACTCGCGCGCGATGCCGAGGTGCTGGTTCATGCGAAGGGCTACACCTTGAAAGCGGCGGGGGTGATGAACATGTTTCCGCAGACTTCGCATGTGGAGTCGATTGCGGTGTTTGTACGGGAGTAACGATGATGCAAAGCTATGACGATTTGGTTGCTGAAGCACTGACCCGGGTAAAGGAAGTCGCGCCGTGGGATTTTGGGCGGCGCTACCAGGCAGGCAACGTGCCGCTGCTGCTCGATGTGCGCGAACCGGCGGAATTTTCCGCGCTGCACATTCCGGGGTCGATCAATGTGCCGCGCGGTATCCTGGAGCAATCCTGCGAATGGGATTATGACGAAACCATGCCGCAACTGGCCGGCGGGCGCGAGCGCGAGATCGTGGTGATTTGCCGTTCCGGCAAGCGTTCGGCGCTGGCGGCAGACGTGATGCAGAAAATGGGATTTGCCAATGTGTCGTCGCTCAAGCTCGGTATCCGCGGCTGGAACGACGCGGAACTGCCGATGCAGGATGCCGATGGCCGGACGATCGACGCGGACGCGGGCGACCAGTTGCTGGTTTCGGACGTGAGGCCGGAGCAACGCAAACCGACATCGCTCTTGAGAGAATGAAAAAAGCGGCCAACGGCCGCTTTTCTCATTGAGGCACGGAGAGTTTCATTCCCGTTGGCCGCTGAAGGCCATCAGCAGGTTCAAAAGATTGATGAACAGGTTGTAAATGCTCATGTAGATGCCCAGCGTTGCCATCACGTAGTTGGTCTCGCCGCCGTGCACGATGCGGCTGACGTCGAACAGGATGTAAGCCGAGAAGATCAGCACGGCGATGGCGGAGAGGGTCAGCGACATGGCGGGAATCTGGAAGAACAGATTCGCCAGCGAAGCGACGATCAGCAGGATCAGTCCGATGAACAGGAACTTGCCCATGAAGCTGAAATCTTTCTTGGTTACGGTGGCGATGGTGGCCAGCGAGAAGAAAATCAGGCCGGTGCCGCCGGCTGCCATGCCGATCAGTTGTGCGCCATTTTTCAGGTGCAGCGCGACTTGCAGGATGGGGCCGAGGAATACGCCGGCGACGAAGGTGAAGCCGAGCAGGGCGGCGATGCCCCATACGCTGTTGCGCAGGGCGGAAACGGCGAACAACATACCAATCATTGCGCCAAACATCAGCAGCGAGCCCATGATCGGGTTGGTGGCCAGAAAATTGAAGCTGATCGAGGTGCCGACGAAGGCACCGATGATCGTCGGAATCATGGTCAGCGCCAGCATCATGTAGGTATTGCGCAGCACCTTGTTTTGTTCGACTGACAGGGTGCCGATGGGGGCGGTTGTTACTTGGTAGGTCATGGTTTCCTCCTGGTTAAAACTTGAAGTTAAGCTGCATAAGGCGCGCGTGTGACTATTAAAGCAGAAAAAAGTTGCAGCAATATATCAGGCGCTGCGCACCGGCGGTGCCAGATCGCCGCTGTGCAAAGTAAATTGGCCGCGTTTGCGGTCGGCGAAGTAGTTTTCAAGGGTGTGGCGCACCGGGCGAAAGGCAAGCTGTTCCCACGGGATTTCCTCCTCGCCGAATAGTTTCACCTCCACACTTTCCACGCCCGGTGAAAAATCGAGATCGAGCAGGGTGGCGCGGAACAGCAGGTGTACCTGGTTGATGTAAGCCATGTTGTACAGGCCGAACAGTTCGTGCACCTGCACCCGCGCATTGGCTTCTTCCAGGGTTTCGCGGGCCGCGCCCTGCCAGGTTGTCTCGTCGTTTTCCATGAAGCCGGCCGGTAGCGTCCACAACCCCCGGCGCGGTTCGATTGCGCGCAAACAGAGCAGGATGCGACCGTCCTGCCATTCGGGAATGGTGCCGACGATCATGCGCGGATTCTGGTAGTGGATGGCCGCGCAAGCCGTGCAAATATAGCGTTCACGGTGATCGTCCTGCGGTTTGCGCAGGACAACCGGGGCTCCGCAAGCCGGACAAAACTTCATTACCAGAACTTCCACCAGGGTGTTTCACTTTCCTGGAAATTGGCACGCGAAGGACGGAGACCATCTTTGGCGATATTCAGGTCGAGTACACGCTGGGTATCACGGCTCAAGTCGCCCAGACCGAGCGCCGTGTAACCCTGCACCATGATTTGCAGCGCATCACGCGTTTGCGGTGTGTTCGGATAGGTGGTCAGCACGCCTTGCGCGCGATTGACCGCCGCCACCAGTGCGCCGCGCCGCAGATAGTAGCTGGCAACGGCGATTTCATGTTTGGCCAGGGTGACTTGCAGGTATTGCCGGCGCAGGCGCGCATCCTCGGCATAGCGGCTATCCGGATAACGGCTGGCTAACTCGCCAAAGGCATCGGAGGCGGCGTGGAGTGCGCCCGGGTCGCGTTCGGCGGGGTCCTGGCCGAACAGTATGCTCATGAAGCTGTTCAGATTCTCGTCAAAATTGATGAGCCCTTTCAGGTACAAAACATAATCCAGTCGATCGCTGTTCGGGAACTGTTTGACAAAGCGGTCGAGCGCCGCCAAGGCGGGTGCCGGTTCTCCCTGCTTGTAGTAGGCATAGGCGATCTCAAGCTGCGCCTGCTGCGCGTAGCGACCGTAGGGATAACGTGCCTGCAGCCTTTCGAACGCCTTGACGGCGTTCTCGTAGCTGCCATCCTGCAATGCGCTTTTTGCGGTGGCGTACAGTTCGTCGGCGCTGGCGGATTGATTATTGTCGCCGGGCAGTGTGCTGCACGCAGTCAACGTGAGCAGGAGGAAAACGGCTAAACTATGGCGCATGATAGAACCCGAAGAAGATTTTCCGGATTATAGCAAAGAGGATGAGATAACCGACCTCCTTGAGTTGAATGTGCCGCTGGCAGATGGCGGACTGCGCCTCGATCAGGCGCTGGTCAGGTTGCTGCCGCAATATTCGCGTAGCCGCCTGCAGGAATGGATAGGGCAGGGACTGGTGACGGTCAACGGCAGTCCGGCCACAGTCAAACAAAAAGTGTGGGGCGGTGAGCGCCTCAGCGTCTCACCGCAGATTCACCCGTCCGAGCAAACCAGCCAGGCCGAGGATATTCCGCTCGACATCGTGTATGAGGACGATGCGATCATCGTCATCGACAAGCCGGTCGGCCTGGTGGTGCATCCCGGCAGCGGCAACTGGCAGGGTACGCTGCTCAATGCCCTGCTGCATCACGCGCCGCAACTGAAGGAAGTGCCGCGCGCCGGCATCGTGCACCGGCTGGACAAGGACACCAGCGGTCTGATGGTGGTGGCGAAGACGCTGGTGGCGCAGACCGCGCTGGTGCGCCAGATGCAGTCGCGCAGCGTGAAACGCGAATATCTGGCGCTGGTGTGGGGCGAGCTGGATTACGGCGGCGTGATCAATGTGCCCATCGGGCGCCATCCTTCGCAGCGGGTAAAGATGGCGGTACTTGAGGGCGGCAAGGAGGCGGTCACCCATTACAGCATCGAGGAGAGTTTTCCCGGTTGCACGCTGGTGCGCTGCCGTTTGGAGACTGGACGCACCCACCAGATTCGCGTGCATATGACCCATCTCGGTCATCCTCTGATCGGCGACAGCGTGTACCAGCGCGGCGTGCAGAAGTGCGCGCTGCAACTGCGTGAACTGTTGAATGGCTTCCCGCGCCAGGCCCTGCACGCGACAAAGCTGGCACTGGATCACCCGCTGACCGGCCAACGGATGGAATGGGACTCGCTCCTGCCGGAAGATATGGCGGATTTGCTGGACAAGATCGACGAGGCGGGCGATGGCTCTGCGTGAGCAGTGCATAGCTCCCGACTGGCCGGCACCGGCCAACGTCAGGGCGTTGCAGACCACGCGCCTCGGCGGCATCAGCAGTGCGCCTTACGATTCTCTCAATCTCGGACTGCATGTCGGCGACGATCCGCTGCGCGTCAATCAGAACCGGCAGCGCCTTGCCCCGTTCATGCCGAGTGAGCCGGTGTGGCTGGAGCAGGTGCACGGCACGGTCGTTGCGAATGCGGACCGGGCGGACTGCCGCGTGACAGCGGATGCCTGCATCGCGCGCCAGCGCGGTTCGGTGTGCGTGGTGATGACGGCGGATTGCCTGCCGGTGTTGCTGTGCGACGAGGACGGCACGGTGGTCGGCGCGGCCCATGCCGGTTGGCGCGGCCTGTGCGACGGCGTGATCGAGGCGACCGTACAGGCAATGGGCGTGGTACCGCACAAGCTGCTGGCCTGGCTGGGGCCCGCCCTCAGTCAGGATCATTTCGAGGTGGGCGCGGAGGTGCGTGCCGCATTCGTCGCGCATCAGGCCAAGGCGAAAGAGGCGTTTCTTCCCGTGCCGGGCGGCGGCGACAAATACCGCGCCGACCTCTACCTGCTGGCGCGCCAGCGCCTGCATGCACTTGGTATCACCCGCATCTCCGGCGGCAACCGTTGCACTTACCGCGAACAGGAGCGCTTTTACTCCTTCCGCCGCGACGGGGTGACCGGCCGCATGGGCACCTTTATATGGCTGGCATAGCGTGCGGAAAATGTCGTGTTAACACCCGACCCACAGGGCACGGCGAAGTTTTTTGTGGGTCGGACTTCAGTCCGGCAGAACTTTTGACGGGTCAAGGCCCTACCTACCCGATACTGAACTGATGAAAAAGACACTGCAATCTTTCACTCCCTCCCAGCGCAAAGTCGTGCTCTCCGCCTGTTTTGGCACTTTTCTTGAGTGGTACGACTTCCTCACCTTTGCCACGCTGGCGACTTACTTCAGCGTGCTGTTCTTCCCGCCGGAGAATCCGACCGCAGCGCTGCTGATGAGTCTGGCCACGTTCGGTGTGGGCATGGTGGTGCGGCCGCTGGGTTCGGCCTTGTTCGGCAATCTGGCGGACCGTTTCGGTCGCCGCCCCATTTTTATCGCCACCATCTCGCTGATGGGTGTGACCACTTTTATGGTCGGCCTGTTGCCGACCTATGCCCAGATCGGCATCGCCGCGCCGGTATTGCTGTTGCTGTTGCGCCTGTTGCAGGGCTTCGCGGTGGGTGGCGAGATCGGCGGCGTGGCGGTGTATCTGACCGAGCATGCACCGCACGGCCGGCGCGGTCTTTACACCAGCGTGCTGCAATTGATGGGGCCGCTGGGGATTCTGGTCTCCACCTTCCAGATCGTGCTGCTGCTGTTATTCCTCGATCCGGCCGATTTCAACGCCTGGGGCTGGCGCATCCCTTTCCTGTTCTCCGCCGTGCTGCTGGTCATCTCGATCAGGACGCGCATGAGTCTGGAAGAGTCGCCGGTGTTCCGCCAGTTGCAGGCGGAGGGCGCGGTCTCCAAGGCGCCGTTGCGCGAATGTTTCTCCGACCGCAACACTTTGCGCGGCATGGCGCTGCTGTTCTTCTGCATCTCGGCCGGCGGTTCGCTGCTGTTCTTCACGTCGCAGGTGTATGCCAATGTGTTCCTTAAGAGTGTGGTACGACTGGATGCGCAACTCGCCAGCACACTGGTGATGACCAGTACGCTGGTCTTGTTTCCGCTCACCATCTTTTGCGGCTGGCTGTCCGACCGTGTGGGGCGCAGACCTATCCTGCTGGCCGGGTTGCTGCTGGGCGCACTCACCATCTTTCCCGTGTTCAACGCTCTGCAGCACTTCGGCAACCCGCAGCTTGAACGGTTCAACCGCGAAGTCGCGGTGACGCTGTCCGGCGACGAGTGCAACTACAGCCCGTTCCGCAAAGCGGCCAACGATTGCGAACGCAACCAGGAATTCCTCACCAAGAACGGCGTGTCGTATGCATCCGCGCCTCTGGACGCAAGGGCGAGCGTGACGGTGAGTGTCGGTGGCGAGGTGGCAGTGGAGGGTTTCCGTCCGCTCGAACTGACCGCCGAGCTGAAGGCGAAAGGCTGGTTGGAAAAGGCCGACAGCGGACAGGTGAACAGCCTCATGCTGTTCCTGTTGCTGCTCGTGCCGGTCATCGCCGTGGCACTCATCACCGGCCCGCAGACGGCGGTGCTGGCAGAATTGTTCAGGGCGCGCACACGTTATACCGCCGCCGCCCTGCCGCATAACCTGAGCGCGGGCTGGATCGGCGGCCTGTCGCCGTTCATGGTTACGCTGCTGTCGGTGCAGGCGGGTGATGTACTGGCCGGGTTGTGGTATCCGGTCGGACTGCTGATCGTGGCAAGTATCATCGGCTTGCTGTTCCTGCCGGAGACGAAGGACGTAAACTTGCACCTGTAGGGCGTGATTCGACTTGTGGATCGGACTTCAGTCAGACGGAGATAGTCGGGAAAACGCTGCCGGGTTAAATCCCGACCCATATGGGCATCGGTTACAATGCACCCCCTGAAATTGCCTTGCCTGTTATGACCACTCTGACCTGGATCGTTGTCGCCAGCCTGTTCGGCGGCGTGTTGAGCGTAGCCGCTGCCGCGCTGTTCGCGCTGAATACGCGCGCGCACTGGATCGGCGCACTGGTGAGTTACGCGATTGGCGCACTGCTGGGCGCGGTGTTCCTCGATGTCCTGCCGGAAGCGATCACACTGGCGACCAATGTATCCGGGGTGACTGCGACAGTGCTGCTTGGCATCTTGCTGTTCTTCACGCTGGAGAAAGTGCTGATCTGGCGCCACTGCCACCACGACCATTGCGAAGCGCACGAACCGCACGAGCAGGAATCGCACGACCACGGCCGTAGCGGCACCATGGTCATCATCGGTGATACTTTCCACAACTTCGTGGATGGCATCATCATCGCCGCCGCTTTCCTGACCGATACCCAGCTTGGCATCGTCACCGCGCTGGCCATCATCGCGCACGAGATTCCGCAGGAAGTGGGTGATTTCCTCATCCTGCTGCATTCCGGCTATAGCAAGCTGCGCGCCTTCCAGCTCAATCTCATTTCCAGTCTCGCCACTCTGGTCGGCGGGGTGCTGGCCTACTATTCCCTGCAAGATTTGCAGGCATGGACGCCGTATATCCTTGCGCTGGCGGCGGCCAGCATGATCTACGTCGCGGTCGCCGACCTGATCCCGGGCCTGCACAAACGCACCCGGATGCGTGATACCGTGCAGCAAGTGCTGTTGATCGTGTCCGGTGTGGCAACCGTCGCCCTGGTCGGCTTCATCGCGGAAGCGTAAAGATCGAACATGGACAATCGCCTCAAGCGCTATGTCTGGCTGTCCATTGCGGCAGCTATCGCCACCATCCTGCTCAAGGGTGTTGCGTGGTGGTTGACTGGCTCGGTCGGCCTGCTATCCGATGCGCTGGAATCGTTCGTTAATCTGGCGGGCGCACTGATGGCCTTCGCCATGCTGACGCTGGCCGCTGCACCGGCAGATGACAAGCATGCCTTCGGCCATGGCAAGGCGGAATACTTCTCCAGCGCCTTCGAGGGTTTTCTCATCCTGCTGGCTGCGGCCAGCATCGCCTACGCGGCCATTGATCGTTTGTTGCACCCGCAAGCGCTGGAAGTAATTGGTGTCGGCCTGCTGGTGTCGGTTGTCGCCTCGCTCATCAATCTGTTCGCTGCGCGCGAACTGCTCGGGGCAGGGCGTGCCTACAATTCCATTACCCTTGAAGCCGATGCCAGACACCTGATGACTGATGTGTGGACTTCAGTCGGTGTTGTCGCCGGTGTGGGTCTGGTATGGCTCAGCGGCTGGTTGTGGCTGGACCCGCTGATTGCTTTGCTGGTGGCGGCCAATATCGTGTGGACCGGCTGGCACTTGCTGCATCGTTCAGCGTCCGGCCTTATGGATGAAGTCTTGCCGCCGGCGCAACTGGCGGCGATCGAACAGGTGCTGGACACCTACCGGCAACAGGGTTTGGTTTTTGAGGAGCTGCGCACGCGCCAGGCGGGGATGCAGGCTTTCATTTCGTTGCATGTGCGGGTTCCCGGCAACTGGTCAGTGAAGCAGGGCCACGACTGGCTGGAGCGGATCGAAGCCGATATCCGCGAGGCGGTGCCGGGCGGGAATGTGACCACGCATCTGGAGCCGATCTGATTACAGTGCTTGTCGTTGATGCGGAATCGCACGTATCATTGAGCCGGAAGGGTGGTGAACCGGAAGGGTGATTGCCCAAATTAAGTTGAATTCACCCTTCTTTCTTTCGGATTGCATTTGTTTCTCAGGGGGTAGTATCCCGGTCGCAATTCTGTTTAGCCAAACAAGGAGGCATGATGAACCTGATGGACTGTTCAAAACTACTGCTTGAGACTCAATATTCCGAGCTGAGGACCCGCTTTGACGGGGAGTCAGGTGTGCTCTGGACGTTGGTTGATCAGAGCACGGTGCCTTGTGTAACTCCGCAGCTTCTCGAAGATCTGCAACATCACCATGATGCGATTCAAGGATGTCGGGGGCAGTTGACGTTGTCTGACAGAACATCCGAAATAAAATATTCAGTCATGGCTTCGCTGAACCCCGGTGTTTTTAACCTGGGTGGTCAGCTGGCACTATTCAGGAAGTTGATTGACCAGAAAGACCAGGCTTCATTGTTGCGCTATGCAACAAAATGTATCGATGTGATCTTTCCCAGAATTTGCAGATTCGATTCACCGCTGTGCACTATTACGCTGATTCAGGGCGACGCACTTGGAGGCGGCTTTGAGGCCGCGCTGGCAAGCGATATTGTCATCGCAGAACGCCATTGTCAGATGGGTTTTCCGGAAATTCTGTTCAATCTTTTTCCCGGCATGGGCGCGTACAGCCTGGTTGCCAGAAAGGTTGGCACGGCTCGGGCCGAGAAAATGATGCTAAGCGGAAAGCTCTACAGTGCTGAAGAGTTGCACCAGATCGGATTGGTCGATATCGTGGCCGACGATGGTGCAGGTGAGATTGCAGTACATGAATTCATCAAGAAGCAGGAACGACGTGCCAATGGGTTTCGGGCGATTCAAAGGGTTCGTCAACGGTACAACCCGGTTACTTACGATGAGCTGATTGATATCACCAATATTTGGGTAGAGGCCGCATTGAACCTAACCGAGAAAGACCTGAAGGTGATGGACAGGCTGGTACGCTCGCAGGAGCGCAATTTTGTTCACTCTCACAAAGAGCAGCTCCAGCTTAACGCTGCCTGATCTTTACATTGATAGCCGGCCACTATCGCCCAGGTGCTGGATCAGCAGCACTCGGGTTGATTTGAAGCTTGCTCTGGCCTCATCCAGCAACCTCGGCGCGCTGGCTTGGAGTTCAGTTTTGTTGATCGACAGGATGGTGCCGCAGATTTGATGCAGGGCTTCGGCGCCGATGTTGCCGGCGCTGCCTTTGATCATGTGCGCCAGCTCTTTGAGCGTGACGTATTCCCGATTAGCCAGTGCGGTCTGCATGGCTCCCAGTAATTTTTCCGTTTCCGCAATGAAGCCGTGGATCACCAGGGGCAGGAAGTTGGTTTGCCCCTGCCCAATCAGTGCGAGCTGATTCAGCGTGTGCTCGTTCAAAACGGTCGATTCTGCAACGGCATCATGTGTGACATTCGCTTCCGCAAGTTCAACCGCCTCAATGTTGTGTCCGGTTAATCTGGCGATGGTGTCGAGCAGGACAAGGGTGTCCACCGGCTTGGTCAGATAACTTTCCACCGCTGCCTCCTCGCACTCGCGCATCGCCCCGGTCGTCGCATCGGCAGTCAGGATGATGGCCGGCACGGGCGTGCTGCGCAGCGAGGTGGCGCGATGAATCTTGATGACCTCCAGGCCGCCCATGTCGGGCATGTTCATGTCGAGGATCATCAGATCGAATCGCCCTTGTTCCAGCTTATCCAGCGCCTGTTCACCGTTTTCTACCAGCTCGACCGTGTGTCCGCCGTGTTCGAGGATGCGTGCGATGATTTTGCGGTTGGTGCCGTTGTCGTCGGCAACCAGGATGCGCACACCCCGCCGCTCGCGGATGGTGCGCTCGTAGTGTTCGCGGAAAGAGATTACACCGTGGGCCGGGCGCGGAGCCATCACGCCGTGCAGGACATTGAACAGCAGTGCCTTGTCCAGCGGGGAACGCAGGACACAGGCATAACCCATGCCGAGATAATCCGCATTGTTTTCTGCTTGTGCATCAAAGTTGAGCAGCATTAACGAAACATCAGCCGCACTGTCGAGTGCGGTGCGGGCGAATTCAACCGCGGTCATGCCGAGATGCGGTGCCGAACACATCACGACCGTGGATTTTTGCCCGGAGGGAGGCAAACTGCGCAGACGGGCAAGGAGATGCTGTGCCGACTGCTCATGCTCGAAGCGTATGCGCCAGCCAGCCAGCGTGTTGGCGAGTGCAGCTCTTTCCGGTTGTGCAAACCCAAAGCCGATCACCCGCAACTGTTCCAGTGCGGTCGGTGCGACAGCGCGCAGATCGGCCGCTTGTTTGTGCAGGGGAAGCTCAAACCAGAACAAGCTGCCGATCCCCGGTTCGCTCTCCACCCCGATTTGCCCCTTCATCAGCCGCACGAGGTCGCGTGAAATGGTGGTGCCGAGCCCGCTACCGCCGTATCTGCGGGTGATCGATGCATCGGCCTGATGGAACCGCTCGAAGATGGTGTGTTGGGCTTTGCTGTCGATGCCGATCCCGGTGTCGATGATCTCGAAACGGATGCGCGCTTCCGCAACGGATTGCTGCACGGTGCTGATGCGCAATTCCACGCTGCCTTTATCGGTGAATTTGATGGCATTGCCGAGCAGGTTGATCAGCACCTGAACCAGATGCAGGGCGTCGCCGTGCAGGGCGAAGGCGGTATCCGGGGTGAAACGGACGTGCAGTTGCAAGCCTTTGGCGTTGGCCTGCGGTAAAAACATTTCGACTACATTGTTGGCCAGTTCATGCAGGTCGAAGTCCAATTTCTCTGAAACCAGTTTGCCGCTTTCGATCTTGGAGATGTCCAGCACGTTGTCAATCAACTGGCGCAGGATGCCGGAGGAATTTTTTAGCGTGTTGACCAGATCGCGTTGCTCGTGGTTGAGCGGGGTCGCGGTCAGCAGATCGGCCACCCCGACTACGCCGTTCAGCGGCGTGCGCATCTCGTGGCTCATATGGGCGAGGAATTGGCTCTTGGCCTTGTTCGCCTCTTTTGCGTTCTCCAGCGCACAGTTGAGCTGGTTGCGCAATTTGAGCACATACAAGGGGATTAAAGCCAGGGGGAGCATCATGCCCAAAGCAAGGCGGATATTTGAAGACCAATAATCATTAAGAAAGATAACTGCCGTGAAACCCACCAGGCTCAATATGTGGGCGCTAACCAGCGCGGGTACACCGTATCGCATCCCGTTGCCGACGACCACCCAGAGATAAACTCCGAAGAACAACGCGCCCGATTCCTGTGTCAACAGCATGCCGTAGGTTGTGGCACCTATGTCTGCGCACATCGTCAGGAAACGCCGGATAACCGACGGTTTTCCGTTGAGCAGGACTGCCGCCAGCACCAGCAACCCTGCCAACAGCCACTGCGCGGAAAATACCAGTACGCCCCAGTGGTCGGTTTTTCCTGACTGGAACTCGGCCAGAAAATAGAAAAATATCAGCGATGCAAAAAAGACGCGCAGCACAGCCTGTTCGTGTTCACCGCTACGCTGCTTGAGTTGCAGAAAAAAATGGGAGATAAGACGCTTCATTGGATCACCTGCATGTCGCGGGCGAGTTTCTCGTCCTTGAGTTGTTGCTGGATCAGCTGCACCTTGCCTAATTGAGCGATGAAGGCATCCACGCATTCCGGGTCGAAGTGCGCGTTCTTGTGGGTCAGAATAAATTCGAGTGCTTGATCGTTCGACCACGCGCTCTTGTAGGGGCGCGCCGAAGTCAAGGCGTCGAACACGTCGGCGACGGCGACGATGCGTGATTCCAGCGGAATGGCTTTGCCGGCCAGCCCGTGCGGATAACCCGTCCCGTCGAACTTCTCGTGGTGTCCCAGCGAGATTTCCGCCGCCAGCACGATGAACTTGGAATGGCTGTCATGCAGCATGCGGTGGCCGATGAGCGGGTGTTGCTTCATCACCTTGTATTCCTGCGGCGTCAGTTTGCCGGGCTTGAGCAGGATGTTGTCCGGGATGCCAATTTTGCCGATGTCGTGCATGGGGGCGGCGATCTCGATCAGTTCGCAACGTTCGCTGGCGAGGCCCAGGTATTCGGCGATCAGGCGCGCATATTTCGCCATGCGCAGCACGTGGTTGCCGGTGTCCGAATCGCGGTACTCACCCGCCTTGGCTAGACGGTACAAGGTCTCCCGCTCGCGTTCTTCGATCTGTGCAGTTGCCGCAATCACTGCCTGTTCCAGCGAGTGCGCCCGACCATGCACCACCTTCTGGTGCAGCCGCAGGGACAGCAGGTTGCGGCAGCGCACGCGGCATTCATAGGGATCGATTGGCTTGCCGATGAAATCGGTCGCGCCGGCATCCAGCACCTGGTAGCGCGTCTGTTTTTCGTTCGCTACCGTGACCATCACCACCGGCACGTCTTCCAGATGGGGGGTATGCCGGATACGGGTGATGACTTCCAGGCCGGATAATTTGTCCATCCAATAATCGACCAGGATTAGGTCGGGCTGGTGCTTGCCGAGCCAGGCCATGGCAGCCACCGGATCGGCGAAGGTCGTCACTTCGATCGCGGCATGGATATTTTTAACCACCCGCTCAAGGATCATCCTGCTGGTGAATTCATCGTCGATAATGACCACAGAGGGCTGCGAGGAGTCGGCGAACTCGGTTTCCAAAAGTTCAAATGGCATGGTGCAGTCTCCTTGGATGGACAAGGGCGAGGTTTTGCGGCGGCAGAAAAAATTTCATTTTTGCAGTGCTTATAAGCGGTTAGGGGGTTCGGAGTAGAACCTCACCGCCTTTTCCAGTCAAGTTTTCCATCATGGCACAGAACCCCGCGTCTTCAAGCTATCGGCCGGACGGATAAAATCTTTAGGAAAAATTTGCCTGCGGGCGATACCTTTCGGGTCGCTGTATAATCCGCGCCCGCTTTAATTACCGGCCCGTTCGCGCGGGTTTTGCCAAATGTCTGCTGCTTCACCAAAAATCGGTTTCGTCTCACTCGGCTGTCCCAAGGCGACCGTCGATTCTGAACACATCCTCACGCGCATGCGTACCGAAGGCTACGAGATCACGCCCAGTTATCAGGAGGCCGACCTGGTGGTGGTCAACACCTGCGGTTTCATTGACAGTGCGGTGGCGGAATCACTGGATGCCATTGGCGAAGCTTTGCAGGAAAACGGCAAGGTCATCGTTACCGGCTGCCTCGGCGCGAAAGGCGACATCGTATGGCAGACGCACCCAAAGGTGCTGGCCGTCACCGGCCCGAATGAGATGGAAGCGGTGATGAATGCGGTGCACCAGCACCTGCCAAGATTGCATGACCCCTATACCGATCTTGTGCCGCCGCAGGGTGTGCGCCTCACCCCGCGGCATTTTGCGTATTTGAAGGTTTCAGAAGGCTGCAATCATCGCTGCACCTTTTGCATCATTCCCAGTCTGCGCGGCGATCTGGTCAGCCGTCCGGTGCATGATGTGATGCAGGAAGCGGAGAAGCTGGTCGAGTCCGGCGTGAAGGAATTGCTGGTGATCTCGCAGGATACTTCGGCTTATGGTGTGGATATGAAATACCGCACCGGCTTCTGGCAGGGCAAGCCGCTGAAGACGCGCATGACCGAACTGGCGGGCGCACTGGGCGAGCTTGGCGTGTGGACGCGCTTGCACTACGTCTATCCTTATCCCAGCGTGGACGAAGTTATCCCGCTGATGGCGGAAGGCAAGATACTTCCCTATCTCGACATCCCGTTCCAGCATGCCAACGAACGCATCCTCAAGCTGATGAAGCGTCCGGCCAGTAGCGAGAATGTGCTGAAGCGCATCCAGCAGTGGCGCTCCGTCTGTCCGGACATCACTTTGCGCAGCACCTTCATCGTCGGCTTCCCCGGCGAAACGGAAGAAGAATTTGAAGAGCTGCTCGACTTCATCGAGGTCGCGCAGCTCGATCGTGTCGGTGCGTTCAAGTATTCGCCGGTGGAAGGCGCGGCCTCGAACGCGTTGCCCGACCATATTGATCCCGAAGAACAGGAAGACCGTCTTGCACGCCTGATGTATCTGCAAGAGGAGATCAGCGCCGCCAAGCTGGCCAAGAAGGTCGGCCAGACCATGACTGTGCTGGTGGATGATGTGGACGAGGAAGGTTCGGTCGCGCGTAGCGCCGCCGATGCGCCGGAGATCGACGGCCTGGTCTATATCAACGGCGAGGAACTGGACGTGGGCGAGTTCGTCACAGTGAAGATCACCAATTCGGACGAGCATGACTTGTGGGGCGAGGTTGTATAATTCGCACCCTATGCAAATCCTACGCAGCCTCCATTCCAGCGACACCCGGCCCTGTGCAGTCACCATCGGAAATTTCGACGGGGTGCACTGCGGCCATCAATCTTTACTGCGCGAGTTGCAGCAGGCGGCGCAGGCGCGCGGCCTGCAAACAGCAGTGGTGACTTTCGAGCCGCATCCGCGCGAATTCTTTACCCCGCAGCAGGCGCCGGTGCGGCTGACCAGCCTGCGCGAAAAACTGGAACTGTTCCGCGAGGTGGGGATCGACCGCGTGCATGTCTGTCGTTTCAATACAGTATTTGCGCGCAAGACGGCCGACGAGTTCATCCATGCGCTGCATGACGACTTGCGCGCGAAGTTCGTGCTGATCGGCGACGACTTCCGTTTCGGCAGCGGGCGCAGCGGCGATTTTTCGCTGATGCAGAATATTGGCGCGCAGCGCGGTTTCGAGGTGGCGGCGGTGCACAGTGTGCTGCATGACGGGGTGCGTATTTCCAGCACAGCCATCCGCGCGGCATTGGCCGGGGGCAAGCTGGATATGGCGCGCGCTTATCTTGGGCGGCCGTACAGCATCAGCGGGCGCGTGGTGCACGGTGACGGCATGGGGCGCAAGCTGGGCTTCCCGACGGCGAACGTGCAGATGAAACACAATCTGCCGCCGTTGCAGGGCATCTATGTGGTGGAGGCGCACTCGGACGGCATCGGCGTGCTGCAGGGTGTGGCCAGTCTGGGTGTGCGGCCGACCGTGCATCACGATGCGCGGCATGTGCTGGAAGTGCATCTGTTCGAGTTCGCACAACAGATCTACGGCAGGCATCTGCGCGTCGAATTCCTGCACAAACTACGTGACGAAGAAAAATATCCGAATCTGGAAGCGTTGACGCGGCAGATCGCGCTGGATGTGAATAACGCAAAACAGTGGTTTGTCGAACATGAATGAAGAATGCCGTCATTCCCGCGAAGGCGGGAAACCAGGTCATTTAATAATCCCGCGAAGCGGTTCAAAACCAAACTGCCTTTTGAAAAGAACATTGGATTCCCGCCTTCGCGGGAATGACGTCACAACAAAATTTATTGAATGAATTTGTTTCGAGAAAAACATGACCGAAGACAAGAAAAAGTACCCGCTGAACCTGCCCGACACCGCATTCCCCATGCGCGGCGACCTCGCCAAACGCGAGCCGCTGATGTTGGTGCAATGGCAGGCGCAGCAGCGCTACCAGCGCATCCGCGCCGCCGCCAAAGGCCGCCCACAGTTCATCCTGCACGACGGCCCGCCGTATGCGAATGGTGCCATCCACCTCGGTCATGCGGTGAACAAGATCCTCAAGGACATCATCGTCAAATCCAAAACGCTTTCCGGCTTCGATGCGCCCTATGTGCCCGGCTGGGATTGCCACGGCCTCCCTATCGAGCTGCATGTCGAGAAGAAGCATGGCAAGGACATCCCGCCCGCAGAGTTCCGCAAGCTGTGCCGCGAGTATGCGAAGGAGCAGGTCGAGCGTCAGAAGAAGGACTTCATCCGTCTGGGAATACTGGGTGACTGGGACAAGCCTTACCTGACCATGGATTTCCAGACCGAGGCGGACATCATCCGCGCGCTGGGGCAGATCCAGCAGAACGGTTACCTGTACCAAGGGCGCAAGCCGGTGAACTGGTGTCTGGATTGCGGTTCGGCACTGGCTGAAGCGGAAGTGGAATATGAAGACAAGGTGTCGCCCGCCATCGACGTGGGCTTCGAGGTGAAGGACATCGAGGCGTTGGGCAAGGCGCTCGGCGTGTCGTTGCCCGGCGGCTCGAAAGTGTATGCGGTGATCTGGACCACCACGCCGTGGACATTACCGGCCAATCAGGCGGTGAGCGTGCATCCCGACCTTGAATACCGCCTGGCAAAAACAGACAAGGGTTATCTGCTGCTGGTGGGCGACCTGCTCGAATCCTGTGTGCAGCGCTATCAATTGCAGGCGGAAGTGGTCGGTGCAGGCAAGGGCAGCGCGCTGGAGAACCTGCCGCTGCAACATCCGTTCTATGACCGCATCGTGCCCATCATCTGCGGCGAACACGTCACGCTGGAAGCCGGTACCGGGCTGGTGCACACCGCGCCCGCGCACGGCGTGGACGACTATGTGGTGGGCCAGAAATATGGCCTGCCGGTGGAGAATCCGGTGGGCGATAACGGCAAGTTCATCTCGACCACGCCGCCGGTGGGCGACACGCCGCTGGCAGGTGTGTTCGTGTGGAAGGGTAACGACATCGTGCTGCAGGCGCTTGAAGCAAGCGGCCATCTGCTGCATCAGGAAAAGATGAAGCACAGCTATCCGCATTGCTGGCGCCATAAGACACCCATCATCTTCCGCGCTACGCCGCAGTGGTTCATCGGCATGGAGCAGGGAGAAGAGGGCGCAACGCTGCGCCAATTGGCGAACGACGCGGTGGCGGATACACAGTTCTTCCCATCGTGGGGCCGAGCCCGTCTGGAAGGCATGATGAAGAATCGTCCCGACTGGTGCGTGTCGCGTCAGCGCAGTTGGGGTGTGCCGATGCCGTTCTTCGTACATAGAGAGACATTGCTGCTGCATCCACGTACACCGGAGCTGCTGGAACAAGTCGCCAAGCGTGTCGAACAGGAAGGCATTGAAGCCTGGTTCTCGCTGAACAGCGCCGACCTGCTGGGCGATGATGCTGAGTACTACCGAAAACTGACCGACACGCTGGACGTGTGGTTCGATTCCGGCGTCACGCACTATGCCGTGTTGCGCAAGCGCAGCGAACTTGCCTATCCGGCTGACCTGTATCTGGAAGGCTCTGACCAGCATCGCGGTTGGTTCCAGTCTTCGCTGTTGACGGGTTGCGCCATTGATGGACGCGCACCTTACAAGCAGTTGCTGACACATGGCTTCACCGTTGACGAAAAGGGCTACAAGATGTCCAAGTCGCGCGGCAACGGCATCGAGCCGCAGGACATCTGCAACAAGCTGGGTGCGGACATGCTTCGTTTGTGGATCGCGTCGACCGACTATTCGGGCGAGATGTCGCTGTCGGACGAGATCATGAAACGCGTCACGGACAGCTATCGCCGCATCCGCAACACGCTGCGTTTCCTGCTGGCCAATGTGAGCGACTTCGATGTGCAGCGCGATGCGATGCCGGTGGCGGAATGGCTGGAGATAGACCGCTATGCGCTGGCGCTGATGCAGAAACTGCAAGACGACGTGCGTGCCGACTACGAACGTTACGAGTTCCACCTGGCGGTGCAGAAGCTGCAAGGATTCTGTTCGGAAGATTTGGGCGGTTTCTATCTCGACATCTTGAAAGACCGTCTGTACACCGCCGGTGAATCTTCGCCAGCACGCCGTTCGGCGCAGAATGCGCTGTATCACATCACCCAATCATTGGCGCGCCTGATTGCGCCGATTCTTTCTTTTACCGGCGAGGAAGTGTGGGCGACGCTGAACGGCGGCGACGAGGTGAGTGTGTTCGAGCAACAATGGTACGAGTTGCCGGATGCCGGCCTGGATGGCGCGACAGTGAGCGCATGGTCTGATATTCGTTCAGTGCGCGAGCAAGTGAATAAAAAACTGGAAGAGCAGCGCACAACCAATGCTATCGGCTCCGCGCTGCAAGCCGAAGTGGATGTGTATGCACCGCAGGAAACTTTCGAATTATTGTCCCGTCTTGGTGACGACTTGCGCCTGGTGTTCATCACCTCGCGCGCCAATGTGCATCTCAACGCGGGCGAACTGGAGATCAAGGTAACACCGAGTGCCCAGCAGAAATGCGCGCGCTGCTGGCATTACCGTGCCGATGTGGGGAGCGATGCCGCGTATCCAACCCTGTGCGGGCGCTGTGTCAGCAATCTGTTTGGCGCGGGCGAGGCGCGGAGATATGCGTAAGCGTTTCTCATTCCCGAACCGCCGTGTGGGTCGGACTTCAGTCCGACAACAATTTGATTCGTATGTCGGGTCGAAACCCGACCCACAACCGGACCCGCACGCTTGCGGCGGAGGAATGCGATGAACCGCTGGTTAGTTGTCGCCGCCATCGTCATCATCCTCGACCAGTTGAGCAAGGCGGTGATCAACAGCCACTTTATTTATGGCGAAGTGCTTGCTGTCACCCCGTTCTTCAATCTGGTGCTGGCGCATAATACCGGCGCGGCATTCAGCTTTTTGCATGACGCGGGCGGCATGCAGCGCTGGCTGTTTTCTGTCATCGCCCTCGTTGCATCCGTCTGGATCGTGTGGCTGTTGCGCAAACATCAATCTGAAAAACTGTTCAGCTTTGCGCTGGCATTCATTCTCGGCGGCGCGCTGGGTAATCTGATCGACCGTATCGCCTACGGCTATGTCGTCGATTTCCTGGATTTTCACTGGGCGGGTTATCACTTCGCCGCATTCAATCTGGCCGACTCCGCCATCACCTGCGGTGCGGCATTGCTGATCTGGGACGGGTTCAAAGGAAAGCGACATGAAAATCCTGCTGGCTAACCCGCGCGGTTTCTGCGCCGGCGTCGACCGCGCCATCGAGATCGTCGAACGCGCCCTGGCGCTGCACGGTGCGCCCATCTACGTGCGTCACGAAGTCGTGCATAACAAGTTCGTGGTGGAAGGGCTGAAAGCCAAGGGCGCGATCTTCATCGAGGATCTGCAAGACGTCCCGCCTGGCAGCATCCTTATCTTCAGTGCACATGGTGTGTCGCAGGCCGTGCGGCAGGAAGCTGAAGCACGCAACCTCACCGTATTTGATGCCACCTGCCCGCTGGTGACCAAAGTGCACATCGAGGTCTCGCGCCTGCGTCAACAGGGCAAGGAGATTGTGATGATCGGTCACAAGGGGCACCCGGAAGTGGAAGGCACCATGGGGCAGAGCGAGGGCGGCATCTATCTGGTGGAATCGCCTGCCGATGTGCAGAAACTCCAGGTGCAGAATGAGCAGAACCTGGCCTATGTTACACAGACCACACTGTCGGTGGATGACGCCAGCGCCATCATCTCCGCCTTGAGAACACGCTTCCCGTCCATCACCGGCCCCAAGAAAGACGACATCTGCTATGCCACACAGAACCGGCAGGACGCAGTGAAGGCGCTGGCACAGCAGTGCGACGTGGTGATTGTGGTCGGCTCGCCCAACAGTTCCAATTCCAACCGCCTGCGCGAAGTAGCGCGCAACCTTGGGGTCGCCGCTTATCTAGTGGACAACGCCGGTGAGCTGCAGGGCGAATGGCTGCAAGGAAAATCCCGTATCGGCATCAGTGCCGGTGCTTCCGCGCCCGAAGTGCTGGTGGGCGAAGTGATTGCGCGACTGAAAGCTTTGGGGGCTGCGGAGGTGCATGAGCTGGAGGGGATCGAGGAGAATGTGGTATTTCCCCTGCCCAAAACGCTCAATGAACGTGCGGGTTAAACCGCGCACCGGGGACGCACAAAAACAAAAGCGGCTATCAGGCCGCTTTTGTTTTTCCGGAGCATGGGCGACTTACGGAATCAGCTCGCGCCAGATCACCCGCTTGCCGGTGAAGACCGGAGCATTGGCCGCAAACTGCACGGCATCAATCAGGGTCGGCGTCGGGTTGGTTGAGGTGACTACGCCGACTTTGGGTTGCCCCTGGATATAAAGTACATTGACGCCGACGATGGTGGAGTCCAGTTTCACCGAGGATAGGTTGGTTGAAACATCGATTGCGCCGCCCGTCTTGTAATCCAGGAAGTTCAGCCAGCCGTAACCGCCCGGTGAGCAGACCGTGTTGGATGGGACGATGGTCGGGACGATCAGCGTGCCCTGCACCAGCGTGCTGTCGATGTTCACACGCTCTCCGGTATCCGGTAGATCCACGTACCAGCCGCGTCCGGTATAGAAGTTGACTGTATTACCACTGCTCAGGCGGGTGGCGCTACCATCCGGATTGTTCGTGATGGTCTGGTTCACAAGCGAGTTGCGCGCGTTAACCAGTGTGCTGGTCGCATCATCGTCCTTGATGGCGTAGATGGATTGCACCTGGGTCGTGGTCAGGTCGCTTGTTTCCAGATATTTTCCGGTGCCCACGAAGACGACACGCTTCTCGTTGATCTTGCCCAGCACGGGTGTCGTGGTGATGGGTTGTGCCACGCCGGATGGGTCATTCAGCGTTGCGAACAGCATGGTGGTGCCGGTGCCAATGGTCGCAGCCGTCGTGCTGTTGATGTCGAAACGCCAGAGATTGCCTTGCAGGTCGCCGCCGTAGATATACCCCACAAGGTTGCCGGCCGGTTCATTGTTCCAGCCGACGATATGGCTGAAGCCACTCGGGGTGGTGGTGGTGCCGATGCCAGTGGATATCTTGCTGATGATGGCGCCGGAGCCGGCATTCAGCACATAGAGGTAGCCTTTGCCGTCGCCCGGGCTGGTGTTGTTGTAGCCCGAGGTGACGATGACCACCCAAGTGCCGTCCTCCTTGCGGGTGATGATGGGATGGCCGAAGCTGTAACCCACATCGTCATCATCGTATCCGGCAGTGGCGCCGAGTCCGTCCATGGTGGTGAATTCCCACAGCAGGCTGGGGGCTGCCGGGTCGGTGATGTCCAGCACGTAATAGCCGCGTCCGCCACCGTTCAGTCCGGCCACCAGAATGGTCTTCCATACCGCAGTGGCTGCATCCGTGCAGTTGGCGACGCAGACATCCGAAGTGATCGGACTACCGTTCACATAGTTGGTGTGCAGGGCGGAATAGTTGACATCAGCCAGCTTCCACATGTTCTCGATCACCATGCTGGGCACATAAGCCCAATTTTCTACCCCAGTGGTGGCGGCGAAAGCATGCAACATACCGTCGTTCGAGCCCATGTAGACCACGCCGTCACGGTTGGCCTGCGCCGATAGGAAACTGCTGTAGCCGGGGTAGGGGTAGCTGAATACCGGCGGACCCATGAAGGCCGGCTCCGATTCCAGCGCGTCACCCAGCACCGCCTCGCGGTAACGGTACAGGCGGTTATCGACCGCATTGGCCGAGCGATCCTCATAGCCATGCTGTCCGCGCAGGTAGTTGACCAGATTGGTACCTTCTGCGGCGGTCTGTTGCGTCGCGGTCAGGGTGGGCCACTGGTTGAGCGTATCGATATGTGCGGCAGCAAAATAGGCCTGCTGCGAAGCTGTAAGATTCGCATAGGTGAAATCGATGAGCGCCGTGCCGCTGCTGTTGGCGGTCTTGATAGTGCGAGTGTCGTTGACATCGCCCACCTTGCTGTTCATGGTGCCGGTACAGGAGGTTGCCACCTGAACCTTGCAGTTTGTGCCGTCTAGGATGCCATCGTTGCAGATGATTGAGTTGGGAGTGACGCAATAGTAGGTCGTGGTGTCGCCAGCATCTTCGGCCACGACACTGCCCGGCGATGGGCAGTTGCCGGCCACTACATTCTCCAGACACCAGGTGGCGTTCTCGCTTACCGCGCCGGTTTCGGTATTGATACCGCGCGCCTCCAAATTGCCCTTCCATGCCACCGTGGTGTAGCTGGCGACGAATGCAAAGTTGTTGCCGGCCACCGGGTTCAGCGTGCTGGTCGCCGCCGCCGCCGCCGAGCCCTTGCGCGCATTGATGCCCGCGAGCGCGCTGGACAAGCCGCTGGACAGTGATTCCGGATCGGCGGCGCTGAAATAAGCGCCGCGCCCGTTCACCGCCGCATGCCACAGGTCGTCGATGTTCGCAACAGCACCGCTGCTGGGAATCGGCCAGGCGCAGACCGTACCGGCTGTTTGCCAGGTACAAACCGTCGAACTGGCAGTACTGCCCAGCTTGACGCTGTAATAATCCCCTGAGGTGTCCGTCAGATAGCTGGACGAATAGGTCATCTTGCCGCTGGCACCCAGCCCGAGGGTGAAGGTGGTCATGTGCTGCTGAAGGTTGCTGTCCGTGCTGCTTTGGAACACATTGTTCTCGCAGACATCCTCTCCGGCACCCAGCGCTCCGGTGCAATTACCCAGATCCGTGGTGCGAAGGTCGGTCTGGTAGTAATACATGGCAACATCCGCCAGGCTGTTGCTGCTGCCGCCGCTTACGGTTGTCGTCGTGACCCTGCTGGTCTCAACCTTGGTGCTTGGGTCAGGGGAAGGGATGGAATTGGTGCAGGCAGTATTTGACACACATGCGCCATAAGTACTCGACCCATTATCCGACCAACTGGCGGGGGTGCAACTCTCTGTTCCGGTCGGGGTTCCGCTGACCGTCACATTACATGAGCCAATCTGTGGTCGGGTCCGAAGCTTGTTGGTGGAGGAGGCGCAGCCACCGCAGCTGTAATCGTTCCGCGTATAAGTGATTGTTACGGTATTGGTGCCGGTTGCCACCCCGCCGTCCCACATCGGTTTGTCAGCGGCCCCATCCTGGTTGCCGATGTCTGTGCTGCCATCAATCCGGTTGGGATTGCTGCTGTCGTTCCAATAACCGTCAGTGGAAAGAATGGTGAAGTTCTGCTGGCAAGAATACTGTACCGGATCGCTTGACAGTTTCCCTGCATAATATCTCCCCGCATTCGCCAAGGCCGTGCGCAAAGGTGTGGTGCCGTCCGGCGCAGTGTTGTAAAGCGTGCTGTACCAATTGGTGCGTTGTGTGGATTCGAACGCCCCTATCGTCAGTGCCGGCGTGCCGGACGAGTTGATCTTCGACAGGCCGACGCGATAGGTATTGTTGAGGCTGCTGAAGGCGCGCCCGGCAGCGGTTTTCGTCATCTGTATGCGGGTGCGGTAAAAACTGTACCAGTTGGCGAAGTTGGTCAGCTTGGCGCTGTCTGCAATCGGGAATATGGTCGGGGACAACGTCATGGTTCCGCTATTGCCCTTGGTGATGATAAGGGTCGTGGCCGTGGCTGCCAGCCCGGTGATCGTCACCGTGCTGCTGCCCGAAGTGGAGGCGGTGTAACCATGCCCACCCACGGTGGTGCAGCTGCCGACCATGGCGTTGGTGCAGAGATTGATCTGTGCCGCGATGTTGCTAGCCACTGTGCTACTGGTCGAACTGGCGGTAGTGGTGCCGGACATGATCTCCTGCGTGCCGTTCACCTTGATGCCGCTGACCGAGGTGCTGTTGTTTCCGCTTACTACGATGGTGGCGGTTGTTGCAGCAGCGCTGCTTGAAAGGACGATCTTGGTAAATTTATTGCTGTCGTTGCCTGCGATAACCCCGAAGTCGCTGTTGCACTCCGTGTAGAAAGTCGAACCGCTATCCAGATAACTTTTTGTGGTTTGCGAGCCGCTATAGGTGTAGTAATTCGCCGCGTATGGGCCCAACGAAGAGTAGAGGTAAGATTTGCGGGAGGAGTCGTCGTATTCAGTATTGGCAGACTCGGGAACAAATCTGTTGGCGATGAACGCGCTGTTGAGATTCCTGGCGGTCGAACCGGAGTCGAAACCATCGTCGCGCGCCGCAGTGAAGCTGGCGTCGGTATATTCGTTGCCGCTCGCATCCACTGGCGGATCGTAGGTGATGTCCGGATTGTAATAGACTCCGTTGCACTGGCTGCTTTGGTAGCCGAGGTTGCTGTGGAAATCGACCACCGTATCCGGCATGTAGGTCCACGTCATACTCCCCGAATCATCCAGTACGAAGTATAGATTGGGTTGCACCGTCGAAGTGGTGGAAGTCGCCAGCGGCACGGTCGCAAGTGTGATTGATGCGGCAGATGCCGGCTGGGTGGCGGAAGTGGTTAGCGCCAACGCGAGCAGTGCGGCGCGGATGGTGTGTTGAGGCTTGTTGTGGAAGTGTTTCATGGTGACCTCCTAGTAAACGAATGCCTGCACGTAGCTGACCGTGTTCCTTGGCCCCTGGGTGCGGGTAGTGATGCGGATCTGCGGTGCCTGTCCGGCGACCGGGCAGCCTGCGCCGGTACAGATCTCCTGCGGCAACGGGACGTTCTGTCCGTTGTTATCCTGCACGGCCGAACTGAAGAGACAGTGATCGACGCTGGGGACCTGGTTGGCATTACGGCACATGCGTTGGATGATGTAGCGGATGGTGTTGCCGGTGGCCGCATTGGTTCCCACGAGGGCGTTGTTGTTGTCCGTGCTGTTCCAGGTCGTTTCTGCAAACAGGCTCAATGCGGTATCGGCATTGGAGTGGTAACCGGGCCGGGTGGCCAGATCGGTGACATTGAAAGGGTGGGACGCATCGGTCAATACATTGAGTCCGCTATTGGCGGACTGTATGCCGGTCAGCCAGCCCATGGCGGCATCGATGCCCGCATCACCGGCGCTGATGGTTGATTGCCGGAACGCAAGATTACCGGCGATGATGGTGCTGGTATCGACCGAACGGATCAGTGCAACCGCCGCCAGCGACATGGCGACGAGTGCGATCAGTGCGAAGAACAACACCACGCCGCGCTGCCTGATTGCACGACCGGCTCCTATCCTGCGAATCGAAGATGTGCTCATAGTGTATCCCTTGCCCAGATCACGTTGCGCAACGGCACGATGGTCTCGAACACCCGATAACGATAGCGTTGCCAATCGGGGTCGGCACTCAAATCGAGCGTTGGTGCGGGAGAGGAGACGCTTCCCGTCCATGCATTGATGGCCGTCGTCACATTGCCGACCTCCATCTTGCTGTTGCGCGCCACGATGGCGATGCGTATCGCCTTGACGCGATTGCGGTCGGCGATGCTGCTGGTATTGATGACGGAAGGTTCCACCCACTGTGTGACCTGGTTGGAATTGGCCGAGTCGGACAGGCCGTATTGCGCCTGGATGCTTACGATGCCGGCGACGACGGGAACACCCTCGCGTACCAGATTACCGCCGTTGACCGCGAAGTCGATCTCGTTCCAGACACCGAGGCAGGCGAGATTGGCGCCGGAGGTCGCATTGGTGGTTTCGGTCAGCGTGATGGTCGCCGGTACCGTACTGGCCGGGGAGGTGCCAGTGACGACCGTCAGGGCGCAGGTGGTGCCGTTCGAGATGAGGGCGATGTCGCCGGTTGCGCAGCCGAGATTGTTGCCGACGGTTGCGTCATTCGGGTTGGGGGCGCCCATCGCCTCGATAGTGGCAGGGATGCCGCCCATCGCGGAATTTCCGTAGCGCAGGGTGATTGTATCGCTCACTCCGCTCGCCCCGTCGGTAAGGGTGACCGGGGTGATGCTGGTGATGCCTGTCGTGCCAAAGGTGACTGTGGTGCATTCCAGCGGTGAATCGGCGATCGGCATCAGCGGGTAGCCGGCCAGGTTGAGTTCCCGCGTGATGTTGAACAGGGCGATGCTGCCGTTGGTCTGTGCATCGGCCGTGCCTGTGGTGGCGCGTTTCTGCGCTTCGAACACGGAGATGACCTGGAGAATGATCAGTGTGGCCAGCATGCCGATGGCGAGGCCGACCATGATCTCCACCAGGGTGAAGCCGTTGTGTCGTTGCAAGATGTGGCGGGTTTTGGAGGTCATCATTCAGACTCCGCTGATGGTGGCGACGGTGGTGAAGTTGTGCGGCGCTTCGCCTGGTTGCTGCCAGCCGACGGTCACGGTGAACTGATTGCCGGTGCGTGAGATGGTGAGCGTCCCGCCGGGCAGTTGATCGGAGATGCTGCTGGTTGCACTGCTGCCGTCTGCCGGCAGGCTGCTCGGCGCGACCCATAACGAGCCGATCTGTTGCTGGGCGATATAGCTGGCGTCTGCCCGGAATTTTGATTCCGAGGTGTTCTTGACCATGTTGGCCTGCATGCCCACGATGCCCAGCACGCCGACGGAGAAGATCAGGATGGCGATCATCGCTTCGATGATGACCACGCCTTGTTGTGAGGATTTTGCGGGCAGGTATTGATGTTTCATGATGATCCTCCGCTTAACAGGCTCTGGGGCTGCCGCCAGGGGCGTTGGGGTCGCACATTCGGACGTTGCCGCCGAAGCCGATGGTGATACGCAGATCCTGGCTTTCAGCTGCCGACAAGGTGGTGGAATCCACGTCGACTTCGGTGAAGGGGGCGGAGCCATCATCGTTGGCAGGCTGGATGCCACCGAAATTGTTGTAAGTGACCGTGGTCGTTCCGGCCGGATCGAAGGTTACCGAGACGTTCTTGGAACCTTCGTTGCTGGAGCGCGATTCGATGTTGGCACCACCGGCCACGTTGATAGCCCAGGACGAATCGGCAGACAGGACGAACTCTACGTTGATGTTGCGTCCGACGGCCTCTGCACGTGCGCGCTGGAGCCCGTTTGAAATGGATTCGGCGGCGTTGCGGATCTGCGAATTCAGCAGCCAGGTCTGGAAGCTGGGCATGGCGACCGAGGCGAGGATCGCCAGGATGACGATGCCGATCATCAACTCCACCAAGGAGAAGCCGGTCTGGCCAGTCTTGTTACGCAAGATCAGCACGATCCCCCCTTGCTGGTGATCCAGCAATTCGCGGGGGTGCTACCCCAGCCGCTTCTCAGTCCTGTCGTCTTCTTTGCATTGGTCTCGTCTATGGTGTAGCTGAAATCATTCAGGGGGCTGATGCCGGTCGCGGTGACGGTGTAAGTGGTCGAAGACAGGTTGGTGCAAGCATAGGTGAAGTAGTCGCTGGAAGTACTGACTGAGTCCGGGCATACATCTGCAATTGGTGTGACGGGATCTGCAAAGTAGGTGCGATTGTCCTGGAAATGCTGTTCCATCTTGACGCGTGCATTGGCAAGGTTGGACGTGGCTTCGGTCAGTTTTCCGCGAACGACATAGTCCTGATAGGCGGGCAGCGCTACCGATGCTAGTATGCCGACGATGACGACGACGATCATCAGTTCAACCAGTGTGAAGCCGTTCTGCTGTTTCATTCTGCACTCCAGATTTGTTTGGTGTGGCAAAAATAAGGCAGCGGCTCGCGCGAAGCCAGCGATTGCCGATGAGTGGCATTTTTCCCAGACTAACGGCACGGCATAGAGAGTGGTTTTGTCAAAACATTTCATAGTGATAGGCGCGGGTGCGGTCGGTTTGGCGACGGCGCAGGCATTTTTGCAAGCAGGCGGCCAAGTGACCGTGCTGGAGCGCGGCGAATCGGGGCAGGAGGCATCCTGGGCGGGGGGCGGCATCATGTCGCCGTTGTGTCCTTGGGACTATCCCGAGGAAGTCACGCGCCTGGCCTTGCTGGGCATGGCGCGTTTCGAGGACTTCACCGCTGAACTGACTGCCAAGACCGGGGTGGATACCGAGTACCAGCGTTGCGGCATGCGGGTGTTGCCGCCGTTCGATCCGGGCGTGGCGACCGACTGGTGCGAGGCGCACGGTATGCGATATGAGTTGGCCGGCGATTCGATCTACCTGCCGGAGATCGCCCAAGTGCGCAATCCGCGCTTGTTGCGTGCCATGCGCGAGCGTGTGCTGCAGCTCGGCGGGCGTATCGTGGAGCAATGCGAGGTGCTGGCTGTCGAAGCACAAGCGGGCAGGGTGCGGCATGTGCGCACCAGTCAGGGCGATCTCAAGGCGGACGACTACGTGTTGACGGCGGGTGCCTGGAGCAAGGCGCTGCTGGGCGAGCATGCGCAGCAGTTGGATATCAAACCCATTCGCGGGCAGATGCTGCTGTTCAAATTCGATGCGCCGCCGCTGCCGCATATCCTGTTGCAGTGCGATCTGTACTTCATTCCCCGCAAGGATGGCCATTTGCTGATCGGCAGCACGCTGGAGGATGTCGGCTTCGACAAATCCACGACGGAGGAAGCGCGCGAATCCATGTTGCAGCGCGCTATCGCGTTGTTGCCTGCCTTGCAGGGCATGCTGGTCGAGCGGCACTGGGCGGGCTTGCGTCCCGGCTCGACGGGCAACATCCCTACCATAGACCGCCATCCCGCTTTGCAGAATCTGTATATCAACGGTGGTCATTTCCGCTACGGTGTCACCATGGCCCCCGCCAGTGCGGAAGTGCTGCTCAACAAAGTGTTGGATAGGCCGCAAACACTCGATGTTTCGGCGTATCGCTGGCGTTAGTCGTTGCCCGTAGTCGCGCTATCCGCATATAATCCGCGCCGAAATGCCGATGTAGCTCAGTTGGTAGAGCAACGCACTCGTAACGCGTAGGTCAGAGGTTCGATTCCCCTCATCGGCACCATTTCTCTCGCTATTTCGCAGCGAACAGTCAGGAGCATCAATGACCTTACCGACTTCCGGTTCGCAATCTTCCCGCCGCAAGAAAATCATCATCGCCGTCATGGCTGTGGCTGCCGTTGCGGCTGTGGCACTGCTGTTCCCGCATGCCAAACCCATACCCGTGGTTTTGCAGACGGTAGAGCGCGGCGTCGTGGAAGCCTCGGTCAGCAACACGCGTGCGGGCACTGTGAACGCTTGCCGGCGCGCCAAGATGTCGCCCTCGGCGGGCGGGCAGATCGCCAAGTTGCTAGTGAAAAAAGGCCAGCGTGTGAAACAGGGTCAGATACTGCTGGAGTTGTGGGACAACGACCTGCACGCGCAGGAAAGGTTGGCGCAGGATCAACTCAAGGTTTCGCTGACACGTGTACAGGAGGTGTGCACGCTGGCGGATGCGGCGCAGCGCGATGCGGCGCGCTCGCAAGAGCTGCGCGACCAGGGGTTTATCTCCGCGCAGCAATTGGATCGCGCACTGACGGAAGCTTCGGCGAAACAATCCGCCTGTGCTTCGGCCAGAGGCGACATAGAGCAGAGCAGGTCGCGCATCGCGGTCGCGCAGGCCACGCTGGAACGCATGGTGTTGCGCGCGCCGTTTGACGGTGTGGTGGCGGATATCAGCGGCGAACTGGGCGAATTCGCCACGCCGTCGCCGCCCGGCATCCTGACCATTCCCGCCATCGATTTAATCGACGATAGCTGCCTGTATGTCAGCGCGCCCATCGACGAAGTGGATGCGCCAAAACTGAAAGTCGGCCAGGTCAGCCGCATCACGCTGGATGCCATCAAGGGGCGCGTGTTCAGCGGCAAGGTACGGCGCATCGCGCCCTATGTGCTCGATCTGGAGAAACAGGCGCGTACGGTTGAGGTGGAGGTTGAGTTCGACAAGTTGGCCGAAGATGAAGGATTGCTGGTCGGTTACAGTGCCGATGTCGAGATTATCCACGAGGTGCGCGAACAGGTGTTGCGCGTACCGACCCGGGCGCTGCTGGAAGGCAACCGCGTGCTGCGTTTCGGAGAGGGCGGGATGCTGGAAGAGCGCACGCTGACCACCGGTCTTTCCAACTGGGAATATGTTGAAGTGACTGCCGGCCTGGCCGAAGGCGACCGCATCGTGACTTCGCTGGATCGGGAAGGGATGAAGGCAGGTGTGCGAGTGGAACCGGAAGCTACACCAGCCGCAAAATGATCGAGCTGCAAAACGTTTGTCGTACCTTCATCGTTGGCGACCAGGAAGTCGCGGCTTTGCGCAACATCGATCTGAGTTTCGGGGCGGGCGAGTACATCTCCATCATGGGGCCATCTGGCTCCGGAAAATCCACCATGCTCAATATGCTCGGCCTGCTCGACCGGCCGAGTTCGGGCACCTATCTGCTGGACGGCGGCAACGTCACCGATCTGGACGACGAGCAACTGGCGCGCGTGCGGCGCGAGAAGATCGGTTTCGTGTTCCAGTCTTTCCATCTGGTGCCGCGTCTGACCGCCGCACAGAACGTGGAATTGCCGATGATCCTGGCCGGTATTCCGGCGGACGAGCGCAAGCAACGGGTGCAGGTGCTGATGCGCAACTACGGGCTGTCTGATCGCGCCGACCACAAGCCGGACCAGCTCTCCGGTGGCCAGCGCCAGCGCGTCGCCATCGCCCGTGCGACGGTGATGAATCCCAGTGTGCTGCTGGCGGATGAACCGACCGGCAACCTCGACCGCAACACCGGCTGGGAAGTGCTCAAGCTGCTGGAAGGCTTGCTGGAACAGGGCATCACGCTGGTGGTGGTGACGCACGACGCCGAGATCGGCGCGCGCGCGCAGCGGCGGATACATATGTTGGACGGGCGCATCGTTTCCGATGAATCGATTCAAAATGATTCAAAGTAAAACTTATCCCGTCATTCCGGCCTGCGCCGGAATGAAGCAGTAAATGAAATTCGCCGACACCCTCCAGTTCGCCTCCGGCAGCCTGCGCGGCAGTCCGACACGCACGCTGCTGATGATGCTGGCGATGTCAATCGGTGTCGCGGCGGTGGTGGTGCTGACCGCGCTGGGTGAGGGTGCGCGGCGCTATGTGATCGACCAGTTCTCATCATTGGGCACCAACCTGGTCATCGTGTTGCCCGGACACACCGAGACGGCAGGCATCGGTCCCGGGATGATGTCCGGACAGACGCCGCGCGATATCACGCTGGATGACGCGCAGGCATTGCTGCGCAGCCGCGCCATTATGCGCATTGCACCGCTGACCATCGGTTCGGCCGCGATCTCGCGCGGTGCGCTCAACCGCGAGGTGGTGGTGGCCGGATCGTCCGCCGACATGCTCGGGATACGCCACATGAGCATGGCGGTCGGCAGTTTTCTGCCGGCGGGTGACCTGCACGACAGTTCTTCGGTGTGCGTGCTGGGCAACGCGATCAAGCGCGAACTGTTCGGCAACGAACATGCGGTGGGGCAATCTGTGCGGCTGGGCGACAGGCGCTTTCGGGTGATCGGCGTGCTGGCACCGCAGGGCGAATCCATGGGCATGCGCACCGATGATTTGGTGATCATCCCGGTCGCTGCCGCGCACCAACTGTTTAACACGTCCAGTCTGTTCCGTGTGCTGATCGAGGCGAAGCATCGTGACGCCATCGGGCAGGCAATGAGGGATGCCGAAGCTATCCTGCTGGAACGTCACGGTGGCGAGCGCGATGTGACGGTCATCACCCAGGATGCGGTGCTGCAGACCTTTGATCGCATTCTGGGCGCGTTGACCATGGCGGTCGGCGGTATCGCCGCCATCAGCCTGGCCGTGGCCGGTGTGCTGATCATGAATGTGATGCTGATCGCCGTGGCGCAGCGGGTGAAGGAGATTGGCTTGCTCAAGGCGCTCGGGGCACCGGGCAAACAGATACGTCATCTGTTCTTTGCCGAGGCGGTGTTGTTGTCCGGCATAGGCAGCTTGCTCGGTCTGGTGTTGGGTTACGCCGGCAGCATGATCATCGGGCAGATATATCCGACGTTGCCGGTGTCGCCGCCCTGGTGGGCGGTGCTGGCAGCGACGTTCACCGCGCTCGGTACCGGCGTGCTGTTCAGCGTATGGCCGGCGCGGCGCGCGGCGCGACTGGATCCCGTTGCGGCACTGGCGGGGAAATAAGTCATGTACCTGCGCGACCTGATCACGCTCACCTCGTCCAGCTTCCTCACCTACCGCATGCGCAGCTTCCTCACCGGGCTGGGCATCGCTATCGGTATCGCGGCCGTCATTCTGCTCACCTCCATCGGCGAGGGGTTGCACCAGTTCATGCTGTCCGAATTCTCGCAATTCGGTACCAATATCATCAGCGTGCAACCGGGCAAGACGCAGACGCAGGGCGGCAACGTCGGCATCTTCGGCTCGGTGCGCCAGGTGACGCTGGAAGATGCCGACGCTTTGCGCCGTTTGCCCTATGTTGAGCATGTCATCCCCGGTCTGGTCGGCAATGCCGAGGTGCGCTACGAGGGGCGCACGCGGCGCACCATGGTGTTGGGCGAGGGACGCGATTTCGGCAAGGCTTTTACTATGAAGGTGCAGAACGGCGGCTTCTGGACCGATGCGGACGACGAACAGGCGCGCGCGCAGGTGGTGATCGGCGCCAAGATTCAGCAGGAGTTGTTCGCCGGACAGAACCCGCTCGGCCAGTACCTGCGCATCGGCGGTCAGCGCTACCGTGTGGTCGGGGTGATGGAGTCGAAAGGGCAGATCCTCGGCATGGACATGGACGATACGGTGTTCATCCCGGCCGCGCGCGCGATGGAACTGTTCAACCGCTCCGGCCTGATGGAGATCAACGTCAGCTACCGCGCCGATGTTCCCGCCGAGACGATGATCCGGTTGATCAAGGAGCGCATGATTGAGCGGCACGGACGCGAGGATTTCACTATCATCTCGCAGGAGCAGGCGCTGGAGGTGCTGAGTTCGGTGCTGAACATCCTCACTTTTGCGGTCGGCGCGCTGGGCGGCATCTCGCTGCTGGTCGGCGCGGTCGGTATCCTTACTATCATGACCATGGCCGTCACCGAGCGCACCGCTGAGATCGGTTTGTTGCGCGCACTGGGCGCGCGCGAGCAACAGGTGCTGGCGCTATTTTTGGGGGAGGCGATCATGCTTTCCGCGCTCGGCGGCGTGCTGGGGCTGGGTATCGGGATCGGCATGGCGCAGGGCTTGCATCTGCTGTTTCCGGCACTGCCTGTGCATACGCCGTGGCTGTATGCGGTGCTGGCTGAATTAAGTGCTGTCAGCATCGGCCTTGCCGCAGGCGTCGCCCCGGCCATGCGCGCTGCGCGGCTCGATCCGGTGGAGGCGCTGCATGCAGAGTAATAATCGGGCCACAGATGAACATGGATTGACACGGATAAAAATCAAAACTTTATATCCTTCGTTTTTGACTTTACCCGCGTTTCAGCCGTGTCAATCCGCGGCCGATCAAATTGCGGCATCAATATATTTGGTGGAGTTTTTATGCTGAGTTATCGCCACGCTTTTCATGCCGGCAATCATGCCGATGTGCTCAAGCATTTCGTTGAATTGGAATTGCTGCGCCATCTTGCGCAGAAGGACAAGCCGTTCTGGTACATCGACACCCACGCCGGAGCCGGCTGTTACGAGCTGGATAGCGAGTACGCGGAAAAGAATGCGGAATTCGAGGGCGGCATCGCGCGTCTGTGGGATGCCGCTGATCTGCCTGTGCCGCTGGCGGAATATGTGCAAATGGTCCGGCAGTTCAATCCGGATGGGAAGCTGCGGCTGTATCCCGGCTCGCCGCTGGTGGCGCAATCCGTCCTGCGCGAACAGGACCGGATGCGCCTGGTTGAACTGCATCCGACCGACTTCGGTCTGCTGCAACAGAACTTTACCGGACAGGGGGCGCGGGTGCTGCTGCAAAAGGCGGACGGTTTCGCCGCGCTGAAAGCGCTGCTGCCGCCGCCACCGCGCCGTGCGCTGGTGCTGATCGATCCGCCCTATGAAGAAAAACAGGATTACCAGCGCGTGGTCACTGCATTGCAGGAAGGATTGAAACGCTTTGCCACCGGCACTTATGCCGTGTGGTATCCGCAGTTGCAGCGCAGTGAATCCGGGCAGCTGCCCGAGAATTTGAAACAACTAGAGGTGAAGAGTTGGTTGCACGTTGCCTTGAACGTACACACACCCGATGAAGACGGCTTCGGCATGCACGGCAGCGGGATGTTCGTCATCAATCCGCCGTGGAAGCTATACGCCACCTTGCAAGAAGTAATGCCTGTATTGGCAGCACGCTTGGGGCAACTGGGGCAGGGCAGTTATGTGTTGGAACAGCAGGCGGTTTAAAGGATGAAAGATAGTGACTGCACCTGCGACATCTTCTGCACCGTGGTGGATAACTACGGTGACATCGGGGTGAGCTGGCGTCTGGCGCGGCAACTTGCGAACGAATTCGGCGTATCCGTGCGCTTGTGGGTGGATGACTTGCAAAGTTTTGCGCGCCTGTGTCCGCAGGTGGATGTGATGCTGGACGAGCAGCATCAGCAGGGCGTTGAAGTGCGGCGCTGGCCTGCCGAGTTTCCGCCGGTCGAGCCGGCAGCGCTGGTCATTGAAGCCTTCGCCTGCCGGTTGCCGCAGCGCTATCTGGCGGCAATGGCCGCCCGCGACAAGAAACCGGTCTGGGTCAATCTCGAATACCTGAGCGCCGAAGACTGGGTGGAAGGCTGCCACAGGCTGCCTTCGCCGCACCCGACCTTGCCCCTGACCAAGTATTATTTCTTTCCCGGTTTTGCGCCCCGGACGGGCGGGCTGTTGCTGGAGTGCGATCTGTTGAAGCGGCGCGATGCGTTTCAGGCGGATGCGGCGGCCCAAGCTATTTTCTGGCAAGGATTGGGGGTGCCGGAATGCCAGCCGGGTGAATTGCGCGTCTCGCTGTTCAGCTATGAGAACGAGGCGATGGAGGGCTTGCTACACACCTGGGAGCATGGCGCCCGGCTTGTTACCTGTCTGGTGCCGGAAGGGCGTGCGTTGCCGCAGGTAAGGCAATATTTCGAGGGCATCCTCTCTTGTGGGTCGGACTTCAGTCCGACTAATATTGTCGGACTGAAGTCCGACCCACGAGTATATTCACGCGGCAATCTGTGCGTGCATGTATTGCCCTTTGTCGAGCAGGACCGCTACGACGAGTTGCTGTGGGCGTGCGACATTAATTTCGTGCGCGGCGAGGATTCCTGTGTGCGGGCACAATGGGCGGCGCGGCCTTTCATCTGGCACATCTATCCGCAGCATGACGGGGTGCACCTGGCAAAACTGGAAGCGTTGTGCGCACGCTACACGGCGGATTTGCCTGCCGAGATGGCTGCGGCGGTGCGCGTCATGTGGGGGGCGTGGAACGGCGGAACCGGGATTGGCGCAGCCTGGTTAAACCTGCTGGCACAGCGCGGGGTATTGACCCGGCACTGCAAGGATTGGGCGCAGCAACTGTCGCCAAACAACCTTGCATTGAATTTGCTGGATTTTTTGCGCCGAAATGCATAGAATCCGCGCCTTCAAATTTTTGCTGTAGGTATATTGCTATGAAAATCGCACAAGAACTCCGCGCCGGCAATGTGGTGATGGTGAATAGCCAGCCCCTGGTTGTACAGAAGGCGGAATACACACGTTCAGGTCGTAACGGTTCGGTGGTGAAGTTCAAGTTCAAAAACTTGCTCAGCGACACCCCCAGCGAAGCGGTCTATCGCGCCGACGATAAATTCGACCAGATCATCCTGGACAAGAAGGATTGCACCTATTCCTATTACGCCGATCCAATGTACGTTTTCATGGATGAGGAATACAACCAGTACGAGGTGGAGAAGGAGAATCTCGGCGACGTGGTGAACTATCTGTCGGACGGGATGGAAGACAAGTGCGAAGTAACGTTTTACGAAGGCAAGGCCATTTCAGTCGAGCTTCCCAATACCATCGTGCGCGAAATTGAATACACCGAGCCTGCTGTGCGCGGTGATACTTCCGGCAAGGTGATGAAGCCGGCCAAGCTGAAAGGCTCCGGTTATGAACTGCCGGTGGCGGCATTCATCGAGATCGGCGACAAGATCGAAATCGACACCCGCAGCAACGAGTTCAGGAAACGCGCGAACTGATTCTGATTTGATGCTGCAATGAAAAAGAGCCGCTGCGAAGCGGTTCTTTTTTGTCCGCGGATTACGAAGATCAATACTCGCTCCCGGCGGGCTTTGGTTGAAATCTGTTTAATCTGTGTAATCTGCGGATAAGGGTTCTACAGTTTTTCCACGCTATATACCGCCACCAGCCGGTGCGTCTCACCCGGCGCGATGGTGACGACGTTCTCCAGCGCGTTGCCGCTTTCGACACATACCATGCCGCGATGGCCGTTTTCACCGAAGTCGCCCATCTTGTCGGCCTTTTCCGTCCACGGATTCCAGACAATGGTGGATTGGCTGCCTTGTTTTGCAATACGGATGGCGCGTTTCAGTCCCTTGTCCTCAATCACGCAATCGGCTTCGGTGTTCACATACACCCGGTCCACTTCGCCTGTGATCACGATGCCATCCTGCTGGGTGAAGCGGGCCGAGCCATTCACCTTGTCCATATATTCGCAATTCTCCAGACCGCGGATATTCATGTTGTCGAGATCGCTGACCTGAAAATAGGTATGCAAGGCCTCACCCAATTCGAGCGGTGCCGCGCCCGTGTTGGCGGTGACCAGCTCCACCCGCAGCGCTTTGCCAACGGTGACTTCGAGTTGCACGATCGAGGGATGCGGCCATTGCGTGCGCGTGGTGTCGCTTTCAATCAGGCCAAAGCGGAGGAAAGTGGCCCCATCTTCCAGCGCCTTGGTTTCCAGTAAATCCCACGGCACGGTGCGGGCAAAGCCGTGACCGGGCAGCTTGCTGTCGGTTGGATGGGGGCCGAACCAGGGCCAGCAGATCGGCACCCCGCCACGGATGGATTTGCCCGGTGCGAATTTTGCCTGTGGCGACAGCCAGATTACCGGCTCTTCACCGCGCGGTTGGAAAGTGGCGATATGCGCCCCTTGCAGGGCGATGTTGGCGAGGGCGTGCTGGTTGGCAACTTCGACGATGATCACGCCGTCAGCGATTTCCCGCAGTTGCACGTGGTTTTCGATGGCGTGACGCTGGTTGAGTAAGTCCAATATGCCCATTTTATTCTCCTCATTTGAAATCAATTTTGGTCGGCGGGTGGTGATGTTTTGAGCACTTCTTCCAGCGTGGTCAACCCGGCAGCTACTTTCTGCGCTCCGGAGATGCGCAAGGGCTTCATGCCTTCCCGGTTTGCCTGCTCGCGCAGGCTGACGAGATTCATGTTGGTGTTTACCAGTTTGCGCAATTCGGGTGACATGAGCAATATTTCGTAGATACCGATGCGCCCGGAATAGCCTGTCATGCGGCATTCCAGGCAACCTTGTGGCCGCTGCAATTGCTTTGGTCTGGCCGCCTTCCACGGTGCGACCAGATGATCCCACAGTTCGTTGTCGCTCTCCCGTGCCGGGTGTGGGTGTTTGCAGTGGGGACAAAGTGTGCGCACCAGGCGCTGCGCCATGACACCGAGCAAAGTGGCATTGAGCAGATAAGGCGGGATGCCCAGATCGAGCAGACGGGTGATGGCGGAAGGCGCATCGTTGGTGTGCAGGGTGGATAGCACCAGGTGGCCGGTGAGGGCGGCCTGCACCGCCATGTCGGCGGTCGGCAGGTCGCGGATTTCGCCGACCATG